>CAKZJF010000080.1 GCA_936941205.1 uncultured Candidatus Altimarinota bacterium | reverse complement strand
ATAATGATGTAAATACATAAATATAATCCCTCAGATATCTGAGGGATTATATTTATGTATGGTGAAAATCTTCTTCATCTTCCCCATCATCACTGTGATGTTTTTTTTGTTCTTTTATGAATTTCTTTTTCCAGTCTTCCACCCAGATTTTATCTCCTTCACTTCGGAGATCAACCGTACCAGTGTCATGGGAAACTACCGTAAGTTTATCAATATATTCTTCAGTTAAATCATCTTTTCCTCTTCGGTGCATATGTTTTTTGACTACTTCTGAAAGCGTTTCCATCAATATCTCAAATGAGAGAGCATCATCCTTTGATCAATGACTTGATTTTTCCGCATGATGACCTCCTCATTTTTGAATTCATTGAATAAAATGAACAATTTCTTTTGATTTATAAGCGGCATGAAGTATGAATTGTCCTCCACTGGCTAGACGAATATTGACATCTGATACTCATAAGATTGCATCGAAAAATGTCCGTGTTCTGAGTTCTATTCCTTCTATTTTTTCATACTCTACATATACCACATTTTCACTAAAAAGTCCCCAATCGATATCGATCAATCCTACATCGGTTGCTATCCATACATCATTATACCAATCAAAGAGTTTATAGATGATAATGCCGTATATGAGAAATAAATATCCCCATATGTATTGAAGCTGGAGCATCTGTAACTCAAAAGAATTTGAATAATAGAGAAAAGTGGGAATGGTGAGTCCAAAGAAAAGCCAAACAATAATATCTTCTATTATAAGAATATAGTGTTTATGAAAAACATTGATGAGTTTCTCATTATCTCGAATATATCGAGCAAAGAAATGCTGTTCAAAAGTATTCATGACAAGACGTGATATAGTGTGAGTATATATTTTTTTTCTGACTATACAAGTTGCTTCCTCTTGAATTCTTTATTTATAATTATAGCTTTGATATTTTTTATCCTTTTGCATCTTGCCAATTATCTCCATGATGGATATCGACAAGAATTGGAACATCTCCTGTGAGTACTCATTGCATACAATTTCGAATTATCGTTTCTACCGTGGTTTTTTCTTCTTTTGGTACATCAAAAACTAATTCATCATGTACTTGGAGGATCATCTTTGAGAGGAGCTTTTTCTCTTTAAACTGTTTTTCTATAGCAATCATAGCGTATTTCAAAACATCCGCAGCGGTTCATTGAATTGGCATATTCATAGCCTCTCTCTCGGCTCATTGTCTAATAAGCTTATTAGCATCATTAATTCCAGGGATATATCTTCTTCTTTGAAAGAGGGTTTCTACATATCCATTGGAATGGGCTCATTCTAGGATGTTGTCATAGTATGAACGAACTCAAGGATACGTTTTATAAAATGTGTCTATATATGCATTTGCTTCTGTTGGGCTTCTTCCAATGGTTTTTGATAATCAAAAACCGGTAATTCCATAGATAACTCAGAAGTTGACACTTTTTGCAACTCTTCGCATTTCACTTGTAATGGTAGATTCTCCAAAAATAAATCGAGCAGTTCTTGTATGAATATCTTCTCATTGTATGAAAGCATCTACAAGATTTATATCTTTTGAAAGATGAGCAAGAATTCGAAGTTCTATCTGGGAATAATCGGCTACTATGAAAATATTACCTGGAGAAGGAAGGAAACATGATTTTATTCTTTCTCCGTATCATTGTCCTGTGGGGATATTTTGAAGATTTGGATTATCGCTTGATACTCGTCCTGTGCTCGTTCCAGTTTGTTGATAGTTGGTATGTATCTTTCCTGTACTCGGATGAATCGATTTTAGAAGTCATTCTATGTATGTAGATTTCAACTTGGAAAGAGATCGATATTCTAGTATAATTCGGGCAATATCGTATTTTTCTGCAATATATTCTAGTACCTCATTATCAACAGAATATCCTGTTTTATTTTTCTTGGCATGAGGAATGTTCAGTTTTTCAAAAAGAATATATTGTATTTGCTTTGGAGAATTTATATTGAATCGTTCCCCTACGAGCTCAAAGATTTCTCATTCATGCTGTGTTATCTTTTCGCTGAGTTCGTTTCAGATTTCAACAAGCTTTGACTTATTGATGTGGACTCATTCCAGCTCCATCATTGCAAGGATAGGAAGAATGTTCATTTCAAGTTTCATAATTGGATGATTTTCTTCATATGGGAATCATCCGTGTTCTTCGAGAAGTTGAATTTTTTGTATTTCATCTTGATTCCAGATATATCAAAGCTCCTTTTCAATGTATTCACCAAAATCTCATTTTATTCTTGATCCGTTGAGGTTTCGGGCTATCTTTAGATCGTAAAAAGTTGTCATATAAAAATTATTATTTTTAGGATATTCCTCCTCAATTAATCGTTATCTTCCTGATGATAAAGAATATAGGTATCAATTTAAATTATATTGAAATTCAAATTCTTTCAAATAATAATAAAAGTATAATCCCTTGATTGAGATAGTCTGGATTTTTTATTGTTTTTATGAAATTACAAATTATACTATCCATACTATATAGAGTTAAACACATTTCTTTATTGGACTTTTTATGAAAAAAACGAATGTATCCTTTTTAGTGATTTTTGGGCTTTTTATTATAATAATATGTATTTTTTATAATAAAATTGGAAATTTTTTGAATAGTTTTCAATTAATTTCAAGTCAGGTAAAAAATATTAGCTATGTACCAGATACGATTACAAAATATATAAATTGTACTAAGCAATATGAAGTAAAGGGTGTGCCTAATAAAGACAAGTTTTTCAATAAAATGGATTGTAATCCACAACTTGATCAGATTCATTTTTGGGAGAGTCAGAAGTATTTCAAAAATTTTGATTCTATTCCTGTTAAGATAGCAATAATTGATGGGTATTTTAATACGAATCATCCTGATATAAAGGCTTCTGTATATAAGACATATTCCTTGAATGATCCGAATTGTTATCCGTATGATTCTAAAAAAACCGAGTGTTCGAATGTTTTACCTCCAGCCAATGTACAAGTTAAGAGTGATAATATCAATGCTCTCAATCACGGTACGATAATCAGTGGAGTCATTGCTGGTCGTGGGACTGTTGGCCAGGGGGTGACAGGGATTAATCCAAGTGCTCAATTAATACTTATATCACAAGGTAACAAAACTGGAAATAATGATGAATGATATATAAAGACACTTCAAGTGGCTATTGATATGAAACCAGATATTATCTCTATTAGTTGGCCACTTGGAAAAGCACCGGGAGATTCTGCTTCTATGGAACTTAAAAAACGTTTTGAAGAATTACTTAAACAAGCTATAAACAAGTGAATATTAGTAATATTTGCAGCTGGTAATTATGCACTTGATGTTGATATTAAGGAGATTTATCCTACTCGTTTTTCTACAATTGATTGAGTAATTTCTGTTGGTGCTCATGATTATGGCTTAATTGCGCCATATTCTAATTATAGTAGTAAGTATATAGGTATTTCAGCTCCTTGAATCGTGATAAGTAGTGCTGGAAGAACGCCAAATAATCTTCCCTATATACTTTCTGCTGGAACGTCATTTGCCTGACCATTGGTTGCTGGAGCCGCATCACGAATTATTCAAATTTTAAAATCAAAGAATCTTATATATACACCAGCGGATATCGAAAATATATTATATAATTCATCCGATATAAGCACGAATCCCAATGAAAAACCTCTACTTAGTCGCTTTCTTAATTTGAATACTATAGCCCATACTGTAGATAATATTGAACAAAACAATTTTCCTATATGAGCACATGTACCATACTGAGTAACTTCTCCTGTGTTAGATTCTTCTGAACTTTTCAGACAAAAAATATCTAGTCAAGTTTTACCTTTTATTGATGAATCTGGTAATGATAAGGATAAAGTGCCAGGAATGGTGGTCGGTATAATTACCAAGGATTTTACTGGAACTTTTGGATTTGGCACTAAAAATATTGAAACAAAACAACAACCTGATGGGGATACGCCATATAGTATTGGTTCAATTACAAAGATTTTTACAAGTTTTATTCTTGCTGATGAAGTTGTTCGTTGAAATCTTCGTTTGAATGAATCGACTGAGACCTTGATTCGATGAAACTTAAAAGAAATACTGCCATGAGTTCTTACTTTTAAAAATCTTGTTACGCATACATCAGGCCTAAAAAGTATGCCAGAAAATCTCACTACCAATCGTGAGAATTGATTGGATTGATATATTTGGTGGTCACCAGCAAGGAATTATAGTCGTTTAGACTTGATGAATTGTTTACTTAACGGAAAATGTATTCCTCAACCAAATAAAATTTGATTCTATTCTTATTCCAATCTATGAATTGCCATCTTGGGAATGACTCTTCAAGATACATTAGGATTTTCATCTTTCAATGAGATGATACAATCAAGGATTACTATTCCCTTAAATATGTGAGATACAGGAGTAGGTACTCCTGATTTTCTTATGAAAATAAATTCTTGATCCATGAATGGTTATGGCATGAATAATGGTATTCTTGTATCAACACCATATACAGATATGGGCGATATGTCTCCTGCAGGCTGAATTATTTCAACAGCGAATGATTTATTAAAATTTTTATCAGTACTTATATGATTAAATCAGGAATGATTTAATAAAACCGTACAACTCATGATGGAACCTCTTGTAAAAATTGATGATACAAAGATGGTTGGCTATGCACTTACTATTGAATGAGCAAACACAAATTCCCCTATATATCTCAAGACTGGTGCGACCCCAGGATTTTCATCTTTTATTATCTGGAAAAATAATCCTCAGATATGAATTATTATTCTTGCCAATCGAGCAGGTTTTGATAATACTATTTTACCAAAAATTGCAAGATCACTCATGAGTGATCTCTAAAAAATTATTTTTTATGAGATAGAATGATTCCATAGAATCATGGAACATAACAGAGTATAAAGATAATGATGCCAATAATAGCTCGCGAGAGCGGGCTTTGTCAGAAATAATCAGAAGTATATGTCCCCAATATATATGCAATCAATGAACAACTTACAATGAGTGAGCTAAATACTGTTATAATACGAATTTGGATATATTTTCGTGCAATAGAATAAGTAATTACAAGAAGAAGTATCTGAGTAATAACCGTAACATAGGCTGACCCAATAAAAGAATATATGGGTATGAAAAGTATATTTCCTAAGATATTTACTCCTGCAATACCAGAATTTATATACATCATTTTTCGTTGCTCATTTGCTGCTATAAGGATATAGGTAAAGAGTGATGAAAGAAAGTAAAAAAAGAAAATCCAAACAACCACCTGGAGGGCATCTTTACTCGTATATATTCAGAATGGATTTGTAAAATATTCTTTATTTGCAATCAAGTGAATTACCTCATCTGCATACGTAAAAAGATAGGTGGCTAATCCAAATCCAAATAATAGCAGTATCCGATATGCCTTTTCTGCAAGAATGTTTTTTTCATTTGAATTCTGCTTTATTGCTTCTGTCAAGAGCGGTAACATCGAGTTTAAAAAGAGAGTTCCATACATCATGCCTACCTCTACAATCTTCATAGGAAGTGAGTAGAGAGCGATAGAAGTATCTGCTATATTTTTTGGCTCAAGAATGGAAAGAAGAATAATATCTACCTTGAAAAATATAACATTGAGAAATAGTGCTATTCCATATGGGAGTGATATCCAAAGAATATGACGAATATAGTCCTTATCGAATCGAAATCGAATAGAATGTATCTTACTTGCATATATATAGGTAAGGAGAGTCATAATCATGTTTCCCATCAATCCAGCCAGCATAACAAGAGCAAATCCAAGTATCTTCCCTGATTCACTTTGCATCATGGTATCATGTGGTAAAAACCAATATGCTGTTCAGGCAATAAGCCCGAAGGTTGTTATTTTTCCTATAGTGGTTGATATGAGACTAAATTCAGTTTGTAAGTAAGCCTGTAATAGACTCATAATAGAGCTATTAATCAATCCGAAGAGTGTAAACCATGATACGATAAATATTCCAATTAGTGCAGAAAGAGAACTATAACCAGGTAATACGAGTGCTATAATCAAAGATAATAGTATAATTCCTCCTCCAAAAATGGTTCGAAGGGTAAGTACATTTCCGATTATCGTATCCACCATCTTTTTGTCATTTTTATGGTGCGATATTTCTCGAACGGTTATGGTGTAGAGTCAGAGATCAGCAATGACAGCAAAAATAGAAAGATAATTATATATTTTTGAATAGAGTCCATAACCAGAAATATCGAGATAATTCGTAAGAATCTTGATGAGACCGATAGATATAATCGCTGTAATAACCTTTCCTCCGATTTGAGCTATTGTATTGGTATAAACTTTCTTAGTAGACATAGTGTGAATCAATATTTTCATTCGAAGTATATGAAAAACCTATGAAAATACGAAATATTTTGAGAAACCATCTATTTTTGGTACACTTATAGTATTATGTTTTCTGATATGAATAATCAACAGGCACAAATTAATGGTATGATCTCGTATTTCTTTCTCGGATGGATTATGCTTCTTTCTTCATCGAATGAGCATTTTCAGGATTCTTTTGTTAGAAATCATGCTAAAAAGGCAACTATCATCCAGTGAGTTCATTTATGAATCATTGGAATTTATATGTTTTTTATTAAGCCGCTGCTTTTAACCTCAGTAACACTATTTGGATATACTACGTCTTTAAATATTATTCCATTTCTCAATGTCTCTACCCATGATATTGTAATGTGGGGACTTTTCTGAAGTCTTATATTTCAAATAACTATTGGTTCATATAGAGCGTACCAATGAAAGGAGGTTGAGTGAGATGTATGACTCAAAAATAGTTGGTTCATGAATCTATGAATTACCATGAAACAGATTGATACAACAAGTCAAGTGTCTTCTATTATTGATGAACGAGAAAAAGGGCTTATCATTTCATCATATCTTCCATTTATTGGTCTCTTTAATGCAGCAAATTATCCTTCCATTCATACAAAAACAGGTGCAAAACTTTGAAGTATTGTACTCATACTTTTTCTACTTACTCAACTTCTCTTCTGAATTGGAAATATTTTTTCCATGATAATTCTTATTTCCTACATTGCCTGAGTTGTATTTATTGGTATTTCCCTTTTTCTTTTAGAAAGCGTACTTGAGTTTCCAATAATTCAAAAGATTCCATCTTCTCTTGAGGCGGATGATATGTTTCGAGCATTTATGGTATATATTTCCGATTTTATTCGTATTATTTTTTGACGAGAAAAAAAGTTATTATTCCAAACATATCTGGAAAATGAAAAAAAACGCCGTGAAGAAATAACATGAAAAATACAATCTGATGCTCTTTTTCTTCCAGTCTGGCTCATATATGTACCTATTATAAATCTTCTGTTTCTTCCAACATTTTTTCAGAGAAAACATACACCTTGGTTTTTTTCAATTGGACAAGGTATAACTATTACTCTGCTCCATATTTTCTTTGGATGGTATTTTGGTGTTGGAAATCCTTTTCAAACATTGCTCCTTTTTCCAGTATTTTTAGGTCTTATTGCTATCAAAGATCATAATCAATCCCCTCTCCCAATTGTATATTCATGCGTACTCTTTTTTCATACAATTACTTTTTGAATCTTTCATACAAAAGGAATTTTAGTAGAGTATAATGCTACAAAGAATAATGAAAAATATACGTATGAAATTCATTCTGAAGAGAAAATGACTGAAATAAAAAGAGATGAGAATAATGATTCTGTTTCAACTCTATGAATACAATCAGATACAGGGGATGTAATACCTTGAATTCAAGAATTACCAGTGATATCATCTCTCGTCTGAGAGGAAAATGAGAATTCCCATCAACCTGAAAGTGCTCCATCAAACCAGGATACTCCCATAGCATCAAAAGGCTCATCTTTTCTTCAATGAAATAATATTCATACCATCCCTCTTGATAAGTAATTTCAATACATAATAAAATATCCTCCGATTGCTCGGAGGATATTTTTCGAAGAGTTTCCCTCTTGACCGTTATAAAACATATTTATATCCCTGTGTGCATTAGTGAGATAATTGGGCATGCCAAGTATCCTATGGTAGGAGTATTATCGGTACGATGACAGAGAATATCAGCCTACGAACAGAGCAGTATAATTTGTAGAGAAAAATACCGAATAGATGCACGTGAGAAGAGAGAGGCTTCTTACAAAAATAAGTATAGAGTATTTTGTAAGAATACAAGCTTTATATCTCTTGACGAACTCATAAGTGTAACCAATTACCAGAGGTCTTCCCTTCTTCTTCTAATAAAAAATCATAGAAATATAATGTTTTCTTCATAGAAAAAACACATCCTTGGAACAATGAATTTCTTATATGAATACTTTTTTTGTTCATAGAGGCCATCTTTTTTAGTTTGCCTATATAATTTTTTTCCCTATAATTCGAAAACTTTTAAGACTTTTTTGGTATGGCTTTTTCTTTTTCTGCTATTAATCTCGGTTGTTCAAAAAATTTAGTTGACCTTGAGTTTGCAATTGGTGAGATTCTGAAATATTCTGATCGAACACCGATAGAATATTATGACAATCCCGAAGATGAGGATGTGGAGTATGTTATTGTAAATACGTGCTGATTTCTTTCTTCTGCACGCGAAGAATCAGAAGAAACACTACGATATTATGATTCACTTGGAAAGAAACTGCTTCTTATGGGATGTTATGTGAGTGTAAAGGATGATGTTTTTTTAGCTTCATTGAAACACCTTCATTCGGTTGTTCCATTTGTGAGTTATTCTATTATTGAGGAACTTTTATTTTGAAAAAAATCAAAACTCGATATGAGTGCACTGGTACGTGCAAAAGTTGCGGCAAAACAAGCAAAAGAAAAGAAACTTTCTGATTATCTCTGAAGTATTGGATGAAATCAGCGTGGAAAGCAGGCTTTTGTTTGGAAATGAGATGAAGTGCGTGCTTATATTCATGCTCCGTTTGGATATGAGTATTTAAAAATTGCTGAAGGCTGTGATAATAGTTGCACATTTTGTATTATTCCACAGATTCGTGGGAAACAAACTTCTCGAAAAATAGAGGATATTCTCAAGGAGGTTCAAAGTATGTTAGGTAATGGTATTCGAGAAATTCAGATTATTTCACAGGATACAACTCGGTATGGTACTGATCTATATGGAGAAGCTCGCTTATTTGATCTTCTTGAAAAAATTGATGCCATTTCTGGAGATTTTAAAATACGTCTCTACTATCTCTATCCAGATATCCTTACTCTTGATCATCTTACTCGTTTAAAAAAACTCAAAAAACTCCTTCCATATTTTGATATTCCTTTCCAGCACTCAAGTGAACATATATTGAAACGAATGGGAAGACACTATGATAGGAATCACATTAACTCATTTCTTGACTATATACGAAAAGAATTCCCAAATTCTTTTATTCGTACGAGTTTTATTATTGGCTTTCCAGGTGAAACTGATGAAGATTTTGAAGATCTTTATAATTTTATTCAGGAGTATCAGTTTGAGTCAGTTGGTATTTTTCAATACCATGATGAATCCTTGGCTGCAAGTTCCAAACTTGATTATAAGATTGATGATAGTATTGCAAAAGATCGTATTCATCGTATCTCAGAGTTACTCAATACCATCTATGCATCTTACTCTGAAAAAGCAAAATTATCATTACAGGTTGGATTTGTTATGAATATAGAGAAAAATACTATAACAGTTCGTCGTGAAATACAGGCACCGGAAGTAGATGAGTATGATATAGTAGATAGAAAAAATATTTCTCATTGAGAGAATATAGAGATTGGTGCAAAAATTACTTATTCTCTATAATAGCATGTACATGACTATACGAATTCTTGCTACTGGATGAACTATTGATTGTTCTCGAATACGTGATGATGGGGTATATGAGTTTTCCGAGACTCACATACCTACGATGCTTCTGCAATCAAGAATTACTACAAAAAGCGTACTTAACGTGCTCTTTCTAAAAGATTCAGCTTTACTCAATGACTTAGATAGATGTATTATTGAATCTACTTGTCACCAAGTATCAGAAGATAAAATTATTATTACTCATGGAACCGATACGATGCAACTTACCGCAGAACGATTGATTTCTACTATTCGAAATAAAACAATAGTCCTTGTCTGATCGATGATTCCATACAATAGACCTGGGTCCGATGCGCTTTTTAATCTCTGAAGCGCCTTTACTGCAGTGCAGATTCTTCCTGCATGAGTTTATGTTACCATGAATGGGAAGGTATTTCCTGGCGATGCAGTTGTAAAAGATCATTCTCTTGGAATTTTTTGTGAAAAGTAAAATATGAATATTCTTATCACAGGAACATCTTCTGGTATTGGTGAAGCACTTGCTCTTCATTTTTCTGATAATAGCGAGCATTGTGTAGTTTGAATAGATCGAATATCTCGAAATGCCTGATGGGAATTATTGACCGCTGATTTGTCAGATACAGATTCTATTCAATCAGTATTTCCTATGAATCGTGTGTATGATTTAGTTATTTTAAATGCGTGAGTTTGATATTTTTGAGGATTAGAAGAAGTCTCCATTCAAGAGAATAGAACTATGATTTCAGTCAACCTTCTTGCACATATAACATTATTGTCACTCCTCTCTACTCATGGAAATCTTACAAAGAATGCAATGGTTATAGCCATTGGTTCACAAGCAGGAAAACATTTATATTCATGATGAGCTGCATATCAGGCAACAAAATGGTGATTACGATGATTTATTGGATCGATTCGAAAAGAATGGAAAGAAAAAAGTATTTTTTTGCTTCATCCAAATATTGTAGATACTAATTTTTTCCGACATACAAAAACTGGAACTCTTCCTCCTCATCTTCCAAAAACCCAAAAAAATGATATCATTCAGTGTGTGGATGATATCATACTATGAAAAATAAAACAGTGGGAAATTGATTGTTAACTCTTGTTTCTATAGAGATTATATCTGGAAAGTATCGCTTGTTTTTTTTCTGTATTCAAATTTTTCTCTATACGAATTGTCTGTGTTAGCCAAGTCTTAAAATCATTTCATAAAATAATAAGTATATTTGGGAGTATAGAATCAATAGGTGAATGATCTTTCTCAAGCTCCATACGGAGATATCCATAGAAATCATCTTGAAGCCCTACAAATTCTCATCATCGTGGAACTTTTCTTTGGGTAAGTTCTCGAACTTTATGTGTAGTTGATATGAGTAAGCTTGAATCATGTTCAAATCGAAAACGCTTCCATGCAAAATATCCAATCATCTCGATAAAATGAATATGGTCGGGATAATTTCTATAAATTGAGTTGATATTTGCGAGTATTTGTTCTTTGTCACTTTCATTTTCTGTTTCGAAATAAGAACGGAGATACCCATTAAACTCGCGTTCATAATGAGGGAGAAATTCTTTCTTGAGTGCCTGTAACATTCTATCTGCCTGTTTCGAAGGTTTCATTTCTCTACATTCTAGCGTTTCTGGTATATCTGAGAAAGTATAGAGTATATTTTTGCAGCTATCCATTTTTTTACAATGTTATATAATATATATTATAAATTATAAATATATTAATGTCAATATATATTAAAAATTTCAAGAAGGAGAACCTGAAGATTTTAAGATTCATTCTCTTTTTTTATAATCTGGAAGAATAGATTCGACCATTTTCCAAAAATGTACTCAGTGATTTTTTATTTTTGTATGTACCAGTTCATGAATAATAACATACTCAATGGCTTCTTTTGACTGTTTTATAAGGCGATATGAATAATTAATGGCATTCAAGGCACTGCAAGATCCCCATCGTGTTTTTGCGGATGTAACCTTTATATTCTTATATCGGAAATTATAGAGGGTTGCAAGTCGATATGTTTCTTGGGAAAGATACTCTTTAGCGCGCATTTTATACCAGTATGTTATTTTCTCATCTTGAAATTCCTTATATTTATATGGAAGGGTGAAAGTTCATGTCGATTCTTGAATTCCCATTTTCTCGCATGTACTTGAGAAATTGATGGTATATTTCTTTCCAAAATAATGCATAACATTCGGTTCATCTTCGTATTTATTTTGACTCAGAACCTTCTCCTGCATTTTCTGTATCCATTGAGATTTGAGTTCAATAAATTGCTCTATCTTTTCTTGAGAAAGCTTGAGTGGTGCTCGTGCAATGAGGAATCATTCTTTTGATATTTGTAGACTGAGCGTTCTTCTATTGGTACGTATGAGAGTGTATATTTGCATGCCTCTATTGTATAATAAGTCTCTTAAAATAAAAATAAAACCAATAATTTCTTATTGGTTTTTCTTATCTTTCTTGAAAGGCCATCGTTTATCGATATATATCATTTTCCACCAATATTGCCCCAGAAAATATCAAATAATACTCCAGAATATTCAGTTAGTGTACATAGCATTTCGTGATAGTGATATATTCGTAAATTCTAGTACATCTACAAGATGATACCGTACAAGGAGTATATTTATACTAAAATAGAGGAGAAATCAAAGAAGTTCCATGAGTATAATTACTCCAAGCACATAAATACTATGTTTCATAAAATCAATGTAATATATAGTAATACTCTACCATATGATGGATGAAAATACAAGTATTCTCTTGTGTATTGTGATTTTATTTGCTATACTGTTCATATAAAATTCAATTATGACTCTTCTTTCTCGTGAAGAACTCTGACTACCATCCAATATTCCAGAATGACTCGTCTTTGCTCTTCAACAAGCATCCAATAGAAAAATTGACTCAGCTATTGATGAGAGGCAATGATTGATTCGTGAAAAAATACGAGTAGCTCCTGGAAATTCTGTACGAACACTCTTGAAAAATCTTGGTTATAAGAATAGAAATGGTATCTATCCTGATTTTCAGTGAAAAAATATACTTGATATTGGTTGATGATTTGGCTGACTTGCTTCTGTTTTGGAGCATTCCGTTTCGAAGCTTACTGTCGTTGATCCAGTATTTCGAGAGGCTGATTATGAATTTCTCTATCAGGAAGATGTAGGGAGACTTGAACGCTTATCAAATCATAGGAATTTTCCAGATGATGCTACTGTTTCATCTGAACTTCGAGCTATTCGTGAGAAAAATACGGCTGAATCTAAACAAGTTTTACAAGAATTACTGTGGTGGAAAGAATATGACCCAATATGAACGCATGAACATATTATTCGAAATCCTTCTTACGGAGAAAATCTTGAGTGAATTCCAGAAAAATCTGCAGATGCTATTTTTGTAAACTATGTTCTTTCAAAAAAAACTGTAAACCCAATTGCATTTTTACATGAAATCATTCGCGTTCTTAAGCCGGGTTGATATGTTGTTGTGAGTGATAATGATATGACAAATGAAATTCGCTCGCTCGTATATCATATGTTTCATATAGACAGCAATGATGTTTTTCTTGATACTGAAAAATGATTGATAGCAAAGATGTATAGAAGATAATTCATATTTGCTTCTATTTCTTTGTCTTGTTTTCATCACTTAATTGGATGATAGGGTATTTGAAGAATGTTTTTTTGTAACTCTTTTTGTTAGATTCCGTCCTGCTAATCAAAGTGCACTAAGAATTCATAGCCAGTAGACAAAGTTCCAATTCGATACATCGATTACTCGATCAATACCACTTGCCGTATACTGTATACTCGCTTCAGCAAATCTTTTTTCTCAAATAATTTGCTCCAACGAAGGAGTACTTACTCACTCGGTATTGTATTTTGCAATACGATCCATAACAATATTTTTTCAATTTCCATTCATCTTGAGTCATTCAGCATAAAGTTCGCCAAGTTCATTTGAAGTGAGAGGATTAATTTTACTTGATAGAATAATTCTCTCCTGGCCATTTACTTTTGCTCATGTTTGCTCAAGAGCTCAGATTATTCCATTTTTTATAGCATTTGCTCGTTCCATTGCTATTTGCGTATTTCAAACTGCATTATTTTCAATTAAAGACTTATCTCATCATTCTATTCTCCCCTCTGCTGATGCATTTCAAATAACT
Source organism: uncultured Candidatus Altimarinota bacterium (assembly GCA_936941205.1). Lineage (GTDB taxonomy): Bacteria > Patescibacteriota > Gracilibacteria > BD1-5 > UBA2023 > SSGK01. The sequence continues at coordinate 20,251 of CAKZJF010000080.1, read as the reverse complement.
GATCACTTGATAATAGTAATTACTGGTGTCGTTTTTGAAATAAAGTAGGGTTTAACATTTGCTCAAATCTGAGGAGCTTTATTTATTGTTTTTGCAAAATCGGTAACTTGTTTCTTTCATTGCTCAACAGTACTTGAGAGTACTTTTCATGCTGTTGGATTGGCAAGACTTACGGAACGATCATATTTAATTTTTGCTGTTGTTTTTGCTTCAGATTGAATAGTGGTACTACAATCAAAGACGATTGGATGAAGTAATCATCTTGCATGAAATATTTGAGAATTTGGGTTCTTAGGATCATTTGATAAAATATTTAAATAATGATTACATACTTGTTCCCCTAATTTCTCTACTCATGTATGTTCTTTAGTATTATTTTCGCAACCTACTAAAATTCCAGTAGAAATTGCAAGTGCTACTACCGATGTATTTATTGATTTAGACATAGTGTTATAATTTATAGTAACATATATAGTATGTTAAATTTCCAATTGTCAAGTATATTATAAATATGTTTAATAAAGAATCTAGGTTATTGAATACACGGGATGTGAACTACAAATATTCCCATCCTATCTTCTTCACTCCATACGGACTCAGATATTGTTTTCAAATCTGAGAACGAGTTTTGGAGAAATAATCTCTTTTGCTGCGAGATCTTCTAGGATCGATTCTTCCGTAGATAAAAGGGATTTTTCAGTAAGAGAGGCGCTCAATTTTCTTAGGAAGTCTTTATGAGTACGAAATAAGAGACGACGTTCTTTTTCTGCTTGGGTTCGAAACCCTTCATACAGTGCTATTACTTCATTGAATTCTTCTCTTTGACCGATAAAATCAATTTTTCCAAGATCCGTTAATCCTGCAAGTGATTTTTCGATAATAATATGGATTGTACGGATTTCTAGGTATTGTTTTTTGATAGGATCTATTTTCGGTTCCAATCGGTCAATAATATACTCAGTTATGCGCTCAAAAATATCAGCCTTTACTTCGCCTGTTTTTACCGTTAATATCTGACTTTCTCAGCGTTCAACACGTCGAATTTGAAGGACGACTCGTTTCATAATTTTCTTAAAAACAATTTCTGGAATCTCATTGGATTTATACATATTTCGGAGCCAATATTTTTCAATTCAAAGTGCATGAAGGGTTGCAACCCGCCGTACGAGTGTTCAAAAATTTTCACCATGTTTTTTCATGAGTTCCTCAGCATCTTCTCTTGCCTTTTTCAGTGTCTTTTGGTATTTCGCTGTGAGTGAATTCGCTTCGTCTGCATCAATATAGCCACCTTCACGAATCTTTTGTATTTTTGTGAGTGCTTCTGAAGCCATAAGAATTCTTCATTCAATATATTCAAACTCCTCAATATCATGGAGTTTATCAATCTTAAAATGGCGAACCAACGGAGCTATCGTGATGGTCTTTACGAAAATACTAAAAACAACCGTACCTAGTGTTAGCGACAGTAAAAAGTCTCGAATAGGAACTCATCGAAGGTGCCATTCTGGAAGGATAATGTCAGGTGGTATCAAGAGAACCATCATAACAGCGAGTCCTCATCTGAGGGCTCACCAAGAAAGAACATGTTGCCATGAGCGTGGAACTTGTTCTTCTTTTTTAAGAAAATTGAGAAATCAGAATACTGAGTAAACAGAAACAGCGCGTGCAAGAATAACAATTGGAATGGTGATCAGAATTGGAAGTATGAGAGGCTTCCAATTCACATTGAGATTGATAAGCATCATTCCCACGAGAATAAATACAAGACTATTGGTAACAAAAGCGAAAAATCCCCAATACCGTTCCATAACTTCTTCTACTTTTGGACTAATTTTGTATCGTCCATAATTTCACAGTACCATTGCTGCTGCAACGGTTGCTATAATTCAAGAGACTGGAAGTATGGTATGATTTATGAGTTCAGCAATAAGGAAAGTTGCATGCGCAAGGGCAAGGGAAAGTGTGATCTCAAGATAGCTATCATTTCTAATTTTTTGGATAACTTTGGAGAAAATAATTCAAATACTTGCTCAAATGATAATTCCAAAAATAATCATACTCAACAGAGAAAGAAGCCCCTTTATAATTGGAAACCATTCTGCATTCACGGTATATGTAAACGAATTGATTATATGCTCATACAAATTAATATGAATGGTTGGAACTCATCCAGTTGCTCGTGATTCTATAACGGAAAGGACAACAAGAAAAAGAGCTATGGCCGTTCCATCATTGAAGAGGCTTTCTCATTCAAAGATGAGATTTAAACGTCTGGGGACTCAGAGTTCTTTAAAAATACTGAGTGCAGCTGCTGTATCTGTAGAGGAAATTAAGGTACCAAATAAGAGAGTAACAATAAAAGGAATATCAAAACCAAGCCATCAAAGTATATATTGGAGTATAAAAGCAATAAAAAAGGCCGATATAATAAGTGATACGACGGCTAATGCGCTGATAGATCGAATATTTCTGAGTAATTCTTTATATCGTATAGTATATGCAGACTCAAATAGGAGAATCGGTAAAAATACATAGAAGAGAATATCGGGAGTGAGCTCAAAATCATCTATAAATGGAATGATTCCATTTTTTGCTGCAAAGGCAATAAGCATTCCTGCAGCTACAAGTGCAGCAGTGGATGGGATTTTCCAATATTTTGCTAGGTAACTTACTCCCGCTGCTACCATAAGCAAGAGTATAAAAGAGGCTGTGGAAAGAAAAAAAATCGACATGAAAATAGGAATCATCAAATAATACAATGCTTTTATACTGAGTTTTCTCTGATTTATAAGGGTTTTTTATAAAAATGAATTGACTATTCCCTGAATCTATGGTCTTTACAAAAATCACTCTCATTGCTGAGAGTGATTTTTTTGTTTCAAATGGTGGCGAGGGGCAGAATTGAACTGCCGACACACGGCTTTTCAGGCCGCTGCTCTACCACTGAGCTACCCCGCCAGGAGTGTGGGAGCATAGTATGAAACTTCTTATAAAAGTCAAAATATTTTTCAGAGTTTCTCTTATCGTTCTATTGAAAGTCCCATTTTTTCACGAATAAAAGACTCATATTCCCACATGTCTTCAAAGTCATCATCTTCTTCATGGTCAAAACCAAGGATGTGGAGAAGTGAATGGATAATGAGAATTTCACATTCTTCCTGGAGTGAATGCTTGTACTCTTTTGATTGGCTTTGTATCTTTGATTCGGAAAGAACAATTTCTCCGGCAACTGTATCATCTTCTAGGGAATCAAACTCATCAAAGTAATGAAACGAGAGTACATCCGTTGTTTTATCTTTTTCTCGGAATTCACGATTCAAATCACATATTTCTTTATCACTTAAAAAAGCAATATTAATAATTCCTTTCATAGGAATTTTTGTTGACTCTTGAATCAACTCAAAAATCATATTCACACGAAGCATATCCGGAGCAAATGAATCTACCTGATTGATAAAAGAAAATGAAAACATATGAAAGAAATTATGGTTTATCGGAGGAGTTATTATTTGTATGAAGAACGGTTATATTGGTCAGTCATGGTTGTCGAAAAAACTGAAGGGTCAAATCCTTATCATTACAATTTTCTATTTTTGTAAGATATGAAATACTCTTTTCTACACTTTTCCCTACAGGAGTATCAAGATAGAATGAGAGAGTGGTATATGCAAAATTTTTCGAATCCACAGAGATATCAGCTCAGGTTGTAGTGAGAAGTGAACTTGGCGGAATTAAAAGTCGAATATACTGTCTATTTTCACCCATTCATTGAATCCGAACAAGCTCGTCAACTTGTTTTTTATCAGTAATATCGAGATCCTTGAGGATACCGCGTACCCTTTTTTCTTCCCGTATATCAAACGTGTGAGTTGAATTTATTCGGATCGTATTTTCTACCGTACATGCAACACTTGGTGTCGTGGAAAGTGAAAAAGTTCGATTGACATATCTATCAGATTTGTTTCCACTTATTGAGGTAAATACTGGGTAAATCCAGTTTCATCCATTCCCCTTCCATTGTTCATAGAAGTGAAAACTTTCTATAAAACTTTGTACCTGTTCATTTCTTGAGGCAATAAGAATTTCTCAGCTCATAAAGTTTCGTTCGAGAATCTCAGCATATCAGGCAAAGTCTTGTTTTTCAAGCAGTTTTTGTATAAAGTTATCAATAAAAGAGAAGAGAATCTCCTTTGGATGTTCTATTTTTCCAAATTTTGCTTCTACGAGAACGGACATGAGGAATGAAAAATCTTCTCATGTGATGTCTTGTCCTATCTCATCCAAACGAACTGGTCAGTACTTTTTAAGGAGATCCATAATGATACCCTGATTGATTGCTATCATTGTAGTAATACTGGATGCTCCTGCTTTTTCCATGAAGTAGTTTGCCTTTTCAACCGTTTTTCTGAATTCTGGATAGTAGTTTACATCTCGAACTCAGAAGTTATCTGCGATTTTATCAAGTCCTGGAGGGGGTGTTTCTTTGTTTGGGAATAAATGCCAATCATAGTAGTACACATCATCTTTTCTATATTCTACAATATTTCATTTGTAAACGTTAACCGTTATAACAGTTCATGGAAAACCTCCATTCGCTCGAATCTCATCACGATTTTGATTGAGAACAATATATCGTTGTGGTTCTCGATCTCAGAGCATGATAAGTATTTCATCAAAGTGATCCATGAAAAAATGGCCATATTTTGCTCCATATGCAAGAAGTGCCTTTACTTGTCGGAATTTCTCATCGTATTTCTTGATACCAAGAGAATCAATCGCACTGTATTCTAAAAGTGCTATATCAATATCTTCAACTATACTTTGAAGATATTGTTTGTTTGCTTTCATCCATTCAGTGGGTTTCTCAATTCCTACTTTTTCAAATGGAAAAATAGTACCAGGTACTTGAAATGCAAAATCATCTTTTTGGTCAGTTGGAAGTGATCGAGCAAACATATCGATAGCATGACTCATCTTGAGTCATCAAGCTATCATAGCATTGGCCATGAGGACTTTTTCGTTACGTATGAGTGGATTATTAAAGAGAACATTGAATGGGAAAAAATACAGTCGTGCCTTTTCAAAAGTACCACGGATTTCGATTGCTTCTTTTGCAAGGAGTTTCGGAGAGGAAAAATGAAAGGATTTCATACTCATGTATGCATTCACAACTGAGCTTTCAAGAAACCATTTTAAAGGAAGCGAGAAAAATGCCAGACATACCAAAAACATGGCAATAGCAACTCCGAGTCGATAGGTATTTTGACTTACGTAGTAGTATGTCCTCCTGAGTTTATAAAAAAGAGGAAGTTTCTGAGAGTAGATATCTGGGTGGGTTTTTTCTTTCCGAATTCGTTGCATCGGACGGAGGTCTATCGTACCATATGGTACTGAAATAGGTGGAGTAAGATCAATCGTTTTTCATCGTATACGTTCTCCTCTGAAAAACATTTTCCAGAGAGAAGGAATATAACGACTGGATTCAGCAATATCAAGGAGCTCAATTTTCTTGAGTTTACTGACAGAGAGAATTAATGGCTTTTTCAGAATGATATACTCAAATCGATTACTTCCTATATCTTCGTTTGCAAATCGGTTTTCCTGATTCTCAATAGAAAATTTTGAAATTGGAAAATACGACGAAATATCAACTCTTCGTTCGAATGTATTTTTTGGGAAGATGTCATTTATCTTCGTAGGTTCGCGATGTTCTTCTTCGGCTCCTCCATAATGATCCGATTCATTATGTTTGGATTCATGAGATAAAAACATGTTTTTTCTTGTATTTCTTGGGAAGTTATTATAATTTTAAGTATATGGAAAAAATTCCAGTTCTCAAGATTACCTCATTTTTTTATGAATCGTTTTAATGTTAGATATTTATTTTGATGATGAATATTTGTTATAGGATATTTTTTGGGGAACTATTGATTTTTTCTTTCACAAACACATCAAGATGATATAAAGTGATGAGAAGATTATATGGTTCGTGATACATCTTCAGTATATAAATATATAAGCCCATTATTGGAATGTGAGCTTACAAGTATTTCCAATCATACGAAGTATGTCCCTTTTGAATGAGTGTCCAAGGTACGAATACGCAATGAAATACAAAGCCAATATCCAGATGTATCTCTTGCATTGTATGTCCGAAGTTTAAATAATGGTCCTTGGTTTGGAATTAATGAGAATTTGGCATTCAGTCCAGCAAGTCTTATGAAGCTTCCTATTTTTATAACATATATGAAGTGGATGGAAAAAAATCCAGCAATCATAGAGCAGGATATTATTCCATCGGAACTGATTCTCCCTTATGAACCAATGTATCCAGCATCAAATACTGTTCAGGTATGAAAAAGTTATAAACCTAAAGATTTACTTGAGTCGATGATTATAAAATCAGATAATCTTGCTTTGCAATCTCTTCTTTTTTCCTTGCCTGAAGATATCAACAAAACAGTTTTGACCGAACTTTGAATTCATTTACCAGAAAACTTGAATGTTGGAGACTTTTTAACTATCCAGCAATATGCATCGCTCTTTCGTATCTTGTATAATGCTGCATATTTATCGCGGGATTCATCAGAATATGCACTCTCAGTACTTGCACGAAGTGAATTTAAGGAAGGTATTCGTCAATGAATTCCAGAAAAAGTTAGCATAGCACATAAATTCTGAGAGCGTGGTTATATTGATGAAAAAACAAAAAAAGAGGTAAAGCAACTCCATGATTGTGGTATTGTATATTATAAACAATATCCTTATCTTCTCTGTATTATGACACGTTGAAATAATTTTTCTGAACTTTCAAAAGTACTTGGACAAACAGCAAAGATTATTCATGAAGAAATCAGTAAGGCCTTTCCAGAATAAAAAAAGAAATATCCTTAGACTATAGGGATATTTTGATTATAATCAGAAATATTTTCTATTCTCAACCGAGTTAAGAATGCTAACGAAAGAACAAGATACAAAGCGTCTTGCATACCTTGATGATTTCAGGAAATTTCGAGATATCTACCTTGATGACCTTCCTGAGGGGCGATTGTTACCAGGATGTGCCAATTACAGTCTCTATAAATGTCGAACGAATTTTTTTAACACTGTTTCCCTCCGTATTATGATACTGATACGGAAATGAGTCATTCCTGAAAATTCCGAGATTGATTCCTTCTTTGAATATATGGAATCAAGAAATTGGCAAGCATTTGCAACTCGAAAAGATATTGATGTAATAAATGATGTTATACATAAGATGATACGTATTCTTGAAAGTACCCCAGAAACTATAAAACCATAACTTCCCTATTTTTATGACAACAAATCAGAATCTTATCACTTGTCCACACTGTCATCGTGATTTTTCTCTCGATGATGCCCAGAAACACGAGCTTGAAGCGATGAAAATAGAGCTTGAAAAAAAGCTCCAAGCTGAGATTAAAGCAGATTCAGATAAACGAGCACTTTCTTGGGCTCAAGAGCAAATCGCAAAGGCAAAACTCGAATCTGAAGAGACTGCTCGCAAGCAATCGATCGAACTTGAGTCGCTCCGAAAACGTGATGATGAAGCAAGAAAAAAAGAAGAACAATTCCTCCGTCAACAGAATGAATTCGAGATGCTCAAGAAAAATCTTGAACTCGAAAAGGATCGTGCTCGTATTGAAGAACGCAAAAAACTCGAAGAAGAATTTGCGAAGCAGACACAAGACAAGCTCAAGCTCGAACTCGAAAAACAAGATCTTGAAACGGAGAAAAAACTTCGAGCCAAAGATGAACAGATTGCACAGATGCAACGAGCTATCGAAGATGCTAAACGTAAGGGGGAACAAGGTTCGATGCAAATCCAGTGAGAAATCCAAGAAGATGCACTCAAGGAACTTCTCGGTCACAACTTCCCTATCGATAATATTACCGATGTAGAAAAAGGAATTAAGTGAGCAGATATTATTCAGGAAGTTCGCAATGAATTCGGACAATCGGTTGGGATTATTGCCTGGGAATCCAAGAATACAAAGGCATGGAGTGATGGCTGGGTAGAGAAACTCAAGGAAGATCGTCTCCGTGTAAATGCGGATATCTCGATTCTCGTGACCGCTGTTCTCCCGAAAGATGTTGAAAAATTCGGTCTCTACAAGGGGGTTTGGCTTGTCGAGTGGGCATATGTCCTCCCCATAGCTACGATGCTTCGTGGACAGATCGAAGCGATGGCACACCTCCGTACATCTCTCGTCTCCAAGGATGAAAAGATGGAAGTGGTCTATAACTATCTCACAAGTGCGAAGTTCAAGGATAAGGTCGAGAACATCATCGATGCATTCCGTCAGATGCAGGATCAAGTGGCTGAGGAGCGTCGAGCATTCGAATCAAGATGGAAAAAACGAGAGCAACTTCTCGAACAAGTCATCAAGAATACTGGGGGGATGTATGGGGATCTTGGGGGGATGCTCGGCGGAAAGCTAGAAAAAGTGGAGTATTTGGAGTTGGGGAGTGGGTTATAAAATCCTATTTTTGCCAAAAAACATTTTTGATGGTGATTTTCCGGAGTACTTTAAATATCAAGAAAAAAGAATAATTTCTGGATTTTCAGAATAGTTTTTGACCTCCAATCTACTTAATTTATCAAACATTTTAGAAAAAAATACAGAACCCAATAATAAAAAAAGCAATAACTGCCGTTTTTTATTATACAATCAATAGTCCCATTCAATCAATTTTATTTTTTCAAAAATAATGTATTTCTCATACACTTATTTCTATGCAAACATTTACACGAGAACAACAATCAGGATTAACAACTCATATTCATGATTTTCGTGAACTCTTTTGAACTGATGAGAATATAGATGATGATATCATTGCAAGACAGAAACAAGTCTTCGGATTCTCACTCTTTCTCCTCCATTCCAAGAGCGTATATGATGCTCTCAAGTTCGGATTCCTCAATAGTCGCAATACATTCGAACAGACCAAATCAATCCTCTCAATACCACATACCTATATATTCGGAGGATTATTTTTGGGAATGTTACTCACTTTTTTGTGATTAACTTGGCTTTTTTTACCGGTATTTATCGGATTGGTATCATTTTCTATATTTCCCATATTTCAGATTATCAGAGACAAGGTAGAGCTCTACAAGAAGTCACGGATTTTTTTTAATATCGATAAGGCTAGTGCAGATATCGTACATAAGGAATTCCTAGAACTTGCTCCGTTTAATCACAAAAAAATGATCTGGAAAAAGAAATGAGGATGAACTATGGATGGAAATAGTATTTGGTGAAAGATTTTTTTCTATCTTTTTAGTCAGCCATTTATATTCGGACATCTTCATCTTTTTGCTGGTATTCCATTTTTGGATCTCATTATATTTGATATTATTATCTGATGTATCTTATTTGGGGTTTTTGAGAGGCTTATATTTCTCGGATTTGCCGTGTATTATTCGATATATTTTTACTTTTTTGACAAGCTTCCTCGATATTTTTCACGAGAAGATCAGGAACGAGATCTCTATATGGATATCTATCGATCAGGGAACAAGCTTATAGAATCAATCAACTCTCTCGAAATTGATACCAATCTGATGCTCGAATGAAACATATCCCCTACTCTATCCGAGAATTTCTGATCTGCTATCGAACAAATTGGTTCACTCCATATTCTCATTGAGAACAATGCACACCTCCTTGAATGAAAGGAAAAATTCCAATATTTTCTCATCTCTATGATTAATGAGATTATTACTATCTACGCGAGTGTGTTTGATATCTTTATGAACAGGATCAATTCCCTGGAAACTGAGGTAAATCAATCTCATCTGACTGAAGAACAGAGAAACTATCTCATCAATATTATTAAACCAATACTTACAAGCAAGAAGCTACAACTCGAAACAGTAAAAGCAAAAATACTCGAAAAAAGGATAGTATTGGCGAAATAATTATGGCTGTATAGACTACGTGATATTTAGATATTTTACTTGCAATATTATACAATTTGTACAATGTATGTATTACATCTTCTAAACTATGGAAAATAAGAATAGTGTTGTTATTTATCAGGGATCAAATGGAGAAATCCAAATTCAGATAGATCAAAAATCAGATACTGTCTGGGCTCGGCAAGAGCAGATTGCTGAGTTATTTGATATTGATCGTACAGTGGCTACACGACATATTAATAATATATGCAAGTCTGGAGAAATCGATGAGGAAAGCAATGTGCAAAAAAGATTTTATAAGATAATGAAGTAGAAGAAAATAGCAATGTGCAAAAAATGCACTTTGCAAATTCTGATAAACCCGTAAAATTTTACAATCTTGATATTATCTTGGCTGTCTGATATCGAACAAACTCAGTAAAAGCAATCAAGTTCCGCCAGTGGGCAACCACTCGCTTGAAAGAATACTTGGTTCAATGATATTCCATCAATCAATCTCGTCTCGATGAACTTGGTCGTACTATTAAACTCCTAACTGATACTGGAAAAAAGATTGATACCAATGAAGCGAGATGACTTCTTGATATCATAGCAAGTTATACGGAGAGTTTTCTCCTTTTGAATCAGTATGATTCAGGACGACTTTCCGAATATGGAAGTGAGGATATTACCTATATTATCGAATATAGTGAAGCAAAAGTTGCAATAACTGAACTCAAGAATACACTGAAGAAACAGAATGAAGCAAATGAAATTTTTTGAAATGAAAAGGATGAAAGTTTTATAGGAATCCTCTCTTCGATTATTGCGACATTTGATGGAAGATATCTGTATTCCACAATCGAAGAACAGGCAGCACATCTCCTTTATTTTATTATAAAGGATCATCCATTTACTGATGGAAACAAACGTATCGGAGCCTTCCTCTTCATCTGGTTTCTTGAGAAAAATAAACACCGTCTCAAGAAAAATGGCGAAGTAAAGATCAATGATACTGGATTGACCACTCTTGCTCTTCTGATTGCCCAATCGGATCCAAAGGAAAAAGACATGATGATACGCTTAATTATAAACCTTATTAATACATAATATATATGGTAAACCTTCCACCACATCTTCAATCTGAGGAAAAGAAAAATACCTTTAATCCGAGTTTTAAAAAGCTCTCACGACAGTGAAGAAGTAAATACGGAAAATGATGAGCTCGATGACATAAGGCAAAGAGTCGTATCGAACGTGCTAACAAAAAGGGATAATCCACAAAAAAACCATTAAACTCCACTTGCAAAAGTACTCCCCCTCTATATAATCAACTTTACCTTAAAATATTTTTATGACATCAACAGAACAGAACGAAGAAGATTTAGAAACTCCAGAACAATCTGAAGAAGAGGCTCATAAGATTCCTCCTGTAGCACAAAAGGTAACCAAGTTTGGCGCCGCCAATTTTCAGAATGGGAGTAAGTTTGGTAAATGAGCCAACTTCAATCCTCCAAATAAACAACGCCCAGGACGCGCTGCAGGACGCGGAAGATAACATGATATATACAGTGAAAGACCCCCGTATGGGGGTCTTTTTATTTTTTCACTTGATTTCCTATAAAATATATTATTATACTACATACTTTATAATATGCAATAATGGAATCATCACAAGAGGGAACAAATGAGAAAAGGCAGCCAAATACCATCGAGGAAATCTATAATGCGAAAATTACTGATAGTATAGGAATCCCAGAGCTTGATGGTAGTATGAAACAATTTCTTGTACTTCGTTCAAAAACGAGCAATACATCAGCACTCTATAGTATCGAAGAGAGAAAAGTTCTCACCTTTAAACTCTATAATAGTCAAGAAACTCAATGGTTTCATGGATGGTGAGTTATGGCAACATTTCCGATGTTTCTTATTCAGTCTCGAGTTCTTGGTATTATTTCTTTATGTGATCTTGATGGCTCTCGTCTGAGTATGGTACTGGATGAAGCATGAACTGAAAAGGTGTTTGCTCTTGAAAATGCTGGTATCCGACCAGACGAGGAGAATCCCCATCTTCTCCATGTAAAAGTAAATAGCCTCCACATTACCCCTTCTTTCGTAGTATAATTATGTCTCAAATTCTCTCACTTCGTTCATCAGATGAACATGCACAAATAGCACAAACTATTCAGTTCAAAAAACTCCTTGATACTTTTCAGGCTCGGTTGACAGCACTGCTCGAAAAAGAAGTAGCTGACATGACCATGGATGATTATCAACTGGAAATGATGAATGAGATTTTTCAGGCATTTATGAGAAAAAATGAAGGAAATACTATTCCCCTTTCACTCTATACCGCGGCAGAGTATTTTTCCCTTCTCCTTTCATCGTATATAGTGGATGAAAATGCCTTTGATCCGAATGTAAATTATGCAGAAAAAAGAAGTTTTATGGAAGCAGCTGATCAGCACTTTCTCTTTCATGTTACATGAGAACGTAGAGATGTAATCCATCCAATTTCGCTTGCGAAGCATTACTACTATGAATCTTCCAAACAGATGAATATACGTGAGAAAGTTGAGTTTTGCGATGTGCTCTTGCTTTCTGCAGAGCTTTGTGGAAATGTTCTCAAAGAGTATCACCGTCGTATGTTACAGCCACAATTGGTGCAAGTTCAATAATTTGTTTTCTAAAAAAGAGATATTTCTTATACTGAGGGATATCTCTTTTCATTTGTATGAATATTTTTCAGATACTTCTATTAGCCTTCTCTTTGTCAGCGGATGCATTTGCCGTATCTATTACCACATGACTTCAGGAAAAGAAAGTAAAATTCCATCAATCCTTCTCAATGTCTGCTTGTTTTGGTTTTTTTCAGGCAATTATGCCTGTAATTGGCTTCTATTTTGCGACATTATTTTTATGAGTTATTTCTGGATATGATCATTGGATTGCCTTTATATTACTTGCATATATTGGTGGAAATATGATATATGAATGATCGAAAGAATCGAATGAATCAGATAAGGTAACAAATATTTTTTGATTACGATCTCTTTTGTTTCTTTGAATAGCGACAAGCATAGATGCACTTGCTGTTGGTATATCTTTAACAGCAACGGAATCTTCAATATTACTTCCAGCAATTATTATTGGAATTATTACTTTTATAGCATCATTCATTGGGATTGAATTTGGAAAAAAATTCTGAAAGCATATCTGAGGACATGCTGAAATTATTGGATGAGGAATATTGGTAATTATTGGATTGAAGATTCTTATAGAACATCTCTATTTTTAAATATGATTCGTACCCTCTTGTGACTTTTCTTTTTTCTTTTTCCAATTCTCTCATTTGCTTGTATGCCACCATCGCCATGGGAAGTAATGATTGGAAGGATTGATTCTGTTACAACAACGCAATCCTGAGTTTGGTTGGATTTTAAGAAATATGATTTTCCATTTCGGAATGAATCCTATGTTCATCCAACTACTTGGAGGTGGATGAATTACTCTGACACAAAATATCCAAATATTTCTTCAGGAAGTATGATTATTGCTCTTTCTGACGCACAAGATGGCTCATATCCTGATCGCTATAGTATCTTTCATATTACTACTATAACCTGTAAAGATGATTCCCTTATCCTCTGAAAACGATATGGAACGGTTATGGGTTGGAATAAGAAGAAAGGAAGCGGTTGCGGATATCAGGCAAAATCCCTTCTCGATGTTTTTATAGAATGAGATGAGTCTGTCTGGTTGAAAAAACTTGAAGATAAATATCCGAGTTGTAAAGCATTTGAAAAGCATTTTCAACAGGATATAGGACACACAGGAGGTATAGATACTGTCTATAAAAATAATACCGTTCAATCCTCAACAGGATATTGAATAATTGATGTATTGATTCGATGGTTTGGTCGGATATTTTGATTATCATAATATATGAAATACTTTCTTACTCTCCTTGGAATACTTTCCGGACTCTATATTTTCATCTGTATTATTCTTTTTATCTCTCAAGAAAGTCTTATATTCATTGGAACTCAGCGTCATGAAGTTCTTTCACTCTCATGAGTGAAATCCTTTGAAGTAGAAACGGATGGAATTCGGTTATCATGATATCAGAAAATAACCGGAAGTGGCATGACTATTCTTTATTTTTGAGGAAATGCGGAAGATATTGCAGGAATTTTTGAGCATACTATCTTCTCGGGAAATCTTATTGCAATCAATTATCGAGGATATGGAAAAAGCGAATGAAAACCAACAGAAGAGAATCTTTTTCATGATGCAGTCTTTCTCTATGATACCCTTATTGCTTCTGGTGTGATCACAAGAGAAAATACTACTCTTGTCGGGAGAAGTCTTGGTACAGGGGTTGCAACCTATCTTGCAGTAAAAAAGAATATTGAGAAATTGGTACTAATAACACCATACGATTCTATGAAGTCTCTTGCTCAAGCAAATTACCCATACTTTCCTATATCACTTCTCTTGAAACATACATTCAATACGGTTCAATATATTTCGGATTATACTGGTAAAACACTTATTCTTGTTGCAGAAAATGATACCGTAATTCCCTATTCTCATACTGCAGAACTTCTTAAAAAAATCCCATCTGAAAAAGTAGTTACAACGATTTGATGAGCAAATCATAATTCTATTCTTCAATATCCAGAATCTATCCAGGGAATGAATACTTTTATCTATCAATAAATATGCACCCAATTCAAACAGAACTCAGAAAAAAAGCTCAAAAAGAAAAGGCATTATGAGCATTACGATTTTTTAAAACATGACCTGGAGAATACGGGGAATGAGATACATTTCTCGGAGTAAGTGTTCCAGATACGAGAAAAATTGTTACCTGTTTTCTCTTATCCACAACATTTCAGGATATAGAAAAGCTCCTTTCTTCAGAGTACCATGAAGAGCGACTTGCATGACTTCATACTCTTGTCATTTTTGCAAAGAAAAAAATATATCCAATCAAAGAACTCGGAGAATTCTATATGAGATATGTGGATCATATTAATAATTGGGACTTGGTTGATACTTCCGCTCCAGATATCATATGACCATATCTTGAAGAATCGCTCTCTCATGAAGAGCGTGTACTATTTATAGAAAAGTGTATTACGAGTGAAAATCTGTGGATACAGCGTATTATAGTGATAGCCAGTTTTCATCAGATAAAGAAATGAAATGAGAAACTTACCTTCTATCTCATTCCTCGATTCCTCAATCACCCACATGATCTCATGCATAAGGCCTGTGGATGGATGCTTCGGGAAGTATGAAAAAGAGTCAATGAATTGGTACTAATTGATTTCCTTAATACATATACTCTCAAGATGCCACGAACCATGCTTCGATATGCGATAGAGCGATTGGATGATGAAAAGAGAAAGTACTATATGAATCTTGGGAAATAAAAATAGGGCACACTGTGCCCTATTTCTGTTATTCGGAAAAGAGAGAGTAAAACCTCCCATTCTCGATAATTCCTGCCTTTCTCAGGAATATGTGTATTTATATTTTGTAAACCGCTTCAATCATTGCCTTCACGATATTCGGATCCGGAAAAATGACTTCAACCCTTTGTGGAAGCTCTTCAATGCCTACGAGGCCTGGTGGGCGCTTAACATCCATCCCGGTTGAATCCCAAGTAATCTGATCAAACTTGCAGGCTTGAGCGGTCTCGAGAATAACCGTAATACCATGGATATCATCCAATAGGTTAACCACTGCAATATATGCATCTGCCGTATGTGGATCGATAAAAACTTTGTTTTCCACATGAACGAATTCGATTGCCTCAAGCCGATCTTGATGACTGCTCGAAGTTGCAATAAAGCCAAACTGCTCTTCTGCCACGGTTGCTGAAAGATGGAATTCCCCAGTGGTACTGAGGTTTTCGAATAGTTCACGGGTAAGTGAACCATTTCTCCCAACCATATCGAAGACAACGCGTTCAAAATTCGAAGCCTTCGTTATGTCCATAGATGGACTTGAGGTGATTTCAGCTTTTTTTCGTGGCTGATATACACCAGTGGCAAAAAATTCTGCAAGCACATCGTTTTCATTGGTTGCGATGATGAGTTTGTCAATCGGAAGTCCCATCATGCGTGCTATATGCCCAGCACAAGCGTTGCCGAAGTTTCCTGATGGAATGGCAAAGTTAATGCTGTTTTCTTCATTTTCAGTGGCAGCAAAGTATGCCTTGAAGTAATACACCACTTGTGCAAGAATACGTGCCCAGTTAATTGAGTTCACAGCACCGATTCTGTAGCAGGCTTTAAAAGAAGCATCACTTGAAATCGTTTTCACGATATCTTGCGCATCATCAAACATTCCATGAATGGCAATGTTGTGGATATTGCTGTCTTGCAAACTGTACATCTGCGCCGCTTGAAATGGGGACATACCAGCATTGTGAGGAGAAAGCATGAATACCTCAATCCCCTTCTTACCACGCAGTGCATATTCTGCCGCAGGGCCGGTATCTCCGGAAGTTGCACCAAGAATCGTAAGGGTTTCCCCACGTTTTTCGAGAACATATTCAAAGAGATTGCCGACAAGTTGGAGTGCTACATCCTTGAAGGCAAGAGTTGGACCATTGGAAAGCCCAAGAAGAGCAATACCTCCAGTTGGCTTTACCTGACTTCGAGAAAACATTGGTTCCAGCCATATGAGTGGAGTAATGTCTGCCATGGTACCATCAATCGGATAATAGGGCGCATGGCTTTCATCCATGTGTTTGAAAATTTCTGCCGTGTATGTCTTGCGACAAATAGCAAGAAGATCATCGGATGGGATATCGTCAATGTAGAGTGAAAGGATTGCATGGGCCAAATCTGCGTAAGAGAGGTGACGCCATGCTTTCATTTTCTCGAGAGATACCTTGGGATAATTCTCTGGAAGATAGAGACCACCATCTGGAGCGAGTCCGGCCAAAAGAATATCGGAAAAACGAGCTTGTGGGGATTGACCACGAGTGCTGATGTAGTGCATGGAAATACTCCTTGTGTATGTGTATGAAAAGAAACATATCCGCCCAGGTAAAGTTACTAGGAATTGGATAATATCTTTTATATATATTTAGTTTATTATGTCAATATATCTTCTCCTCATGATAATATACAGACTTACTGAACCATAAGTGGGGTTGGAATTGGATTGGACGATACAGATGAATCGATTGGATAAAATTCAGCGAAATCTTTCACTAAAGGAACTACAATATTTTCTCGCCCTGTTTCTTTACGAGCCTCTTCACTGAGAATCGGGAAAACATATGCTGGAACATAGAATTCTCTTCCGCGCCCATCAGCTTCATATGTTTCTCACCAGAGACGAACGTATCCTATGCTTGGAGAAGCGAGAGAAGCTTCTTTTATTTTCTGTCCACTGAATGATTGTGTCTGATAGCGTCAGCCATATCGTATAATTTGTTGAATATTTGCTGTATCGGTCATTTCGGTATATTTTGCTTGTATGAGTGATTGTTTTTCAAAACCAAACATCGATGCAATCTGCTTATTACGAACATCGAAAGCAAGAGAGAGTCATTTATAGGTTCCATATTCGTCATATATCCGTATTCCATGAATTGTTTGAGGATATGTGAGCGTCACTTGTTCAGGAATTTGTGCGGTTGAAGGGGATTCTTTTTTTGCTTGAGCATAATAAATCTTCCAATTTTTATCCAATTGTGGAGTAGTCATGTGATATTCATCCAATCCATATTTCTTTAAGAAATCGTTCCCAATTTGAATAATTGTATCATCTGATGACATATCACTTTCTTCTAGTTTTGTAGGAAGATCACAGCCATCTGCAGTACAATGTGATTGTGGCCATTTTGCCCAATTTTGATTCAAGGTAATAGTGCCATTTTGAAGATCAATACTCACAATATATCCAAAATCCCTAGCTTCACTTAGGGTAAGGTTTGTGATACTTATTTTTTCAAAAGCCTGAAAATTGAGTCCTTCAATTTGAAAATTTGTAAATAAAGAACTAAGTTCTCCAGGGTTAAATGTACCACCATTTCTTTTAAAAACATCGAGTGAACCTGTATATTCTGGAATTGCTCCAGTGAAAGTAAAGTTATAATAAGGAAATTGTTCTCCTGGAGCTATCATTCGATCATTTTCCATTTTCATTGTAGTATTCCCAACGAAAGTCAGAGCAGGATTAATAGGGGGTGAGGAGGGGATGTATTGAAGTTTTGCACCAGAAAAAGGAGTGTCAATCTGAATAATCTGAGGAACAAATGAAGATATACTTGAGTGAAATATTTCTAAGTATGATTGTGAAATAAACATTCAAATAAATACGCATGCAAGAGCTCAAGAGGCAATATGAATCTTAAAATCAAATAGTCAAAATTTCCATGATGTCTTGATAGTTTTTGTAGGAAGGAGAGTAGACATTACTGTACTTTTTAATTCCTCGCGAAATGTTTCGTTTATAACTATATCTGGCTTTCAAGCCTGCATTTTTTCTATAATTGTGATGATTTTCTTCTCTTGGAGTTGAAGTTTGGGTTCTAGTATATAGAGTTCTTCGAGGATTTCTTTATGATTAGATGACATGGGTAAGAATGATTGAAAAAATAAACATATATGATACGTTTGCACTGATCTTTTCAAGAGTCCGAGAAACAATCTTTTTACAATTATCTGATTTTTCTCATGTAATAAGGGCTATCTCCTCATAAGAACAATCATCCCATATTCGAAGTGTAAGAATCATGCGATCACGTTCCGGAAGGGTTTCCATAAAAGTAAGCACTTCCTCAAGAATGCTTTTATTATCAATATTTTGTGTATGAGAAAGCTCATATCAGGGCTCATGAATCATTTCATCAATAGAGTTGGTATCTTTACGAGCCCGCATTGTATCAACGAGATGAGTATAGGCTATACGAAGCATCCATGCCATGAATTCTCATTCAGTTTTCGCCTTGAGAGAGGATATGCTTTTTATTGCCTTCATATATACCTCTGAAATAATATCTTCCGTAAGGGTTGTATCGAGGGTTCGATGAAAAATCGATGCATACACACGATTATACGAAAAGTCATAGAGAGGAGAAAAGGCTTCTAGATCGCCATTTTTCACTCTTTCTAGAGAAGAAGAAATCATATAATATCAGTAAGTGACAAGCGCTTTCAAAACTTAAGACGAGTATATGGAATTTTGGTGACAAAAAAAGCAGAAAATTCTATCTGCTTATATTTTTAAATCATCCTCATCCCATAGGAATATAGTATCTATGTCTTCTCATAAGAAGAGCGATATAAGTTTTGCCAATCGGAGAGAAGGGTTGTACCTCCCTTTTTCTAGTAAGGCTATTGTTACTCTTGTGACACCAACCATGGTAGCAAGTTCTTCTTGAGTAAGATTTTTTCGAGCTCGAAGCTCTTTGATTCTGGTTTGCATATTATTCTCTGTCGAGTATATAATTTGAAATTGATTTTACAAGAGCTCATCAAAATAATGCTACTATCATAAAATAATTCCATTCAATCTGTTTAGAAAGAAGATCAGCTCGAACTATTTCATAGACAATTCCAGTTACCAATACTATACTCATAAACCAAGCTGCATTTCGCTCTGAAATAGCTTCCACATGAATTTCTCTTTCGTCTTTTTTGAGGGTAATCATTACAGGTATAATATCGATAAGAAGGAGAAATACCCAGATACCTGTACTGATCGCTTGCATTTTTGGAGTATCTGGAAGGAATAACTGAACAATCAATAAAACTCCTACTGCGCATAGTATGTATGCCCAACCTTGCCATGTTTTTGGAGTAAGTCCCCATCCTCCATATTTTCTACGAGAAAACCATTGATTCTGTGCAATCATATATAAAACAGATAGAATATAACTCTAATATTGTATAAAATATAATACATAATGCAATATATTTTATACAATATTAGATTTGGATATTCCATCTCAGTATATATAGTAACAATGGAATTCACTGATATGTATAACTTCGATAGTGCGAATATTAAACGAGAATGTAATTTTATGATCGAACTTGGACGTGTAATCCCCTTCTCTCCCTTACGATATTGGACTTTCTCAAAGTTCAAAACATCCTGATTTTACTGAGAAAATAAAGATATGGAAAGAGAGTAAAAACACTATTTAATAATTATTTATAATAACTATGCGTAATATTGTTGTCTATCTATCATTTTTTACTTTCTTTTTTGCTGGATGTTCAAATTCAATACAAACACAGCAATTATTACCCATTACTCATACTGTAACTGGCAGTACTTGAGCGACACTTT
>CAKZJF010000079.1 GCA_936941205.1 uncultured Candidatus Altimarinota bacterium | reverse complement strand
AAAATATACTCATGTACTTTTATCCTTGATTTTATCCATAAATTTATATAATGAAACAAGAAGTCTTAATTCCGATTATATAAAAAAATGTCTTTAACGCAAGAGCAAATTTCTCGTCTTATGAAACTTTCATGACTGGATTCCGCATCAATTGATGAAGGGCGTATTTCTTCAAATTTGAATGGGATTATATCATATGTTGATGTATTATCTCAAGCTCCAACTGATAAGATGAATCCATCTCTCGATATTTGACTTTCCCTGAGAGATGATGTGGTTGTGAGATTTTCCGAATC
Organism: uncultured Candidatus Altimarinota bacterium; assembly: GCA_936941205.1. GTDB lineage: Bacteria > Patescibacteriota > Gracilibacteria > BD1-5 > UBA2023 > SSGK01. Next base: position 34,702 of record CAKZJF010000079.1, on the reverse strand, counting down.
ATGAGATGAATGTTTAGGATGTACCCATCAAAAAGTTATAGCGCATCAGATATCTATACAAAATATTATGCATACTGAAGGATAAAAATTTTATGTTTTATTCACTTTTATTGGAGCATTATAAAAACCATACCAATTGAAATTTCCTTTTTGGTATGCGAAATATCATTTTATGAGCAAATGGGTCTGGAAAGACTCATGTACTTGAAGCAATTCATGATCTTTGCAATGGAAGATTTCAGTCTATTCATGAAACACAATGTATTGAAGGATGACTTGAAACGTCAGTTGGGGTTTGTAAGTATAGAATGTTTACAGATACAAACGGGACATCCTATTTTTATCAAGATAAGAAGGTTCCTAGAAAAAAATATATTGAATCACTTTCCTTTCGATCAGTTTCATTTTCGCCAATAGATATGAATCTTCTCTATTTGAGCCCATCGCATCGAAGAGATTTTTTGGATGATATTCTTGATAGGGCATACGATCAGTTTTCTTCTGTCCGTTCAAAATATAACCGCCTTTTAAAACAACGAAATGCACTCCTCAAGAAAATTTCCCAGCAAGAAGCATGAAGTGACGATTTGGATTATTGGGATCATGAGATTGCCCAAACTGCAGATATTTATATACAATATAGGCTTCATCTTATAGAGTTCCTTCAGAAATGACGAGAGGATTTAAATCAGTTTTTTCACTGAAAACATGATATTTCATTGTGTTATATCTCAAAGATTCCAACACAGGATGTTGCACAGTCAGTTCAGCAGTATTTATTAGAAAATCGTCAGAGAGATATCCTTCTAGGGCATACGTATGTTTGACCTCATTTAGATGATTTTTGATTCTTTATATCGTATTGATGAGATAAAATCCTATCATCGGAACATCTTTCTCGTTGAGAAAATAAAATTTTACTATTGTTCCTTAAATATTTTGAAGTTGTTTTCCTCGAACGAATTACGAAAAAATGAATCATTGTATTGTTGGATGATCTTTTTTCTGAATTAGATGCTGAATATTCCAATCGAGTTCTTCAAATGTTTTCAAAATATCAAATCTTTATCACTGCACAATTCTTTCTTGAACATATACGGGAATCATGAGATTTTTCTTGCATAAATCTCAATTCTCAATAAACTCCACAGGAGTAATTGGTATCCTCATTTCATTCCTATGATTCGCATTCTTTTTATATGTACATTGATTACTCTTTCTCTTCAGCATGCTTTTGCTGCTACTTGATCGAGCGCTGCAGATTCTGCACTTTCCGGATTAGAAATCGTGATTAATGACTGAAAAACATCTGTATATAAATGAGAGGGAACCAATATTTTGGTTCGTGCTGTTATGAAGGATGGGACTGTATTTCGAGATTATAATGGGACTGTTCATTTAACTGCTAAGCCTGATGGGTGTGTTCCAGTTCTCCCATATCAAACCCAATGATATACTTTTAAAAAATCAAATGTTGGTTCTCAGGTATTTCCAGGAATCCTGTTTGAAAAAGACTGAGAAGTTTGTACGGTAACAGTAAATGATCGACTGAATGGGCTTGAGGCCCGTGCCCAGATACAAGTATCAAATAGAGATGGAACAGGATCTACCACAACTTCTTGAACTATTGTTATTACCTCTCCAGAAAATAATACCAAAGTAACTGCTGATTCTATTGACCTTGTTTGAACTACTACAAAAAATAAGCGTGTTAAGATTAAATTGAACTGACAAACTCTTACTACCATATCTTCAGATGCAACCGGGCTATTTACTTATAAGATTAAAAATCTTGATCCTTCAAGTCTTATTCAAGCTATTCTTCTTGATGCAAATAATGCAGAAGTAGCAAACAGTAATGTTGTAAATATTACGGTTGAATGAGGGTGAATTCGATTCGATTCGATTACCATTACTGAGTGAACTACAGTTCCTTCAGGAGCTCAACTCCATATAACTGTATTGGCACAAAAGGCATTAAGAAAAAATGGAGTTTCTGTAGTTATTGTAAACGATAAAGGTTCTGTTATGGAGTCACTGGTTGAGTCTACTGCGGAACAAGGGAAATATACTGGAATTATTCAAGCTCCAAAAGATGCTTGAACATATCCCGTGAATGTCATACTTACAAATGCACTTGGGAAAGTACTGACAAAAACAGGACAAATTCAACTTCAGGTTGTAGATACTCCAGTGGTAGTAAATACAGGCTCAAGTGGTTCTGTTGTTCCAACTTCTCCAGCAATTTTTAAAAATATTCAATCAAAAGCAGAGGGATCACGTGCAAATTTTACTTTTACGCTTGATAATCCACCATCCAATCTTTGAAAATTTAAAATAGTCTATGGTTCATCTCGCGAAGTACTTAACCAGGAGGTAATTACAAATGCCCTTACATGAATTCTTGTTGCAGGTCAGACGAATACGTATGCTTGGTTTATTAATGGATTTAGTAATTGAAAGATGTATTATAAAATTCTTTGATTAACCTCAGAGAATGGACTTATTGAATGAGTAGCTTCTGATATTCTTGAAATTGATATGTCCCCAAATGCTCCTCAAAAATGCGTTATTAATAATGTATCATGATTGGTAGTAAGTACTGGATCATCCAAAAGTACTCTTACTTGGGATGCTGTATCAAATGCTACAAGTTACAATATATATAAGAAATCAGGAAATTCTCTTGTTCTTCTTGAAAATGTTAAAGTAAATAGTTATACAGTGTATTTCTCCAATAATCTTGTTACTTTCGATGATTTTTCTGTAAAAGCTGTTTGTAATGATGGTACAGAATCTTCTGAATACGTGTCATCTCGAGTTCAGACAGGGCCAGAGTTTCTTTTAGCTGTTCTTTTTCTTGCCGGATTGATTGGTATGATTCTTATGCAATATAACCGTCAACGGAAGTTGCGTTAGATACATAAAGTCCAGAACCATTCTGGATTTTATTTTTTTGATTTGACACTCGTTATATTTTTTATACAATACTCATACTTTTTGGCGAAAGCCTATTTTTATATTGCTCTTTCTTTCCTTAAATGCCTATTACAAAATCTGCAAAAAAAGCAGTAAAAGTGAATGAGAAACGTCGTTCACGAAATCGACACTTCCTTGATATTTACAAAGAGAGTCTCAAGTCTCTTGAGAAGCTTATGAAGTCTCCTGATAAGAATGCGAAGAATCTTCAAGAGTCTTTGAGTCTTGTATATTCTCGTATTGATACCCTTGAAAAGAAGAATATCCTCCACATTAATACTGCAGCTAGAAGAAAATCGTTTCTTGCAAAAAAAGTAAAAAGTCTATCTATTTAAGCAATACTCCATGGTTGTGAAACGAAAGGATACAAAGCGACTCAATCATAGTATTGAAGCAAGAGAATTAATGGTTATCTCTGATACCTGAGAACACCTCGGAGTTATCTCACGAGAAAAGGCTCTTGCTCTTGCTGAGGAAGCTGAACTTGATTTAGTAGAAATGTGAAGTCAAGATGGTGTTGTGCTTGGTAGAATAATGGATTATGGAAAATATGTTTTTAAACAGCAGAAACAACAATCTCAAAATAAAAATCAATCAAAAAAGACAGATGTAAAGACTATTAAGATTACCTATAAAATAGGAGAACATGATCTTGATATTCGTAGGAATCAGGCAATACGTTTTGCAAAGGATGGACATCCATTGAAAATCTCATTACAATTGAGGTGACGTGAAAATCAGTATGAATCTCTTGCAGTTGATAAAATCAAAGATTTTATTAGTTCACTCTCTGATATCTATAAGCAAGATCCAAATGTAAAGCTTGTAAAACAAGGAACAACCTTTACTCATATACTTTATCCGCTTAAAAAATAATTTCTATGAAACTTAAAACTCTCTCTAGCGCTAAAAAGCGTGTTAAAATTACTGGTACTGGTAAATATATTTTTGGAAAAACAGCAAAACGTCATCTTCTTTCTGATAAGTCATCAAAAGCAAAAGGTCGTAATAAATACGGTCAAGTTGCTCATGTGACGAATGAAATTGAATGTCTAAGATCACTTCCATACGGTAAATAGTCCATTTTCTTATTTTTCTTATTTGTTAATTGTATGACTCGAGTAAAGCGTGGCATTATGTCACACAAACGCCATAAAAATGTTCTTGCAAAAGTAAAAGGATTCCGTCGAATGAATGGAAACGTTTATACTCGTGCACGACAGGCACTTATGAAGGCTGGTCAAAATGCATATATTGGTCGTAAACAAAAAAAACGAGAGTTTCGAGCTCTTTGGATGATTCGTATTAATAATGCAGTTCGTAAGGAATGAATGAACTATTCTACATTTGTTCATGCATGTTACCTTAAGAGAGTAACTTTGAACCGTAAAGTACTTTCAAATATCGCTATCTCTCATCCTTCAATTTTTTCTAAGATTGTTGATGCTGTAAAGTAGTCTATAATATTGATGTATACAAAAAAGAACCACTATGTGGTTCTTTTGTTTTTCCCCTGTACAATCCATTCTTCATTTGTTCATTGTATGCCTGTTTCATTTTCTTCTCGACGAATTGTAAGATTTCAACCTTTTTCAACCCATTCACGCAGATATTTTGATATTGCTTTATAATGAGAAGGATGTATGAGTCATTCCTTTTTAAATATATCAAGAGCATAATCATACAAGTATTCCATTTCATTCGGAAGAAACGTTGTTTTTCCTTGTTGTTGTTCTGTTAGAACTGCCAGTTTACTAATAGGATCAAGTTTTAATGTAAATCCTCTTCCTGTTTTTGGTTGAAAATGCACATTACTTACATTCCTGATATCCATTTCATTGAGTGTTTTAACAAATTTATCTTCAAGACTGAGTTCTATTTTCTTTTTTGTAGGCTCTATTTTCACGGAGTTAAAATTTGTAAGAAATTCATCTTTTTCTGTTTCAATTGTATTTTTTTCAATTTCTTGAGCGTTTCAACCAATGAGATCTGAAGTTGTTACGGTAATTCATATCTTTTTACTTCTTATGTATGGCTTTACGCCATGAAATGCAAGTCCTGTTATTATAGTGGTATATCCTAATAGGAGTATGCTTGATTGAAAGAATAGAGTATGATTACTATCTATTGCAAGATTTCATAATACACTAAATATTGCTCAACCACTTCCTATATAGAGTCAAACCATTCATATAAAGAGTGCATATCATATAAGGAGTGAAAAAAGAACTACTCGTATACCACGAATAAACTCCTTTGTACTCACATATATTCAGACTACCACGGTTCATACGTATCCAATACTAACATAGGGGAGGAGAACATAATATGCTATTATGCGCATGGTTTGTATATCAAGACTTTCAATCATATTTGGAAGGATTTGTAGTAACTATTGTTTACTATATCACAAATAAATTAAAAAGTAAAAAATTCTTTTTATTTGTCATTTCTTGAAAAACTGTACAATTCTTTCCATCAATAAATCAATTTTTTTATGTCTTTCTCCGTTTCATTACAACAATTTGATGTTATGTTACTTAATATATTTCGCTGATTCATCAATCAAGATTCAGGAATTCAAGTTTCTTTAATTCATATATTTGCTGATATAGAACTTATAGTTTGTGCTTTTTTCCTTGTTTTTTTATGGTTTTATGGACTTGCTCAGAAAGAAATTTTTTATAAAGAACAGTCTCTTAAAATATTTTTTTCTATCGTTATTTCTATCGTTTTTTGTATCTTACTGAATAATATTCTTCCTTTCCGACCTCGACCAGAAGTTATGTCTACCATTTTACCACTTATTTCACATATTCCAGATAATAGCTTTCCTTCTATGCATGCTATGTTTGCTGGTTCATCTACTTTTGCAGCTTTTTTATTTCTTCAATCCCCTCAGAAGAAATATTCCTGATTTAAGTATTTTATCCACATATGGATGCCATGGGTATTATGAGTATTATGAATTCTTATGGCTTTTTCACGTGTCCTCGCCTGAATTCACTATCCAGGAGATATTATGGTCGGTTATCTGCTTTCTATTATTCTTACATATATGACTGCTCCGGTTTTTCAATATCAATGTGTAAAAAAATATTTCCTTCAATTTCTCATAAGACTCGCATCTTTTTTACATTTATAATTTACGTATCCACATGTTTGAACAGTTAATCGTATCACTTGTAGCTTTTTTTTGATGACTTGATTATATGGCTATATTTATTCTTATGGCTATGGAATCTTCTCTCTTTCCAGTTCCTTCGGAACTTGTAATGATACCAGCATGATACTTATCCTTCATAGGAACACTTAATCCTTTCTATGTTACCCTTGTTTGATGATTGTGATCATTGTTTTGAGCATTTGTAAATTACTTTATTATTGGAAAGTTGATTGGTAAACCTTTTATTGAGCGGTATGGTAAATATTTTTTTATTACCCATTCAAAATACAAAATGTCGGAAGAGCTCTTTTTGAAAAATGATAAACTTTATACATTTATAGGTCGACTCATCCCCGTAGTTCGCCATCTTATTTCTATTCCTGCAGGAATATTTTCAATGAAAATAACGCCGTTTGCTGTCCTTACTTTTTTAGGTGCTACTCTTTGGTGTTCTATTTTAGTTCTTATTTGATATGTGTTTTGAGAATCTATTATAGAAGGGTTTCGACAGTATACTCATGAAATTGGAATTATTTTGACTATTTGAATAATTATTTGGACTGTTTGGAAATTATCGAGAAAGAAGAAATAGAAAACAATTATATTATATTTTGACTTTTTGTTTTTTTTCTATAAAATCGCCACACTTTTTTATTCACAATATTGGATTATGATTGGTAAATTTAAGAAAAGAAAGCGTCTTCGTGTTCATGGTTTTCTTGCTCGTAAGAGTACAGTTGATGGACAGAAGGTTCTCCGTGCACGTCGCAGAAAAGGGCGCCATGTTCTTGCCGTAAGTTATGATAATCGATTTAAAAATGTACGTGGAAAGAGTAAACATCACAATGTTGCTGGAGGAAATGCAAGAATTGTTACATTTCCAGGTCTTACAGAGCGTTTTCGTGGCTAGTTAACTGATCGCGCGTTTTTCATGATCAAAAAAAAATATCGACTTACAGAAAAAGAAGTGAGAAAGGTACTCCGGTTGCGGCGGCCTTTTTTTTCGCAGGTATTTATTGCAAATATTATGCAAAATAATATGTGCAATAATCGCTACGCAATTATTCTTTCTGCAAAAAATACTCCATGAAGTGTTCATAGAAATTTCTTTCGAAGAACATTTTATGATGTAGTAAATAATACGAATCCATGATATTCATCCTATGATATTGTTTTTTCTCCAAGAAAGGGAAAATTTTTTGATAAAACATTTGAAACGCATACAATCGAATTTGTTCGTGAAATAGAATTTCTTCTTAAAAAGATATCTTAATACAACTACTGTTTTCTATATGAATGAAAAATTTTTAAATTTTGCCCTCTTTTTTTTAATTCTCCTTCTTGGACTCAATCTCTTTCTTCCTAAAGCCTCGAAAGAAGGATCTATTCAGACTCAATCAGGATTTATAATGCGATCTGTGACACATTCCTATGTAGTCCCAAATATTCCATCTATTGAACTTATAAATCATACATCAACTTGAATTTCTTTACACCCATGTACTGATTTTATATTGTATCGATATTCACAAAGACTCTCTGACTTTCCTGAGTTATTTTGCTCTTCAGTATATATCCCATCATGAGTAACAAAAATACTTCCACTTGGTGAATTATATCAAGTATTTTCTCATCCAGGTGATTATATTATTGAACGAATAACTGCTTCATGATCTCAGAAGATTCCCCCCGTCACTTTTGTACAAGAGGAACAAGGAATGATGCGTAGCTTTCTTTCCACGGTATTCTATGCACCAGTATATAATATATTCTATGCACTTCTTGCTTATCTTCCATGACACAATCTCGGTTGGGCAATTATTCTTCTTACTTTCGTTATTCGATTAATATTACTTGTTCCACAACATCAAATGTTGGTGAGTCAGAAAAAGATGCAAGTTATTCAACCAAAAATTAAAGAGATTCAAGAAAAAAATAAATGAGATCAAGCAAAAATTGGCATGGAAATGCTAGAACTTTATAAGAAAGAGGGGGTAAATCCAATGGGTTCTTGCTTACCACTTCTCATTCAAATGCCTATACTCATATGATTATATTGGATAATCACTTCAGTAACTGATCCTGCAAACTATTACTATATCTACTCCTTTGTTTTACAATCTTGATTTCATTTTGGGTTAATTGATCAATTATTCTATTGAATTAATCTTCAGCAAATAGGGTGAAAAACAGGAATTATATTTGCATTATTAGTAGCTTCTGCTCAATATCTTCAAGCACGACTATCATTTGCTTATACTTGAGAAGGGAAGGGTAATAAAAATGAAAAGAAGATTATTGAAAAAAATGAGAAAGGGGAGTTTGTTTCAAATTGAGTTCAGGATTTCCTTCCAGATCCCGATATGATGAAGAACATGATGCTTTACTTTTTTCCTTTAATGATAGCCGTTACGACATTCTTTTTCCCTATGTGAGTTGGAGTCTACTGGTTCATTGGAACCGTATTTGTTATTATTCAACAATGGGTTGTAAATATAATTTTTAAAAAATAATCACGATTAGTGATTATTTTTTTTATAAGTCAATACCTTTTTCTTTGGAGCGCATATTTATATTGTGGTACAATTGTTTTGTCCTCTTCATTTCTTTTATTTGAAATAAGGTTGGATGCTTATAAAACTCATACAACGTTTTATAATGCAATACTCTATAAAAATACCGTATGTATATTCTTTCTCAGTGACTTTATCTCCAAGATACAATTGATACGATTCGTATTCATACCCATGCTATCTTGCTTTGAGTTGCTGAAGTTCAAAAAAAACCGAAGAAACACCTTATTTCACGTCGAAGTATTATAAATATATGCTTCTTCTTATTAACTTTCTCTGCAGGATCTCATCCTTCTGCCCTTGCGGATTCTACTCAAGAATCACTCCAAAAATTTGTTGTGACTGCATATTATTCCCCGTTACCCAATCAAACATATTATCTTCGTTGAGATTTCGAGGCAGAAAAAAAATTAAATGGAAATGGAACTCATTGAGCGAGTGGTAAACCTGTTTATGTCTGAATGCTTGCTGCACCGAAGACCTATTCCTTTGGTACAAAGATATATTTTGATGGTATTGGGGTTTGAACAGTAGATGACCGCTGATGAGCTATAACGGCCTCAGGGAACAATATCTATGCAGCAGATCGTATTGATATATGGATGTGATCTGGAGATGAAGGGCTCAAACGAGCTCTTCTTTGGTGAAAAAGAGAAGTATATGGAAAAGTGGTATCATGAAATGATGTAGACATGTATTCTTCAATTGATATTATGCGTATTTCTCGTTGAGATCTTGATTTATCGAAATTTCTTCCAGCCAATACCTCCCAGTCTTCTCTATCTTCTTCAGATATATCTTTTGCCCAAGAAGCACTCTCTAAGCTTTCTTATTTTGATGGTGATATAAATGGTATGATAACAAGCTCTCTCACAGAGGCTATATTTCAATTCCAAAAAGATCAAAAAATTGTCTCTTCAAAGAATGATGTTGGAGCTGGAAACTACTGACCGAAAACACAAAAGGCACTTGCAAATGCCTATACACAATATACCTCTCTTCGTAAAAATGAGATTGAACGCATTAAGATTGAACATCAAAAACTTGATACCGAGAGGAATGAGTGGCAAAAGAAGAAAGATAATGTTGAATTTTCAGTGATTCGCTTATGATCTCCAAAGAAATGAGAAAAATGAGCACATATTCGACAACTCCAACTTATACTCAAAAATCTTGGTTATTTTCACGAAAAGGATACGGGAATTATGGGGGATAAAACTATTAAGAGTCTTATTGCTTATAAAAAACAAAGAAATGTTATCTCAAATTCTCGGGATATACTTGATGGAAAAACAAAAGAAATGCTTATACAAGATCTTCTTTCTCTTTAGTTTAATATTGCATAATTCTTCTTGTATAGCTTCCTGTATTCTCACTGCTATCAGAAATTGGGGTTACGGTATTCTCACTTTCACTCGGAATTATTGTATCCTCTGGAGCTTCATATAAATTACCATCTGTAGGAGATATATTTGTCTCTTTCGTATTTATTTCATCGAGGAGTCTTTGAGCTTCTTGATTTAATACAGCATCGGATGTATTCTCAAGAACTTCTTGTATATGTTTTTTACTCTCATCATAACTTGCCATCTCATTTTCTATATAGGCTTGTTCCATAAGTGCTATGGGATTTTTTGTGTTAATTGAGAGTGCATAGGCAATATCATTCATTCCATTTGTATAATCTCCAATTCTTCTCAGCGTAACTCATCTGAGTGCATATAACATATCAGATTGAGGGAACATAAGTACTCATGAATTTGCCCAGTCTAGAGCCTGCTTATAGTCTCAGGTATCATGAGCCATATGAACTCCAATTATATAATCATCGGCAACCAGGTCTGATTCTTGAAGAAGATATCGAAACACCTTCATCATACTTTCATAATCCTCAAGAATGTAGTAGTTGTAGATTAATCGTCTTTCTATATTTGTTTTTGGTTTATATCCATTAATGACCGCATTATTATAATATAAATTGGAGGTTACATAGTCTTTCATATAAAAATTTACTTCTCCAAGGATATATATGATTTTTAAATCCTTTGGAGCATACTCAAGATATTTTTCAAAGGCAATTTTTGCTTCTTCATATTTTCCAAGTTCATAACTCGCATATCAGAGCATCTTAATGATTTCTTGATAGTCTGGCCGATTACTAAGAATCTCTTTTGATAATATATAGGAAGCATAGTACTGCTTGAGTTCGAAAAGTTTTCCTGCTAAAAGAGCATTTCTATATTGATAATCTGGACTAATAGTGGAATATCATTTTACAATATTTTTTAATGCATTACTTGCATCATGACTTCATGAGTATGATTCAAGGGTTACTACACAATTATGAATACCACTATAACATGCCTCTAGGATTCTATAGTAATTTTTTCTTCCTTCAGCCCCTGTTCATGTATCTTGAACGGCATTTAATGCTTTTCTTTTATCAGTGATAGAGTCATTAAAATAGAGAGATTTGTATAAAAGTTCTCTGTCTTCCGGGAGGATATCATGTTCAGATATTTTAGAAAAATATATATAAGCATTTACCCAGTCTTTTTGTTTAAAATATACATTTGCTACTTTTGCATTCAATATCGGATCTGAATCAAGCATGGATAGGGTTGTCAGGTAGAACTGAAGTGCTGAATTTGTATCATTCTTGAGGGTATAATAATCTCATTTTGAGATAAATGTGGAAAATTGCATTCGTTTCCTTGCTTGTTCTTTTTTCACTGTTTCTCTATTTTCTCTACTTTCTTTTGTTTCCTCAGTGGGTTGTATTTTAATACTCCCACTTTGATATATGGGAGTGATATCCTTATCTCAAGAGGAACAAGATTGTAACGATAAAGTACTTAGTAATATAAGAAGAAAAATATACATTGGTTGTTTGGTAATCAATAATAGATATGAGTATATAGGATTTTCTTATGACTCAAAAGTACTTTTTCTCTTTGGTTTGCTTCTTCTTTTTTTTTCTGTATGATGCAGAATCTCTATGGTTCTACTTTATGTCACATTTTGATCTCGACACGTATAATTATGATTTGCCACCTGAATTAGTTGCACAACTAGCCGTAAAGCCAGCGCATGATGCTCGTCTTCTTATAGTACAAGATTCGATCGATTCAATCACTCATACAAGCTTTTTTTCTTTAGATAAGCATGTGTCTCCTAATGCTGTTTTTATATTGAATAATTCACGAGTTCTCCGTTCTCGTTTTGTTCTTAAGAATCAAGAGATTATCTATAATGGTACGAAGGGTATTATCTCAAAATGAGAAATATTTTTCTTAAGATATGTTGATTCCAATTCTTTTGAAGCGCTTATTCAGCCAGGAAATAAATTTCGGGTTGGAACATTTCTTGAGTTTGCAGGATTATCTGTAGAAGTTCTTTCTATTACTGAAACTGGGAGAGTACTTCGAGTACTGCAATGATCCATTTCCCATGCAATGGAGGCGTATTGAGAACTTCCTTTGCCACCATATATAGAGTATACCAAGCAAAAGGAAGAGGATTATCAAACAAATTTTGCAACAAAACCATGATCTGTGGCTGCCCCAACTGCTTCACTTCATTTTTCAGAGGAGCTTCTTCAGAAGCTTCCTCAACAAAAGTTATTTGTTACCCTCCATGTGGGACTCGGTACATTTAAGTGAATACAAGAATCAGATATTCGCAACTATATGATTCATAAGGAGGAGGTGGAAGTTGATATTTCATTATTTCAAACAATAGCTGAATTAAAAATATCAGAAAGACCTATTGTAGCTGTTTGAACCACTGTTTGTAGAACGCTTGAAAGTTTGCCATACGTTTGGAATTGCTTTTCGGAACATGAACGAACTACTTTTTTTTCTTCTGAAACTCAAAAATTCTGGAATAATCTTAAAATTTATAAAAATTCATATATTGCATCCTATGCAATAGAAAATTCCAATGTAATATTTGAATGTCAGCTCTATATTACACCTGATTTTCATTTTCAAATTATTGATGAACTTATTACAAATTTTCATCTTCCAAAGTCATCACTTCTCGTTTTGGTGAGCTCATTTCTTTGAATTGATGCAATAAAAAAAATATACCAAATAGCAATAAAGGAGAAATATCGTTTTTTTAGTTTTTGAGATGGAATGTATATTAAAAAATGAAAATCATTTCAATCAATTGGAAATGATACGAGCAAGATTGACACGGATAATATATAGTTATACTTAAGTATGTTTTATAATATATTCCTATGTCATCAAAATTATTCATTTTATTTCTTGGATTTTTTCTACTTTCCTCATGTTCATGATCAAATTGAGGAAAAGTATCACCTATTTCTTCTGAAGAAAAAGCAGAAGTTTCTATGCCTGTAGTTTCATTTGATAGTGCCTATGAATGACTAAAATCGTCACTTCGTTCTGATACTGGATTTCAAGCTTGTATGAGTAGTCAGATTAATATGTGTGCTATGAGATCTGTCTCTGAACGTGCTCGTCAGAAGGATGACATAGAAATATGTCAGGAGTTATCTGATGTTTCTCTTCAGCAGAGTTGCGAACATATGATAATTATGAGTATTGCCCAAAAAACAAAGGATGAATCGAAATGTCAAGGACTCAAGAATGAGCAACAGCAACAGCAGTGTGTTTCTGCTATTCGAATACAAAAAGCACAGGAAACAAAAGATATTGGATTATGTGAAAAGATTGGAGTTTTCACAACATGAACTTGAACTGCAACAGGTTCTACTGGAGAACTTTCTTCAGAAAGGGATGTATGTATCCTACGTGTTATACAAATGACAGACAAGGAGGTTGATCCAAAAGTATGTGAAAAGGTTTCTGAAACTCGAAGATCAAATTGTGAAAGTATTTTAAAAATGAAGAATACCATGTTAGAGAGACAGAAAAAAAATGAATGATGAATTGATGATAAAAAATGAGCTCCATCAGATAAATAATAACATTTTATTCCAGGGTTTATCCCTGGTTTTTTTTACCCTAAAAGTTGATTATTTTCGCTTCGTATATACAATTTGTACTATATTTCTCATTTTTTATAGAATTCTATGAAGCCAATTACCAAGTGTATTATTCCAGCTGCAGGTTTTGGAACTCGTTTTCTTCCGGCAACGAAAGCTCAACCGAAAGAAATGTTACCAATTGTAGATAAACCAGTTATTCAGTATCTTGTAGAAGAAGCCGTTTCAGCTTGAATTACCGATATTATTATTGTGACATGACGAGGAAAACGTTCCATTGAAGATCATTTTGATATGTCTTTTGAACTTGAAAAAACATTGGTTGAAAAAGGAAAAACAAGAGAATTGGCTGAAGTTGAGAAAATATCAAATCTAGCAAGAATTGCATATGTCCGTCAACCAATTCCTCGTTGAGATGGTGATGCACTCCTGCGTGCACGGCCACTTATTTGAGATGAGCCTTGTCTAGTACTTTTTTGAGACGATCTTATTCGAGGTGAACGATCAGGGGCTCAGCAGCTTATAGAGGCATTTCAACGAAAAAATGCACCAATTATAGCTTTGGAAAGAGTATCTGATTCAAGAGTTTCTTCATATGGAATTATAGAGGCAAAACATTCTGATGGACGATATCATCAGGTGGGGCGTTTTTTAGAAAAACCACAACCAAATGAAACAACTTCTCGATTAGGAGTTATAGGAAAATATATTATTACCCCCGAAATATTTGATTACCTTGCTACTGATAGTGAAGGGGCAAGTAAGGATGGTGAAGTGCGTCTTGCTGATGCATTTGCTCGAATAGTTCAAGATAGAGATATTTATGGTCTTGAAATGGAAGGGGAAAGATATGATACGGGTGATAAATTTGGATTTCTCAAGGCAACAGTAGATTATGCTCTTGCACGAGAAGATATTTGAGATAAATTTTATGACTTTCTCAAGACGCGTCTTAGCAAATAATAATACATTGATTATGAATATTCGATCTGATTTTCCTGTATTCGAGAAATACCCTTCTTTAATCTATCTTGATAGTGCTGCTACTGCGCAAAGACCAAATTATGTAATAGATTGAATAGCTTCCTATATGCGATATTCATATTCAAATATACATAGGGGAGCATATGAGCTTTCCTCAATATCTGAGGAACTTTATGAACTTTCAAAAAAGAAAGTCCAGGAGAATATTTGAGCAAAGGAAACAAGCGAAATCATCTATACCTATAATAGTACGTATGGTATTAATCTGTTGGCTCAAAGTTTAAAAAAAACCTGATGGCTCAAAAAAGATGATACTATTCTTGTAAATATTGCAGAACACCATGCAAATTTTGTTCCCTGGCTTATGTTGAAAGAAGAAATAAATATTGAATTAAATACTATTTGATATAACCAAGATAGTGGTTTTGATTATGATATTTTTACCCAATCTCTTTCTCAGAATGTTCGTCTTATAGCACTTACAGCTGCATCGAATACAACAGGAGAAAAGATTGATTTATTGCGTATAAAAAACATACTCGATCAAACATATATTTCATGAGTTCGTCCATTCTTGGTAATTGATGCTAGTCAATTATTGCCACATGAACAAATCAATGTAGAGCTCTACAATATTGATTTTCTTGTATTTACTGGTCATAAAGTTATGGCAGATACAGGTATCGGCGTTTTATATGGTAAAAAAGAGCACCTTCGGAAACTTATTCCGGCTTTTTCAGGGTGATGAGCGATTAATTATGTCTCTGCAAATGATTTCTCTCCTGCAGGCCTTCCGTATCGTTTTGAGCCTTGAACGCCTCATCTTGTCTGAGCTGTGAGTTTACTTCGTGCATTTGAGTACATTGAAAGCATCTGATGATATGAGGCTATTGCTTCCCATGAAAAGGAGATTACTGCGTATATCTTTCATAAGTTACATGATTTTCTTCCATATAAAAATGGTCAAATCTCTTTAATTGGTTCAAAAAATCCTGATATACGTATTGGACTATTTTCATTCGCATTAAAAGACATTCATCCACATGATGTGGCAGATTTTTTGGCAGACAACAATATTGCTGTTCGTTCATGACATCACTGTACCGAGCCTCTTCATATGAGCTTGTGAATTCCTGCTTCTATTCGATTAAGTATTGCGTGTTATACAACAAAAGAAGATATTGATACATTCTTTTTAGTTTTGGAAAAAGCTCTTATTACTCTTTCATAAATTATGTCTGATACAAATACTTTACTTATAGAATATAGTAAGAATCCACAGAATAAATATATAATCAAAGATCCAACCATTCACTACCGAGAACAGAATCGATTATGTGCGGATGTTATTGAGGTGTTTTTACGAATTGAGGATTCTATCATTACGGAATGGTCTTTTGATGGATATATGTCTATCGTTGCTACTGCGAGTTCATCATTATTTGGGGAATCAATTATCTGAATGACTATAGATGAGGTAATCCATTTACGTGAGCCGTATATTAAACAATTTTTTCCAGATGGAATTTCTTCACGTAGAAGAAATGGTTCAGTTATTGCAATTTTGGCAACAAGAAATGCACTCCATGCTTTAAAAGAGGATTCCATTCAAGATGATTTTAGTGATATTCTTGAATAATTCTTCTTATTATCCCCCTGAGTGATGATGATCATCATGTTTTTCAGAAGTATCATTCTGGGTTCATGTATGTATAAAACCAAGTTTTTTATTTTCTATGTAAGCATGATACCAGATTGAATGCATAAAAATTTCTAGTACTGAGTTTAAGTGAGACACAAAAAGAAGAAATCAACCAATACTTATCCAGGCAAATATAAGAAACACTATTTTAATAGAAATAGTTGTAATAAAAGCAAGAACTCAAGAAATGATAAATGGAAGAATTATAAAAATGATAGCGATGATAATGGTTCTTAAGTAGACAAGAAGAAGTGTAAAATAGAGGTGTGACGTTACCTCTATATTGTGTATTGCCATCTGTGTTGACAATGCCAATGCCTCAAAGGCTTTTTTATTTTCAAATATGATAAAAAATGGAGCATAGGCAAAGAACATATTCAGACAAAATGAGAAAAGAAGATATATTCCCATGATTACAGAAATACTTAAAAAGTATTCTTTTCAGAATATGCGAAGGAGGAGAATATAGAAGGTAATTACCGAGATGAGTCGAAATATAGAAAGCATATTTTGAAGCTCAAAAATTGGAAGAAAATACGCGCATCATCGAAAAAAACCAGAAATTCAAGAGAGGGATTTATGATTTGGAATGGTATTTTCTTTTTCATGATGAATCATTTGTATTACTCCAGCTTCGGCAATTGGGCTTATAAAAATATAACATAGGAATATAAGAATAACTCCAGTTATCGTTTCTGTAAAGTAGGTTGCATGAATGAAACGATCAAGAACACTAAAAAATTCATCTTTTTTATGAAATACCTGAACATAAGTAAAGGTAATTTGGTACAGAATTATCATCGAAAGCCAAAGAATTCCTAAAAATGCTGGGAAGAAGTTAAATTTTTTAATTGAAGTTGCATGAATAACTGAATTCCATGCAGGTACTATGATATTTTCTCGCATACGATTTTTAATGTATAAAGCCAATATATGCCCAACGAAAAAAATCAGTGAGTCCTTTTCATTGAAAGCTCATTACGAGTTCATCTTTAATAAATGTGGCTTCTAACATATATGCAAGAAGATCTATATTTGGTATAATTTTTGCAATAGCGAGATTCTTCATATTTTTATCTATATAAAGAAGTCTATTTGGGCTATAAAATGGAAGTATAATTGCTTCTTTTTGTATTTCTGTAATTAAGGACTCTTCTATGGCTTTCCTTTCTGTTTTATTGTATGTATTGAGTCTAAATTCATCGAGAAGAGTATCAAGTTTTTTACTCCGTATTTTAGAGAAATTTATTCCTTTCTTTGCTTCTGTTGAATGAAAGATTGGAATTATATTTGTTATTCTTGATGGAGCATCAAATCCAATGATAAGCATATCATATTTCTTTTCTCCTTCTTGAATTTTTACGAGTTCTTGTTTTTCTATTGGTTGAATTATAACCTGAATTCCAATATCGATAAGTTTCTTCTGTATTTCTTTTGTTATTGTATTGATATCTTCATTATTTCATTGTTCAAAATATTTAATAGTGAAAGTGAAAGGTGTTTTATCCTTTTTGTAATAATACCTTGGATCTAACGCACGGTATTCATTTCGAATCTTTTCGAGTCATTCGATTTTTTTAGCAATAAGTTCAGGTGTATTAATTTTTTCTGTTTGTTGTGCTATGAGTTCATTGTATTTTTTATCTTTCTCATCTTTATTTGTATAAAAGTATATAGTAATAGATTCTTGACGTATCACTTTTCCATTTTTATACTCAAAACTGAGAGTATAAAAATTCCCTCATTCTATCAGGGTTTGTGTTTCTTTTCTGGCTCTATAATAAAATTGTGTATTTCCAGGCTTAAATTGTGCAAGCTTATAGTTATTAATGTATACTGCATTTACTCATACTGGAACTTTTCATGATACAAGAACTTCACCTTGGTTGTTTGAGATAAGTTGGATTGAACTATTTGATGGTTCATTAAAATATTTTAGCTTTTGGGTATTGAGTGTACCTGTTTCTATTAGGCTTCCAGTTTCATGGATACTTGCATCAATGGAGCCTATCAATTCTCCCGGCTTATAGTATTCCAATTCTCTCATGACATGAGCAATATTTTTATCAGTTGGAGATGGTATCATGCTCTTTTCACTAAAGAAAAGATTTTTTATTGGTTCAGCATCTGTTTTTATAAGGGTATCAAGTTTGGCGGTTGAAAGATGAAATAAAATATTACTTCTTAGAATAGATGAAGGTATCGAATCTACATTCAAAAATCCTGCAACGTACTCATATGTATGATATATATGTTTCCCAAAACGAGGAATTTTTGGAAGTTCACTTTGCCCTCGGGGTATTATTATATTAAGCGTATCTTGATTTTTCTGGAGTGCATCAGAATTTTTGAAAAATTTAAAATGATATTTTCCAATAAATGTTCCTCATCCATTTGTATCATTTCGAGTTATACTGACTCGTTCAAATCCCTTTTCAGTATTTTGTTCATTTTCAAGGTAAGTATACGGACCAGATGTTATATAATGCTCTTTTTTATTGAATCGCCCTTCACGTATATCTGTAATCATACTTGATCGTACCACCGGAAAGGTAAGGATATCGACCATTTGAGCACTTGGATATTTACTCTCAAAACGTATAGAGTCTCATACTTCTGTAATGGTAAGTCCCTCAAGAAATGTTTGAAGTGCTCTATTGGTTGGAGATTCACGAAATGCTTTATAAGTAGCTATAATATCATCTTTTTTTATTGGAGCACCATCACTCCAGAGTATTCCATCTTTGAGTTCACACTGGACAACAGTGAGTCATTTTGTGAGATCACAGTTCGCTAAATCTCACTCATATTCTTCTGTATTTGGATTATATCGCACAAGCGATCGAAAAAGAAATCGAATAATGGTATCATTATTCGTATCAAGACCATATTCAATTGGATTAAGACTCGGAGTTTCATTGCTTACAATCCCAACACTAATAGTTCCACCTATTTGTCAGAAATATTGTGAACCTGAATAGAGATATATAAATACTATGTGTAAAAATAATACACTAGAAAGTATACTAGCTATAAGGAGAAGGGGCTTTCGTATGCGTGCATACTGGAGCATAGAAATGAGAGAGTTACAATATAAATTCCTACCGGATATTTATATACTGAAGAGATAGTAAAGAATTGCAATTCCTACAAAACCACTAATAAGGGTAATAGTAAAAAGATGAAGAATTTTTTCAGGTCCTCGTCGTTCAAACTTCCCGAAGTCGTTACTCGTTGGAACAATAGAGAGTCCGTTTCATTTTGATTGTACAGCAACAAGAAGAATAATGAGCGCACTAAGTATGATTTCAATCCAAAGAAAAGTAGAGAGCATAGCAATATATTTTATTTTATAAAAACGGACACAAGTGTATTAAATATCGTGAAAATTGCAACTGCAATTACAAACTGTCCGAATCCATGAATTTCATAAGAAGTATTGCTGAGATTTAAGAGAGTTACTGTTTTTTGAAAAAGAGCAAGGAGGAGTCCATTAATAACAAGGGCAAAGGTCCCGAGGGTGAGTATACGTATAGGAAGTGTTAGTATATTAAGAATTGGTCGTATGAAACCATTGATAAATCAAAGAATAACTCAACCAATGAAGAATGTTTTCCATCCTCAGATTACACATATGCCTGTGATACCTTCATGACATGGCAAAAGGAGCTGTAGAATATAGAGTAAAATTCCATTTAATAGGATCATGAAAAATATTTTCATAAACAAAATTGTAGAGGGTAGTTATGCTGGAGTATATAGGTTTTTAGAAAATCATCAATTTTTTTGGCAATTCATACTTTTTATGGTACAATTTATCTATAATTTTGAATTTATGCACTGATTTCTCTCTCTATTCATTTTCTTATCCACTTTTTTTGTGGTACCATTCGCTCTTTGAACAAATGATATGACATCACCTGATTACATGGTAGATTTGAATGCACTTGATGCTACTGCTGGTTCAAATAGTCGTGGAGTATTTTTAACATCAGATTGATGAGTTACATCAATACTGGAGGCTATATCGCGCATATTACTTATATTAATTCCTATTATTGCAGGTATTAGTGGTGTTATTGCAGGGTATTTTTTTGTATTTTCATGAGGTGATACCGAGAATGTAACGAAGGCAAAATGAATTATCCGAGCGAACATAATAGCTATTATTATCGCCCTCTTCTCTTATTCTCTAATCTCATTTGTAGCATGGGTACTTCAACTTTAAGAATCAAATTACTTCTCATTTGTCTACTTGCATTCTATTCATTGCCTACATTCGCAGTGGTAAATGTGGAGGCGCCAATTGATGGCATGATTGATTTTCAATTTATAGGAAATGATGCCCAGGGTGTTGGTGGGCTAATTGCCAACGTTATTAAAAAGCTTTCTATATATGTTTCTATTATTTCCGTTATTGCTATAATTTTCTGAGGAATTAAGTATGTAACCTCATTCTGAGAAGATGAGAAAGCAAAAAAAGCCAAATGGATTATTACCTATGCTCTTATTGGTACAGGATTTTCCGCTTCTGCCTATTCTATTGTTGATATAAACGCAAAAATCTCAGATCATTCCTTTTAAATTTACTTATGAAAACCATCCTTTTCTTCATTATTGCACTTTTTTCTCCATATATTCTTTTTGCCGATCTTAAGGGTGATATGCTTTTAAATAAGCCCGAGAGTGGCATAAATACTCCTTCGGATGTTACCGAATATTTTGCTTTTGCTACCGATATTTTATTGGTAGCATTTCCGTTAATTGCAATCGGAGTATTTCTTTGGGTGGCATATAATCTCTTTACAGCACAGGGGAATGAAGAGCAATTTAAGAAAGCTTGGAAATCCCTGGTATATGTTGGGGTAGGAATTGTTGTTGCCATGGCTTCGTATGTCCTTGTTAAAGTAGTAACCAATATTTCTTTATAAATCTCTATGTTTCATCGAATTATTCTCCTCTGAGTGTGTCTTGTACAAATATTCGCCTTATCTGTATTTGCTTCGAGTGAAAGCTGTACTTGAAATGGAGATTTTTTTACCGATTGTAAGCCTGAATATGTTATTGGTGATACAACTCCTGATGGGATAGCATGAATAAAGGAAAAAACTATTAATATTGCTAATCGCCTGATTGTTGTTGGTTCCGTATTTTCGATTGGAGCGATTGTTCTCGGTGGATTCTTCTATGCATCCTCTATGGGGAGCGATGAAAAAGTAAAAAAAGGAAAGGATGCTATTAAGTGGGGAATAGTAGGATTGATTGTTATGATAGTATCATTTGCAGCAGTGAATAGTATTGTTGATTTTATTTATACACTTCAACCATAATAGGTATATTTATGATTTCTTTTAAAGCGGTTACATCTTTGTTTGTTTGAATAGGTATTATGTGTTGAGTATCATTTCTTTCAGCTCAAGTTTCTCTTGTGATAGATGGGGAGAGTACCAATGCTATTTTGAAAAAGAAGAATTATGTACTTCTCACTATGACAAAGCCATTTTATCGAACCAATCTTTCAGATGCAATTATTCGGATTGATGTTTCAAAAGATGAACCGAGAGGACAATTTCGCGCAGGAATAATAACACTCGCATGAACTGGTCAAGAAGATGATGGTGAATTTATTAAAGTTCTCTCCCATGAGCTCGGTCATTATATGGATATATTTCGATTAATTTCTGACTCACAAAAAAGAGATCCGTCCGCTATCTTTTATTCGATTAGTTGGAAGACAGCAAATGAGCGTCTACGAGAGGCGAAGGTAAATGACTTTGTTTCTGGATATGCCCTTACAAATCAATATGAGGATTTTGCAGAAACCTTTACTTTTTATATATTCCATAATCGAACTTTTTTAGAAAAATCGAAGAAAAATAGTATATTAGCTGAGAAGTATAAATTTATGAAGGAACGAGTATTTATAAAAGGGGAATTTCAATGAACAGAATATGCTATTGATCCGAAAGGAATAGGATCATATCTTTGGGATACAACAAAAATCCGCATTTCTTTGAAAAAATATTTGTTTTCTCTTGGATAATCCATATCATATTTTTCTAAAATATAGTTATTGATTTTCTGTTTTGTATTTTTACAAAATTGAAAATTGCTAATTATACGGAGTAATCCTCATCCTTTCTTGTCTTGGTATATATATCTGCTTTTTTAAGAAGTGGATTCTCCAGTATTCTTTGCATGTATTTTTTCATATATTATTTATCGCTTATGAGCGAACATATTTTTTGAAATACCGATGAGATTTCATTTGGTCTTTCTCCACGTAAACAGAATCTTCCTTGAGAAAGGAATACTTCTCATGTTCCTTCTTCTCGGCCAAAACCAGCACCTCGAAAAACAGGTCATTCGATTTCAAAGGAAAAAGAATATGACATAGTGAAAGCACTCTCCGTTTCTTCCTTGGATGAAATGCTTCACGCTATGAAAAAGACTTTTTTTCCAACGACACAAGATTTTCAAACTCGCTTGGTTCTTTTATCGGATGTAAAGGTGCTCCATCCTATGAGTATATTGCGATGTGGTGATGCAACCTTTCTTTTTCATACTGGCTTTTCTTCAATTATTTCTCATGAGAATGTATATCAGGCCTTTCCAGATTTGCGTCTTGCTTACTCTGAAAAAGACCGATTGCAAGGTTGGATTATTCCAGAGGATGACATTAATGTAGCAACTTTTCTTGCTATTTTACCTGTTCTTGGATACCCCCCTATCTATGCAAATAGATGATTAATTGCAAAAATTCGTTCAGAAATTCTCGATGAAACTGTACTTTTAAAATGTCGTTTTTTTGAGTTATTTACTCCAAGTTCCCCTGAACGAGTTATTGGTGATTTGAGAATTGAAGGGTATTTTTCTGAAGATACAACCCATTTGATTATACACACTCCAGAAGTCACTATTCTCGATATGACAAGTTGAGAGTACTCTCTCAAGCCACTTTCATCTCGATGAGATATTTGTATTATAAAAAGAGAGGAATCACAATTTTCCTATATATATAAGTGAAAAGATGAGATATGTTCACCAGGGAATATTATTATGTTTGATAAACATACCTCAAAAATACATGAACTCTCTTTTACGCTTGATGTGTTTTACTTTGATGAAAAAAGTGTTGGACTTCTTGCTTGATATACACTTGATGATAGGAAAGTACTTGCAAAGAATTGAGTACTTACCTTTGTAATTGAAGAGGATCATG
The DNA here is from genome assembly GCA_936941205.1 of uncultured Candidatus Altimarinota bacterium. Classification (GTDB taxonomy): domain Bacteria; phylum Patescibacteriota; class Gracilibacteria; order BD1-5; family UBA2023; genus SSGK01. Next base: position 11,098 of record CAKZJF010000079.1, on the reverse strand, counting down.
AAAGAAGAGCAATACAAGGACACATCTATATAGATAGTCGTTGATTTCTCCATGCACATGAAATGATGCGTATTCATAAAGAATTAGTAAAGTGAATCCGATTCATGTATGAGAAGACAATTTTAGCAAATCGCACTATAGAACGTCCTGAACTTGTCCAAATACTTCGTAGAGAAGTAACAAAACATGCTTTTCTTCTTACCGGAAGAACCCCAATGATTATGCCCGTAATTTTAGAACAATAATTCAATTTTATGCACACTCCTAATGAATGATGACAAAAAAGCATCACCCCACAACGTAAGCCTCAAGCTCCAAGAAATTTTTTCCGATGAGGAAAAGAAATAAAAGAACATATTCGACCATGAGAACGATTTATTATTGAAGAGAAGATGCGCCTTAAGCGCTCATTCCCATTTCTTACCCCATCTCAGGCTCTTAAGAAATTCTTAAACTATCGTGAAGACAAGGCTCGTCCATATGAAACCTCTTCTGATATTCTCCGTGTTATCCCATTTGGATGATGCGAGCAGGTGGGTTTAAATTCCATGGCTTTTGAATATAAAGATGAACTTCTTATTGTAGATATGGGGTTGCAGTTTCCTGATCAATATCAGTATGGTATCAATGCAAGTATCCCAGATCTTTCGTATTGTCGTTCAAAGAAAGTGGTTGGTGTCTGTATTACTCATGGTCATATCGACCATATTTGATGAGTCTACCATGCTTTAGAACAACTCGGAAGAAGTACTCCGGTATATGCTACTCCTATGGCTTTCGAACTTATTAAGCTGAAGCAAGGCGAAATGAAAGCTACATTGCCAAAGTTGTTTGAATATAAACGAAATGTTCCAGTACAAATCGGTAAATACTTTCAAATTACACCATTTACAGTTGATCATTCTATTCCTGATTCCGTGGGTCTTTGTATTGAAACTCCCGTAGGTCGTTTTATTCATACATGAGACTGGAAATTTGATAAAAAGCCACTCCCTAACCGTGCTTCCACTGACTATAGTCTTCTTGAATCATTTTGAAATCGAGGCGTTCGTGCTCTTTTTTCTGATTCTACAAATGCCCATTTGATGGGATCTTCGATTTCGGAATCGGAAGTAGTTCATTCCATTGAGGAGATTTTTGAAAAAGCGTCAGGTCGTGTTATTACCGCGACATTTTCATCGATTATAGATCGAGTGATGTTGATTATTTCTACGGCTGAAAAGTATGACCGGAAGGTAGTACTTCTCGGAAGAAGTATGAATAACTATATAGATATTGCTGTTAAACTCTGATATGTTCGACCGAAAGAAGGGACATTGATTAGCATGGAACAAGCTACTAAACTTCCAGATAATAAAGTTACTATTTGTTGTACCGGTGCTCAATGAGAAAGATATGCTGCACTTATGAGAATCGTTACAGGTGAGTCACGAGATACAACTCTCAAAGCAGATGATACTATTATTTTCTCTTCTTCTGTAATTCCTGGAAATGAACGAGCGGTTCAAGGCCTTTTTGATCTTATTTCTCAACAGTGACCCCATGTTTTTCATTATAAAGAAAGTGAAATACATGCTGGTTGACATGCTCGTGAAGAAGATACAAAGAAAATGATTTCTTTGATACGTCCAGAACTCTATATTCCAATCTATGGATTTCCACACATGTTGTATGGAAATGCAAGAAATGCGTATGAAATGGGATATGCACATGATAAAGTAATTATAATGAAGAATGCTCAGGTTCTCGAGTTTACGAAAGATTCTCATCGATTGACCACAACATTTATTCCACATAAATTAACTACTATTGATGGACATACGGTTTGATATACGACAGAACATGAACTTCATGACCGTTATCAAATTTCAACCCAGTGAGTTGTTGTTATCGCTATCTCAAAGAAATCTGGATGATATAGTATAAAGTATGATACAGTATGACTTCCTCCTATGAATATCATGACAGGTTTAGAAAAAAATCTTGATATGTTATTGAAATCTATTCTTCATGGTGATCTTTCAAAATTTAAAGATGCACATAGTTTTCAGATATTTGTTGAAAAGAAAGCAACAGATCTTATTCTTCATGATATTTGAAAAGAACCAAAAGTAGTTGTCGTAGTTCAGTAAGACTTTATCTGAAATAGTTTTGCTTTTAAAGAAAAATCTATATAATTCAAGGGCTCTTTTTCAAAGGAGTCCTTTTTCTTGTATACAAGAATTGTACAAATGATTATGGCGAATATAGTTTAGTTGGTTAGAACGCTGGACTGTGAATCCGGAGGTCGTGGGTTCGAGCCCCATTATTCGCCCCATTTTTTTTATTTTAATAACCTTTTATTTTATGACTGATTTTGCAAAAGATTTAGCAACTCAAGAACCTATTAAACCATATCATGTTGGTGTAGTGGTTTCTGGAACTGCCATTGTAGCAAATCAAAAAATGATTCTTGTTGATCTTGATGGTCATTTTACAGGAATTATTACTGGTTCTGATATGCACTCATCTACAGAAGATACTTCTGAGATTCATGCAGGAGATATTGTTGAATCAATTGTTATTGGTGACGATCGTCACAGTGGATTGATCCTTCTATCTCTTCGAAAAGCAAGCCAGATTAAACTTATTGAAAAACTTCATTCGAATTTTGATACAAAAGAAATTATTACTGTTGTTCCTAATGAAGCAAATAAATGAGGACTTCTTATTGATCTTGATGGTATTAAATGATTTATTCCAGTTTCTCAACTCACTCCAATTCACTACCCACGTGTTGAGGGTGCGAATCCAGAAAAGATTCTTGAACATCTTGGAAAATTGGTTGGAAAACCTTTCCATGTACGTGTTATTAATGTAGATCAAAACGGGAAGAAAATTATCTTCTCTGAAAAGGCAGCAGTAGAAGAACAACGTTCAGTAGCTCTTAAGAGTTTGAAGGTTGGTGATGTTGTAGAAGGTGTTGTTTCAGGTATTCTTACCTACGGTCTCTTTGTAACATTTAATGGTATTGAAGGACTTGTTCACGTTTCTGAGATTGATTGGGGACATGTAAATAATCCTCATAAATTTGCTCGTATAGGTGATAAACTTACCGTACAAGTTATTGGTATAGAAGCTGAAAAGATTTCCCTTTCTGTTAAGCGATTGAAAGCAAATCCTTGGCAAGTTCTTGCTGAGAAGTATCAAGTTGGTGATATTATTGAGGCACCAGTCCTTCGTATGTCACAATTTGGAATTTTCTTAGAACTTGATGGTGGTATCTCTGGTTTGATTCATCTTTCTGAGATTGCTCAAGATGTTGCAAAGAATATGGAGGATAAAGTACATGTAGGTGAGATGATGAAGGCACGTATTATTACTTTTGATCCACAAGCAAAGCGCATTGGTCTTTCTCTTAAGGCACTTGATCCAAATTATGTTCCATCTGGAGAACCAATTCCTGATATTCCTGTTGAAGAATTGACTAAATAATTATCTTCCAGCTATATCTAGAATAAAAAAACACTGAGTTTCAGTGTTTTTTTATTGAATAATTCTCCGTTTATTTTAATTATATATTATACATAATTTACAATTGTTATGAAACCTTATAAAACATATTGATTATGATCAAGATAATAGTTGACAAATTATTATTATAGCAAAAAATATTTGCTTTTAAATTTTCTTTCCGCTACAATAACTCAGTTATACATATCTAAGTGAAAATGTCTCTATTCATACATTTCTATTTTCTCTTACTTATGCATATAATTCGCTCGTCGTTTTACTTCTTTAATACTTTCTTCTTATGGTAAAGACGAATAACAAGGGTTTTACCCTCGTTGAACTTATGATCGTTATCGCAATTATCGGGGTTCTTGCTGCTGCACTCTTTCCTATGATGCGTGGTTACCTTGAAAAATCTCGTGATACTGCTCGTATTTCTCACCTTGGACAACTTCGTACAGTGGTTCAATCATATCTTCAAGATATTGGTGCTACACCGATGCTTGGAAGTGGTACATTACCATTCTGTGCTGGTGATACAGCTCAAGCAGGAAATGATATTGCTGCGAATCTCAACGGTGGTAAGGTTCCGGTAGATCCAGTTGCTGGACGTGTTAGTCTTCCTTGTGGTGCTTTACTTGCTACAGGAAATAAAGGGCTCTACGGTTATGCTACTGGTGTGACTGCCGCTACTAATCTTGCCTTCTTTATTGTTGCTCACGTAGAAGCTTCAGCAAGTGCTACTACAGGTGCTACTGTTTTTATGACATGAGCTCCAAATTCATGGGATACAGCAATTGATGCACTTTTACAAGTGAATGGACAAAAGGGTATTGCAAACTCAACGAATCCTTCTGCTGGAACTGGTTACTCAGTGTACGTTATTGGTGGTATGAACTAATTATATATACATCATAAATATTCCCTTGCAAGAGGGAATATTTTTTTGTTTTGCTTCCCATGATGCATTCTTATATTATATTGTATATAATATATCTGTATGAAGAAAGGTTTTACTCTCATAGAAATTATGATGGTGGTTGGAATTGTATCAATCATTGCCCTTATGATGTATTCATTTTGATGAAAGGAGTATCTTGCTAAGGCTCGTGATGCTACTCGAATTTCATACCTTTCAAAGGTTATGACCGCTCTTCGCTCCTATGAAGTGGAATATAAGACATATCCAGAACCCCCAACAGCCACAGGGAATTGTCTAAGTACATTCGAATGAGATATTACCGATTATGGATTTATAAATCTAATTGGTGAATCTATGAGTCGAGATCCGTCACCCCTTCGTACGGTTAGTATGTGCCAGATTCCATCAGTATATTGATATCAAGTTATAACGAATCTTGAAGTGGATGATAATGAGATGGCATTTCTTATAGTTGCTGATGTTGAATCCAATAAAAATGGAAATTATATATATGGCTCATCTTTTTCTGGAGTTACAGATCTCTCTGAATTTACTCTTCAAAATCAATGATCTATTGGCTTAGAAGTACCTGATCCATTGGCAGTTTTTGTTATGACCCCTGAATCTCATAATACCCTTAAATAATTATGTTTTCTTATTGTATTGGTACTCCCATTTTTTTTGATGAAGGGAAGCTTACTATGCTTCCGAGAAATAGTGGTTTGTGAATCGAAATGTTTCTTTCCCCGATTGCAATGACTCAGGTTGTTATATGAGTCGAACAGGAACTCTATCTCTATCATCATCAAACGGAAAATTCCGAGGTTTTATTTGGTTTTTTTTCCAAGGATGAACGAAGCCTTTTTCGTCAAGTTCTTAAGGTAAATGGTATTGGATGAAAGACAGCACTCTCACTCTTATGACTTGGAAAAGAGGCATTTATTCGTGCCATTGAAACACAGGATGATATACTTCTTTCTACAGTTCCTGGTATCGGAAAAAAGACAGCACAGAAAATTATTATTGAACTAAAAGATAAGGCCTCTCTTTCCTCTTTTACTGTTCAAAAACCTACAACCGAAAAGAATATCTCAGCTCAATCAAACACTTCTCTGATATCAGCACTCGTTCAGATGTGATATGATAAAAAACGAGTTGAATATACATTGGAGCAAATTCCACATACCATAACTGATCTTCAAGAAAAAACGATTTGGGCCATTCGTGAACTTTCAAAATAATATATGATTCAGTATCTTCATGATTTTCAAGCATATTTTTCCATAAAAAGTATTCCTTCTCAGTATGAGAAAGAATTATTTATTTATACACAAAAGTATATTCGATACATAGCATGGATACCATGAATTCGTATGATTGCGGTTGTAAATTCACTTGCTATGTTTGCTACTGACGAATCTTCTGATATTGATCTTTTTATAATTACAACTCCTTGAATGATGTGGTTTGTGCGTTTTTTCACCACACTTATATTTCATATTTTATGAGTACGACGTTATGGAAAATACGTACAGAAACGTTTTTGTTTATCATTCTTTATTACAGAAAACTCTCTTAACTTTAATTCTATTCTAATAGAAGATGATGTGTATATGTATTACTGGATATATTACATGAAACCGATTCTTAATTATAATGATACATATGAAAAGTTCTTGTCTGAGAATAATTGGGTGAGTATGCCTCATGAGATGCAAGTACAGAATTGAGAATACTGTATATATAATAAGAGGCAGATATCTCCTCCTCTTAAAATTTTTATTTGGTTCGATGTTTGCATTCGTTGGTGTATTCAATGGAGAACAATTCAGTCATCAAGAAAATTATGAGATCCATATGGAATTGTTATACAAAATGATATGCTTAAATTCCATACTCATGACATTAGAATAAAGACAAGAAATGAGCTTCTTTTTAAAAAATAGAAAGAATCAATAATTTTTTTGACAAAAAAACACTTTCTTATACAATGCCCGCACATATATACGGAGAGATGGCAGAGCGGTTGAATGCAACGGTCTTGAAAACCGTCATGGGGTAACCCATCCAGGGTTCGAATCCCTGTCTCTCCGCCAGTATGTATTCTAATAGAGCTCAAGTGGATATGTCAGATGGATAGCTTCCTCATCCATTTGGAGCTTATTTTATTTTTTGGTGGGTTACTCAAGTGGCTGAAGAGGCGGGTTTGCTAAACCTGTAGGGTGCCGCAAGGTGCCGCGAGGGTTCGAATCCCTCATCCACCGCCATATTTCCGTTTTTGCTATTAATTGTGGGCCTATAGCTCAGTGGTTAGAGCAGCCGGCTCATAACCGGTTGGTCCCTGGTTCAATCCCAGGTGGGCCCACCACTTAGATTTAAAAAAAATCTCTCAGAAATGAGAGATTTTTTTGTTTATATGAACAATATGTTTCTAGATACATATGGAACTATGGGGGGAATTATTTTGCATATAAGTAAAAAAATAGGAGATATAATTCTATTTATAAAATATGAATACTTTGCATTTCTAGAAAGCCTATAAAATAGTATCTATATAGGATACTATTTTAATAGAGGTAATAGTCATATTCTTTTATGGTATATGGTATACGTATATAGAGTATATCTTTATATTTTTTATAAGAGGATGGCAGGGGATATGTTCACTTTGTGTGTTCAAAATACCCTATATTGTAGTTTGGTGTATAAAGGAGTGATCCATAAGTATATTTTTTATGTATTTTCTTTCCGCTATATAGAGCGATAGAACAAGGTATTTATAAAAAAAGTGCAAAATAGTTTTGACTTTGAATCCGATTTCCATATAAATCTTCCCACACGCCCAACGGGTTGTGTCTGAACCTTAACATCTCACTCACAAGAAGATAAGCGTCTTTATATTAATTTATGAGAGTTTCTTTCTTGCGATTCGTACAACAACATAATTCAAAATCCTATTCTTTTAATTAAGAGTAGGTGCTACGTTTACAAAGAGTTTGATCATAGCTCAGGATGAACGCTAGCGGTGCGCCTAACACATGCAAGTCGAGCGATGATGGTGGTGACACAGAGTTGAGAGTTTCTCTCTATTCTGTGTCACTACTTGATTAGCGGCAAACGGGTGCGTAACACGTTGATATCTCCCCCCGAGTGAGGAATAACTCTTCGAAAGAAGAGCTAATACCGCATAACACCTACGGGTAAAAGCAGCAATGCGCTTGGGGAAGAGTCTGCGGCCTATCAGCTAGTTGGCGGGGTAATAGCCCACCAAGGCGATGACGGGTAGCTGGTCTGAGAGGACGGCCAGCCACAATGGAACTGAGACACGGTCCATACTCCTACGGGAGGCAGCAGTGAGGAATCTTCCACAATGGGCGAAAGCCTGATGGAGCGACACCGCGTGAAGGATGAAGCCTTTGTTGGTGTAAACTTCTTTTCTCTAGGAAGATAATGACGGTACTAGAGGAATAAGGGGCGGCAAACTATGTGCCAGCAGCCGCGGTAATACATAGGCCCCAAGCGTTATCCGGAATTACTGGGCGTAAAGCGTTTGTAGGTGGTATGATAAGTCTCGTGTGAAAGGCCAGGGCTCAACCCTGTCTTGCACGGGAAACTATCACACTCGAGTACGGGAGAGGTAAGCAGAACGGTATGAGTAGGGGTGCAATCCGTTGATACATACCAGAATACCAAAAGCGAAGGCAGCTTACTGGAACGTTACTGACACTGAGAAACGAAAGCGTGGGGAGCAAAAGGGATTAGATACCCCTGTAGTCCACGCCCTAAACGATGGACACTAAGTGTCGGGCTTATGCTCGGTGCTTTAAGTTAACACATTAAGTGTCCCGCCTGAGAAGTACGGCCGCAAGGTTAAAACTCAAATGAATAGACGGGGACCCGCACAAGCAGTGGATCATGTGGTTTAATTCGACACTAAACGAGGAACCTCACCCAGACTTGACATCGATGGAATCCGCCGGAAACGGTGGAGTACCCGTAAGGGACCTGAAGACAGGCGCTGCATGGTTGTCGTCAGCTCGTGCCTTGAGGTGTTCGGTTAAGTCCGTTAACGAGCGCAACCCACGTCGTTAGTTACTATGTCTAGCGAGACTGCTCGAGTTAATCGAGAGGAAGGTGTGGATGACGTCAAATCAGCATGGCCCTTATGTCTGGGGCTACACACATGATACAATGGTCGGTACAAAGGGTAGCCAACCCGCGAGGGGGAGCCAATCCCAAAAAGCCGATCTCAGTCCAGATTGGAGGCTGCAACTCGCCTCCATGAAGTTGGAATTGCTAGTAATCGTGAATCAGCCATGTCACGGTGAATACGTTCCCGGGTCTTGTACTCACCGCCCGTCAAAGCATGGGAGGTGTGCGTACCGGAAGCCCTTCAAGTAATATGGAGGTCCATGGTAAACACACTGACTGGGCTTAAGTCGTAACAAGGTATCCGTACGAGAACGTGCGGATGGACTATCTCTTTATCAAGAGAGTCCTTGAAAGAAATTATGCTTATCTTCTGTTGAGTGAGATGTGAGATCAGAAATGATCTTTAACAACTGTGATTCAAAGCAAAATACACAATGAGTCGAATGACTTAGAGTGTGTAATGCATGAATGTTATCAAAAAAACCAAATTAGAGAAAATTTAACAATTTCTAACCACCGTTTTTCCTTCGGGAGAAATGTGTGTACAAACGGTGAATGATATTCATACCAAAATGAACGAGAACAAAAAGCATCAAATTCAATCTATTCTATTTATAGGGTAGATTACCACGTATAAATATACGTACGGCACAAAGTGGATGCCTTGACTCATATATCCGAAGAAGGACGTACAAAGCTGCGATAAGCTTGGAGGAGCTGCTACGACGCGTTATTACTCCAAGATTTCCGAATGGGGGAACCCTACATAGTTATCTATGTAATCCAAAATTGGAAGGAAACTTGCCGAATTGAAATATCTTAGTAAGCAAGGAAAAGAAATCAATCGAGATTCCCTGAGTAGTGACGAGCGAAACGGGAACAGTCTAAACCTTTAGAGTGCCAAGCGGGCAAGCGTTGCTCTAGAGGGGTTACACGATATATTACCAGTCATTGCCTTGACTGACAATCCATCATTTTTTACAGAAGAACGGTCTGGAAAGATCGACCATAGAAGGTTATAGTCCTGTATTCGAAGTATAATTTGAGCGGTTGCGGTATATTCGTAAGTAGCATCGGACACGTGAAATCCGGTGTGAATTCGGGACGACCACGTTCCAAGACTAAAGAGTATATGAGATCGATAGTGAACAAGTACTGTGAAGGAAAGGTTAAAAGAACCCCGGAAGGGGAGTGAAATAGAACCTGAAACTTTGTGCCTTCAAAGAGTCGGAGCACCTTCGGGTGTGACGGCGTGCCTTTTGGAGAAGGAACCAACGAGTTAGTTATGCGCGGCAAGGTTAAGGAAGTTATATCCGAAGCCGAAGGGAAACCAAGTCTGAATAGGGCGATTTAGTCACGCATACTAGACCCGAAACCCGTGTGAGCTACTCATGCGCAGGGTGAAGGTGGGGTAACACCTACTGGAGGCCCGAACCATTTAGAGCTGCAAGTCTATTGGATGACGTGTGAGTAGGAGTGAAAAGCTAATCGAACCGGGAGATAGCTGGTTCTCCGCGAAATATATTTAGGTATAGCCCCATAAAGTAACAGGAAGGGGTAGGGCTCTGATAAGGCTAGCGGGTCTAATCCGACTTAGCAAACCTTGATAAACTTCGAATACTTCCTGCGTAAATTTATGGGAGTCGGACAGTGACGGATAAGCGCCATTGTCAAAAGGGAAACAGCCCAGATTCCTGTCTAAGGTCCCCAAGTTATAACTCAGTGGAAAAGGATGTGAGATTACTGAGACAACCAGGATGTTGGCTTAGAAGCAGCCACTCATTCAAAGAGTGCGTAATAGCTCACTGGTCGAGTGATCTCGCGCCGAAAATTCAGCGGGGCTTAAGTTATACACCGAAGACGGAAGTAGTATTATATACTGCGGTAGCGGAGCGTTCCCTATGCTGTTGAAGTCAGATTGTGAAGTCTGGTGGAGGTACGGGAAGTGCAAATGTTGGTATGAGTAACGTAATGAAGATGAAAACTCTTCACACCGAATGCCCAAGGTTTCCTCTTCAACGTCAGTCGAAGGAGGGTGAGTCGGTCCTAAGGAACAGCCGAAAGGCGTTATCCGATGGATATCAGGTTAATATTCCTGAACTATTTATGAAAGGTTATTACCTATGTGGGGACGCATCATAAGTATCGGACGCGGTCATGGATATCCGCGAAGAGATGATCTTTTGGTTACGGAGGCAAATCCCCGTAACAATACAGGAGAGATTCGATTCATATATGGAGTACTACTTCGGTAGTGTAAAGTATATGTCCTACGATACAAGGGTGCCGAGAAAAGCCACTCTGGGACGATCATAAATAACCGTACCGAAATCGAACACTCGTGGGCGGGTGTGAGTACACTAAGGTGGACGGGATAACTATGCTTAAGGAACTCTGCAAAACAGCGGTCGTAACTTCGGGATAAGACCTGCCTCGCTCGTATTTTACGAGCAGGCCGCAGCTAACGAGTCCAGGCGACTGTTTACCAAAAACACAGCTCTCTGCAAACGCGCAAGCGGAAGTATAGGGGGT
>CAKZJF010000078.1 GCA_936941205.1 uncultured Candidatus Altimarinota bacterium | reverse complement strand
TTAGGGGATCGATATGTTCGATGATATGTTGATAATTAATATGTTTTGGAATAGGGGATTGGACTATTATTCAGTGAATTGAGCTATTATGGTTTAATAAATTTACTTCATGGAGCAATTCTTCTTCAGTTATAGTACTTTCTTTTTCGATAAGAGTAAATTGATATCAGATATGTTCGCAGGCCTTTCGTTTCATGCGAATATACGATAGGCTTGCCGGATTGTTTCATACCAATATTACCGCAAGATGTGGCTTTACAGGATTATTAGAAATTGTTTCTTTTAATTCCAGGAGGATGGTATCAGCAATAGGTTTTCAAGCAAGAATCATATCATTAATAATAATAGATAAATATAGAAGAAGTATAGATAAATTCTTTTAAAATGAAAGTCAGAGAACAACAAAACCTGGCGAATGCCAGGTTAAGGGGAGTTCCTATCGTTCCTTATTGAACACTAGGAACTTGGAGATATTGGTAGATTTCTTTTCGAAAGCCGTTTGCGGATTTTTTTCCACCAAGCGCCTTGCGGGCATCGGGTGTAAATTTGATCTCACTTGATACTGGTGTTGGAAGTCCCTTCATTTGCGAGCGGATATATTCCGCTGCTTCTTGAGAATTTCTCCCGATTACAGCAACACAACTCAGAATTATCATAGAATAGTCTCCTGCCAACTTTATGAAAGCCTCTCTAGAGAAGAGAAGTAAGCTTCATTGAAGTTTGGTTCTGACAAGGTATTGATTTTTTAATTCTTGTCAAATAAATTATTTATCCTATAAAATAAGAATGTTTCTCATTTAATGAATAGTAGGTGGAATAAAATATTCATCTCAAAGTTCGATTTCTGGTATTCATTTTCCAGTATAGGTTGATTGATGTTCTCAGAAATATATATTTGCCTTATCGCTTGGGGGTCACATGTAATATCCTGTTTGTCTGAGTATTTTTGCAACTCGTCCATTAAATGCACTCGCTGATTCGGGTGTAATGCCAACTATTAGTCGGTATTGGTGCTTATAGGCCATAGTTTCTAAGAAACTTTGGATCTGTTCTCCGATTCCACTATTTTTTCGAGTATGATCCATTTCTATCGCATTTGGAGGAACTATAATGGCTTTCATACTTGGGTGTACAATGTAATGAAAACTGACAAGTTCATCGTTTGATGTGAGCTTATAAATACTCGCATCCTGGATATCTGGCATATCTATTAAATGATGTGCAAAGCTTCGATGAACAGTTCCTCTTTGAAACATAAGTTCTTTTCCATCATGAGTTTCTACTCGAAATAAAAGGGGTTCATGGATATTATGAAAATTCTCCTTTGATTCTAGGTGCATATGAATATTTATAAGAAACATATAATAAAACTATCGTACCTCTATTTCCTTTTTTTGTAAAGGAAACGAGAGGATTTTTCTATATGAAAACTATTCTCATTTTTTCTTGCATTCTATTAGGCTTTTTTATATAATTCCCCTACTTATTTTCTACTTCAATATATGCAACATATACTCCCATCTCTTCCATATACACTTGATGCACTTGCACCTTATATATCAAAAGAAACTCTTGAATACCATTATGGAAAGCATCATCAGGCCTATGTAGATAATTTGAATAAGCTTATTCCTGGTACAGAATTTGAATCCCTTTCTCTTGAAGAGATTATTCGTACTGCACAAGGTGGTATTTTTAATAATGCTGCACAAGTCTGGAATCATACTTTCTATTTTGAAGCTTTGACTCCAGCAGAAAATATGCCGAAAAATCCTCCTGCACCAGGTGAAAGTAGTCTCTATGATGCTATTACTGAAAAGTGGGGCGGAGGAATGGAATTCGTTGCCGAATTTAATAAAATTGCTCTTGCTACATTTGGATCTGGTTGGACATGGCTTGTGAAGAAATCAGATGGTTCTCTTGATATTATCTCCACATCAAATGCACAAACACCACTTACATCAGAAAATATACCACTTCTTACCTGCGATGTTTGGGAGCATGCCTACTATATTGATTATAGAAATGCTCGTGCAAAGTATTTAGAAAATTTTTGGCATCTCGTAAATTGGAAAAAAGTTGAAGAACGTTATACGAAATAATAAAATCCCCTCGTAAAGAGGGGATTTTATTATTTTGAGTCAGATTTGAATTACTCAGAAACAGCAATATTGATAGCCTTAGGCTTTCCATCACGTCCAGTTTGAATTTCATATTCGATAACATCACCTTCATGGAGATCATTGTATGCATCAATTCCACCCGCGCATCCGGAAAAGTGAAAGAATACATCTTGTCCTCCTTCAGATGGAGTTACAAAACCAAATCATTTTTCACGAAAGCGTTCAATAACTTTAACAGTACCCTGCATAATAAAAAAGAAAAAAGTATAACAAGAAACCAAAAAGATTCCTTGTTAGAATTGTATGGGGAAGAAGGAAAAAAGCAAAAAGAAATGAATTGTCTACTTTCCTTCTTTTTTAAGTGTAAGAATCTTTGTTATGAAGATAACAATGATAGCAATAAGAAGAAAAAGAAGAACTTTTCCTATTCTATCGAGAAAAATTGCCGCTATTCAAAAGAAAAACGCGAGTGTATAAATAAAAGACCGTATAGTAGTTGTATTAAGACCTATTTGCATAAGTCTATAGTGAAGATGATGAATTTTATCTCATTTTAGGGGATTTTTTCAATTATAGATTCGAAGTGCTATTACGTATATTGCATCAATAAAATAAATTCCAAGGACACTTGATGCAGTGGCTATTTTTCCTCCTGCAATAATTGCAAGTGTAGCGATTATGAAACCTAAAAACATTGTACCTGAATCTCCCATGATACCTTTTCTTGTAATGTCATAATAGGTTAACAGTATGACGGAAGGTATGAGAATCATAAGGGTTCGAAGTACAAACTTTGAATTTTCTTGTGATGCAAGGGAAGTATCGATGAGATAGAGTTTTATGGAAAGTACAGCAACAATGATGAGTGTTATAACAGAGAGTCCTCACGTAAGACCAGGAACCCCATCTGACCAATTGAGGGAATTAAATACAAGAACATACCAAATAATCGTAAAAATGAGAGGTACCCAATATATTGTAAAGGTATCAGAAATATGCCATGCCCATTGAGAGAGTTCTATAATATCTTTTCCTGGTAAGAATCCTCCAAGAATATTACTCATGTAACTTATTTTTATACTCGTAATACCAATGACTGCACCAATAAATATTTGAAAAAAGAGTCGAATGAGCGGATGTACTGAAAACCAACTTCGATCAATCGTATCAAGATCATCAATAAAGCTAATAATTGCAATACAAGTCGCCAATATGAGGAGTATATAATATTTTCTTTCCCATATACTGTGGAGATCAATATTTGTAAAAACAAAAAGAGAAAGAATGAAAAAATTCAGAAAAACAAATATACCAATTCCATATGGGGCAGGAGCTCTTTTTCATTCTGCTGGGTATCGTTCTGGATGATCAAGAATATGAGCTTTTTTTAGTCCAAAAATTCCAAACTGCATAATAAGATATGAACTTACGCATGAAGTAAGGAATAATAGTATAAGCTCAAGAAAGAAATTCATAGGACTATTATGTTAGAGGGAAGAGGATTTCTCTTTTTGTTTTTGTTCTTTTTTCTCTATTTTTTCGCGAATTTCCTCTTCCTTTGCTTTCATATAATCTTTAAATTGTTCACGTCGAAAAAAATAGGTATAGAGTGCAAAACATACTATGATTGCAAGCATAATTTTTTCGAGATTATCCAAAATAATTTCATAATTCTTTGCAAAGAAAATTCCAATACCAATTATAGTACAGGCCCATAAAATAGATCAGAGGGTATTATAGAGCCAGAATTTTTTTTCATTCATTCCTCCAGATCAGGCAATAAAAGGTACAAAAGCACGGGTAAAATTATTAAATTTTCCAAGTATAACGTACCATGGACCATTCTTTTTCGTTTGATTTTCAAGTATTCGAGCCTCAGTTTTTCCTATTCAAAACCAATCACCATATTCTTCAATAAAATCGTGTCCATATCGTGCCCCGAGCCAATAGCCTATATAATTTCCCATCATAGCACCAATAATAGCAAGACTAATAACTCCAGGTAAATGTTCTCGTCCAAAAAATCCCCCAACAAGAATCATGATATTCATTCCAGGAAGTACAGTTCCAATTACTGGAAGGGACTCAATCAGAGCACTCAAAAAAGCTATAAGATAATTCCATTCTCCGATATGTTCGATGAGATCTTTTATCCAAAGAATGGCCAATTTTATCCAGTCTGCATGAAATATCGAGATAAGGGCAATAACAAACGTAAGAATTGCGAGACTTATAGTAAGTATTTTTGCAAGTATTTTGGTAAGACTCATAAGATGTGGATGCTAAATAAGGGTAATGTAAAAGCTATCTGATGCATACTATAGAAAAAGAACATATGAGCAAGCATGAAATATCTTTTTTTGTGTCTTATACTTGTCTTTTACTTATAATTTGTGAATTATAATATATCATTCATTAATAAATAATATTAGCAATATACAATTCTTTGGAAGAGGGGATAAAATTATGTTACAATCATCTCAATACTGTTTTTTATGAAGTTTTCTTTTCTTTCATTTCTTCATCTTGGGTTTTGTATTTTTCTTTGGATATTTTCCTCCTCTATTTTTTCTGGCTTTGCTTTTTTAAATAGTTTTGCATATGGAAATATTTCTGGAGTATTTGTTTCATGAGAATCAAATATTTCATGAGAAATATACTATGAAGGGTCATTCTCTTGACATATTTATGAACGAAAAGAATTGAATGGGAATGTTTTCCTTGCTTCTGAATGAGGGATTTATAAGAGCAGTGACTTTTGACGAACGTGGCATCAGTCTATTCAGATTATAAGTAATGAAGTTCAGATTGAATGAGTTCAGCGTATTCAAGAAGAAGTAAGAAATACACTTTTTTGATTCTGAAGAAATGGGTTATTTCTTTCACTCAATGGCGGGTATATTTGGACAAAAATCTACTCATCTTCGGTTTCTGCATTTTGATTTGGACCAAGTATTTCCTGAGAAACTATTATCTCTTGAGAAGTTACCATCTCTTGAGAAGCTTATATCTGGTATGATGATGGAATATGTGGACAACTCTACCGATCAAGTAATATTGGTGCCAGTTGGGAATTACTTCAACCGTGTATTATTCGATTCAATATCTGAAATGATTTCCTTTCAAAAACACTTTGGATAGATCCTATTGATCGTTGACACCTCTTTATACGTTGGGGTGAGTTATATGAATCATTTGATGGAGGAGAGACTTTGATTGCTGTTGAAAATTTTGTTCTTGAAAGCCCAGCACTCCATGATCCATATTGGATGCAAGTATATGCAAATGAATCTCTCTATTGAGTTATAGGAGAAAAATATAGAACGATTTGAAAAAATCCTCAATAATTATTGAGGATTTTTTTTATCTTTCTGGAGGGGTACAAGGGCATATATGAGAAGTATAAAATGAGAAATAACAGGTATATTGAATATAAAAAATCCAATAAACAAGAGAATGCTATCCCTCTTTTCCTTGGAGGTATATCGCAATGGAATTCAAAGAGCAATAATGAACCAGATGAGTCCAAATATTCAAAATGAGAACCAGATATCGAGAAATATATTATGAGCCGAATCAAGCGTGTCAGATGCTTGAATATATTTTTTGAGATTTTCATTCCTATGGTCATTTCTTGATGTATAAGATGCCATACTATCTGGTCAGTTTCAGAAAAAAAGAATTCTTGGATTTTGTATAATCTGCTCAGTTGTATTTTCCCAGATAGCAAATCGTGTCTGTAATGATAGTATTTTTTCCTGAAAAATATCGTATTTCCATACAATAATAGAAGAAAATAGACTGAAAAGTATGCTCCAAATGATGAATTGAGTCTTTTGTTTTTTACAAAAATGAGCTATAAATATATGAAGACTATAGAGTCCTAGAAGAATTATACCAGTAACACTTCCAGTAGCACAGATTACACCTGAAAATAGAATATATATCCAAAAGTGTGTTATTTTTGGAAATCCTGCGGTAAATATAAATGGAACTATCATAAGGAGATATCCTGCAAGATAATTTGGATTTCAGAGAGTTCCAAATATTCGAGATATATCCCAGCCTCCATGTGAATATTTTTGCTGAAGTGGATCTCATCAAAGAAGTTGAAGAATTGCTACACTGCTTACCAGTATCCCAGTAACAAGAATTCATTTTTTTATATTAGAATCAATTTTCTTATGTATATGCCAACTCAGCAACAAAAAAAAGATTATACCACTTCCATAATAGAGCGTGCCGTGGTACTTCTCATAGGTTCCTATGAGATCGATGGGATATGGTAGGGTATTAAGATATATTCCGAAACATCAGAGAATGATTCAGACAAGTAAGAATATATCTCGATTCTTTTTAAATTGTATTTCTGATCGTGCGTAGAGAAATCAACAAAAGAGAGCATATATTAGGAGTATAAAAAATGTCTGTACCTTTATTCGCTCGTAGGATGATGGGATGTTTGGCATAAAACCAAAGTAGATTCCTATATGCGAAAATATGAATGGAACAATGACGAATGGAAGAATCAGTGCGAGTTGCATAATAAAAAAACAGATACCAATAAGGTATCCGTTTTTTATGAAGAATCAAGCTAGAGGGCAAGTTTCGTTGTAACATCATGAACGATAGTTCCAGTATCTATACGACGAATTTCTTTTGCAAGATGTTTTTCCGTCTTCTTTCGTTCTCAGATACGATCTTGGAGTATATCCCATGTTCCATTCTTTTCAGCTATCGTATTGGCAAGTTCAAGAAGAACGGAAAGATGGCTTTGTTCACTCCTGAGACGTTCTTTATATGATTGAGCAGTTTGGTAGACAGGATGATGTTCGATAGATTCTCGAATAAGATGGCGAATTCATTTTTCAATATACTCCTGTATTCGTTCATTTGTTCTTTTTTGTCCCGTTGATACTTTATGTTCTTTTCAGAGACAACGCTTTACTACATCTTCTTCAGATTCAATTCCAGAGAATACTTTATTCAGTTGTGTCCCAAGTGTATCTATTTCCTCATCAAGTCGAGAAATATCCTTTCAGAGAAGTTCAATCTCTACATCGAGCTCACTCACATCTGTACTGAGTCGAGCCTGGAGACGTTTCTTTTTTCTCGCATTGATAGTAGGATCGGTAATTTCACTTTGTGCATCATTGACACGATTGAGTTTGTCTGTCTTCTGCTTCTGTTGTGATTTTTTCATATCACGTTGTTTTTCAAGTTCTTTGATATGACGAGATATGGCAATTCATCGTTTGAGTTCTCCAATTACTCCTGAATGAAGCTGATGATAGATAGTTTCATTGAGGTGTTCTGTTTTCTGAGTAAGTGTTTCAGCTATTGTATCAACTCATTGCTTGAGTTCAAGAATCTGGGTACGAATGGCTTTATGCTCTTTTGAATTTTCTTGTGTTGGTATCTCACTTATTCTTTCTTCTTTTATTCGCTTATTTCCAGGTTCTTTTGATGTTTTTTTTACTTGAGTACGTACAGGAACTCTATTCTTTCTATCTGCAAGTACTTTTTGCTTGATTATGCTTTCGAGCGTTTCAGATCATGTTTGAATACTCGCTATTCTTTCGATTAAGTGTGTACGTCGTCATTCGAGATCCCCTCGGTGATTTTCTTTATCGGTTGCATCTTTATTTGCAAAGTCTCCATCAATATGTTCAAGAGCATCCTCGATGAGTGCTAATTCACTTTCAAGGATTTCTTTTGTTTCTAGATTACTAATATGAGTTATTCCTGCATGATCATGTCTTCAAAGAAGTAAAGATTTTACTTGTGCATTAAACTCACGTAGAAGTGATGAAGATTTTCATTGACGTATTATAATCTCCTCATTAATATCTGGAACTACAATATTATTTTCTTGATAGTTATTATCAATAAGTGTATCTTTCAGTTTTTTTGATGATACCGTGATATCTCCATGTACTACAATGATTTTTGAATCCTTTCGAAATTTGATAGCTTCCAAGAAAACTAGAAGGTCTTCTTCATCAGCATGTCATGAAAGAAATGTAAAATTCTTCATCTGTGCATTAATAGTGGTGGGGTTCCCAGAGATGGTGACTTGTTCTTTTACGGTAGGATGTTCAGGGATTCCATCTTGCTTTATTTTTTTTGGTCCTGCCAGTTGATGTCCAAGAGTTCATTCCGCAAGGTATCCAGGAAAGTAAAAGGCTGATTGCTGATCTTTTGCCCATGCCGAAAGATATGATACGATAGGACCTCAGTTCGCCATTCCGGAAGCGGTTATAATAATTTTTTTAGAAAATTTCTAATACTCCCATTCACCGTGACTTACTGGCAAACGATTTAATTCGTCTTTATAGAGCTTCCATTTAGGCAGGTTTTTGTCCAAATGAGCTAAGAAATTATCGTTGTGATGTCTTTCTATTAAATGTATCATTTATTTTGACTTGGTTTAAAAGATTGTCTTTTGTTTTGCAAAGGAATATAATTTCCATTGGCTGGATTGAGACAATCTATAAACTCCTCAAGGAATTTTTTTTCACGTTCAATATAATCATCTCCCACTGCTCGTCGTATTGATTCCTGGTGTGGTGTTTTGAGTTCAGCCAGGGTACGCCGTGCTTCCGTTATATATGCTTGAATATAAGCGAGTCACATGGGTGAATCTACATATATTGGAGCATCGATTTTTCACTCTTTCTTGAGTGAAACCACTCGAAAGAGCATATTTTGAAGTCTATCAAGAGAAAAACATGCATGAATCACTCGATTATAGGCTTTTCGCTCACTGGTATCCTTAAAAGCATTTACCAGTGAATCTTCATACTCACCTCGTCCCTCCTCGAATTTATCACGTACCTTTCCTCCATAGGTTGATTCAATTACAACTGCATCGATCGGATCATTATTCGGAGGAGTTGGTACTCCATTAATATGAAGATCCCATTTATACGAACCAATATCTCCAGAAAATAGTACCTTATGTGGTTTTCCTGCTTCATCCTTAATTTCATAGAGTGCCATAGCACTTCCGATAATATGTCCAGCATTATAAAATCGGAGATTTACCTTTCATGGAACGAGTTCTTTCCATCCATCGGCAATAGTTTGCGTTTCTATATGAGCAATAGTTCTTTCAACATCTTCCATAACAAAGGCAGGAGATGAGGGAGCGAGTCTATCTTCCCATTTTTCATCAATATCAATAATATCATATTTTACCTTGAGAAGTTCTTTAGCAGTTTCATAACGATCTTTTCGAGAAGCCTCATTGCTTTTTCGAAGGCTTTGTCCAGAAGATGTTTTAGGTGATGTACTTGTTTTAAAACTTCGTACGGTATATATGAGTTTATTAATATCTTTCCGTGCTTCTTCAAATTTTACCATAGCACGAGTATAAAATTCCATCTGAATCTTTGCTGCATCCTTTAAAGCTACTTCTGCTGCACGCTTTGTTCCTGGAGTTGCAATAATTCTTCCGGCGTAGGTTTTTCCACCAGTAAACAGTCTTGCTAAATCTCCGATATGATCCATATGTGGATGAGTCAGAACGATGAAATTCGTTCCATCGGCAATATGTTCTATATTTCTCTCAAGTACCCCAGTTCATTGGTATCCCCCACAATCATTGAGAATTCGTATGGCAGAATCTTGACATCCGATAGCCAATTCATGACAGGATGCGGTAAGATTTCTTTCTGTAGCACCATTCGCATCACTTTTTCCGATTCCACCATGGGAAATAATGGATATTCCAACCTTATTCGCACCCTCAGTTTGTCTTGGCATATAGGAATTATATTAAATGTTTCTATAAAATACATACTAAATGCACATTTGCAAATTAATTTTATAATTTATAAAATATATAGAAAAAAACCAGTGAAATACTGGTTTTTTTCTAGGAAGAAATAGAATTTTATTCTGCTTTCTTTTCTTCTTTTGGAAGTGGTCTTCCAAGTATAATGCGTTCTATGTGACTTCGTTTAATACCTGTAATAGTCAGGAATTCTTGAACAAAAAATACTTCGGATTCTGTTTTTGGAATATTCATAAGAGTGTCAATCTTTGAACGGTCATATTTTTCTTGATTCTTTCGTCGTTTGTTCTTCCAGAGCTCCTCTTGTCGCATCGTGCTCGTAAGAATAGAATGGAGTATCTTGGGTACATTATTGTATTCTTTCTTCTCTTCTGCAAGATTTCCAAGTATTTCAAGTATTTCATTCCGGAGTCGAGTACAGGTTTCATCGGAAAGATGCTTATTTCCTCTTGCATTCGCAACAAGATTTGCAACTCGAGCTCGTACTTTGTATACCTTATTTCTCCATTTTCTCGCGATACTTGATACATTTATTTCACTTGATGGAATCGTATCGACTCAAGAAGGCATTGTGTTCATATCTTGTAAAATTAAAGATATATCATATATGATTATATCCGTTGAATGGAGAATGCAAATATTTGTTTATTTGCAAATAGTACATAATAAAAAACACTCCAGATTGGAGTGTTTTTTATTATGCAACAAGCATTTTAAGGGCAATAGGATTAAAAAGAAAAAAGTATCAGAGTATAAGCATGATAAGTCCTCCTATAGCAAGACAATATCTGGTATATTTTGTCGTGAGATGAAGGTATTGAAATGCATACAGTGCAATCCCAAATACAATAAAATCATCAAACATATAGAAGAGTGTATAGACTGATATATACATTTGCTTCATCATAAAAGTAATTGGACTCATTTCGAGGAGTTTTGTAAATGCTTGAGGAATTCAGACAGAACAGGCAAACTCAATAATATTCACCGAGAAGGCAATTCCAATCGTTGTAAAAAATATTCCAATCGTCATTGGGGCATTGACGATTGATTTGATTTTTTCAGTTGTTTTTCGTTTATGTTCAGTCGACGTTACTTTGCATTCTCCATCTTTATTGGTCCAGAATTCATAGAGAAAATACAGTCCAGCAGCCACAGAAATAAATCCAATTAAAGGAGTAACGATATGATCGAGCTTTACAAAATCCCATGTTTTATACCAGGCGTTGAGGATAGCAAAGTACATGATTGCTTCCGCAAAAATAAAAATTCCCGCAATTTGAAACATCTTTTTCCGAGACCCAGTTTGTGCCAGGATAGTAAGAAACATAACTAGCACCCACATGGCACATGGATTAAATCCATCTACAAATCCAAGAAGACTTGCAAGGACAAGAAGGGAATAGTCTTTGAGATTAATAGCTCCCATCCAGGGTATATTTACATAAACACCAGTTGGGTCGTAAGAACAGCCTTCTGTTTCAGAACAAGCTTCCCCTCATTTTTGTTTTACAGGAGAAATTATATTATTTTCAAAATAAGAACTTCCAGTGAATGTCTTAGTGGCATGTTCAATAATTTTTCCAGTTGTTTCTCCATCCTGAAATCCCTCAATAATTGTATTGCCAATAAGTATAATTGGCGTCGCCTTTGCTATACCGTTTTTTTCAGTAAAAGATTCATAGAGGGTATAGTTTTTCGGATCTTCTAACATGTAATATTTTGGCTGGATACTCCCAGTGAATGTTGTTTTGAGATATGCCTCAAGTGCAATACAGTGAACACAGTCTTTTCTTGCAAATACAGAAAATTCGAGCGTAGAAGGCTTCTGTATTGTAGCATGAGATTGTTGACTTCATGTTGAAATTATAGAAATTCCAGTACTCGCAAAGACAGTGTGGGTCGAAATGAAAAATAGAAAAAAGACCGAAATAAAAATACGCATAAGAAATAGAAAAAGAATAAAATAAAAATATGCTTCATTCTTACACCTGTATTTTGGTAATTCCGATATACGTATCACAATAGAAGTTTGTATGAAAGGTGTAGGTATTATTTTTTGTATGGTATACGTATTCTCATGGAAGAAGAGAATATCGAGGACAACATCGAGACCATCATTGATATCCACTTGGAAGAGGTGAATATTGACCGTGTGAATTCTTTTCGATAGTTGTTGTGGTATTTTGACAGGTTATTTTCTCTGTTATAGGATCTTCTATGCATTGTATATGTTCGCCACATTGAAGTAGGGAAAAAGTATCTCTCTGTATAGAAATTCAAACATCTTGAAACACTCATGCGAATGCAAGAGGGGCAAGAAGTATTATGAGTATGAAACTGGAAAATATTCGTGCAAACATGGATTGAGTATAAGTATCTTTTGAAAAAGTAAATGCTTTCCTGGTATGAATTTTGTAACTAAGTAGTAGAGTTTAGTTGACAAATTATATATAATATTCTTGACTTATCTTCATAGTTCTATATTTTCTCTGTATGATAAAAGATGTACCATCAATGATAGAGGAGGAGATTTCCCGACTCAATATATTTGATAAAAACCCATCAATGGATGATATTCATACATTATTTATGATTATTCATCATGTCGAGGAATTTTTACATGCGCAGAAGAAAGAAATCTCAGTCGATACACTCCAATATAATATCCCTTTTTGGGTTCAGGCGATTCTTCGTAAGCCAAATATCGGACTTCGTGTGGATGATCCAGAACAGGTTTTATATGAAGTAAAACCAAATACTCCACTGCCATTTCTGAATAATAAACTGCTTGATACTCTTATTTCTTTATTTCCAGACAGAGTTCTTTGGAGTCTTTTTATAAAAAATCTTTCCGATATTGCCCATGATTTTCGCTCCAATTCAGAGGCAATTTTATCTGCAGGTGATAAGAAACATTGTGTTGTTCTCTCAAATCATGCAACTTGGTTAAATCTTCCGCTGATAGCCTATTGCCTTCATGAATTTGTTGGCATTCCTCGAGAAGATATCTATATTCTTCTTGGTCCTGCCATTACGACGAATGCATTTTGAATGGCAGGATCCAATCGATTTGCGAATATTATAAAAACCGTTCCAGATACTCCACGGGGAAATATTGATTACCCTGGGGTTGAGCTGATTCGAAAACGAGCTCTCCGAACTGTCTTAAAACTGATTCGAAGTGAAGATGCAGAGAGAAAATATATTCTCGTAGCTCCTTCGTGAACTACTGACTCTTATGACTGAAAAAATGGAGGATTTCAATTGATTCATCCGAGTCAGGGAACAAAGGATTTTATATCACTCCTTTCATCGCAAACATCACAAATGATCATATGAGTGAATGATTATGCGGTATATCCTGGGAATGCTCATCTGAAGCGAGGTGATGTACTTGTAGATATTGTTCCTCCGGTAGATCAGAATAATCTCCACTTATTACCAAGAAGTGTTATAGATATGAATGGAAAAACAATAGCTAAGTGGAAGTAATATTCTATCAGCGAGCTCGTCCAATCATACAACTGATATAACTTTTCGCAGTGGTAAGTATATTTTTCGCAGCGATAGAATCCTTTTCGGGATATCCTATTTTTTCGAGTGTCTGTATGATGCGTGTTTTATCTCATTCAAATGAAATAGTTTGCTCTTCACGATTGATATGAATATTGGTTGCACCAGCTCAGCTCAGTGCGTCTTGAATGGTATTTTCACAACCATGGCACTTAATATTCGTAACAGTGAGAGTGTGCATGGATTTAAAAAAGAGAAATAATAGAGGTAGTATCATCCTTTTTAAGTATTTTCCTACACTACATATATTGACAAATAATATATCACACTTTTAATTTGACAATACAAGCTTTTTTTATATCGTATTTCCACTTTCAAGATTTTCGCCAATAGTGGTCGGAAGCTACGAAAGAAAGGGGAATGATATGATGAAAAAACTGCTCGCTCAATTTTTCTGCGGCATGGTTGGACGTGAGGCCAAGCTTGATATCGTTCGTCCACATATCAGTGTGGATGTAACAATTGCCATGCATGCTCAATTCCGAGGTGTTAAATCACTGGAAGAGAAGATCGCCTGGCTTCAGAAAGATTTTTCCGAACAAGTTAGGCGCTTTCAGTCGGAGGCATCTGCTGACATGACCGAAAGTAATCGTGTACTTATTGCTGATTTGGCAGCGAAAACCCCGAAAAAAGGGGAAGATGCCAACTGGAGTGAAGAACTCCGTGTTGCTGTCTGGAAACATCGCAACCGTACTGCCAATCGCCTGGTCCATGAATTGCAAAATCAGGTGGTCAGCCTGATTGACCATATCGAAGGGAAGCGCTACGATGAGGCTGAAGCGCAAGCTGATGCCAACGGTGATACTGAAGTGTGCGTTGCCGAAGATCCGGCAGTTCGCACTGAAGCCCTCACCGGCGTTGCTCAAGTTTTGGTAAAAATCGCCGAAGCTCGCGGTAGCGAAGAAGGTGACGATACTGTGGTTGTTGCACCCGAAGCTCCCGCTTCGGACGACACTGTGGCCGTCATTGACTTGGTGGCTGATTCAGGAGCTCCCGCTCCCGAAGTCATCGAAATCATTGCTCCCGAAGTACTCGTGCAGGAAGTGGCACCCATTGCCGAACTGCCCGTTGAAGTTGAAGCTCCTGCTCAGACTGCAGCTCCAGAACCTCTGGAATCCGCTGCTGCCTGACGGTA
Source organism: uncultured Candidatus Altimarinota bacterium (assembly GCA_936941205.1). Classification (GTDB taxonomy): domain Bacteria; phylum Patescibacteriota; class Gracilibacteria; order BD1-5; family UBA2023; genus SSGK01. Next base: position 4,815 of record CAKZJF010000078.1, on the reverse strand, counting down.
TCTTTATTCCTCTCAATCAAAGGCTCACCTCGTGTGAGCCTTTACCTTATTGTATTATGGAACCAACAGAACCCCATCTACCGATAGATACGAGTGATATTGTTCATCAGTCTGAACTCTATAAGACATATATACTCCCACAGGAGGATGATTTTTTATCGTGTATGACAGATATTCGTTCTCATGTAGATGAGTTACTTCTTTCTGTACAGGCGGAACATTGGCATGAGAATCCATTTGTTACTCGAGAAGATGCAGAAATGGGGGATGTCTCAAATCTCTTCTTGTATCCAGATAAAAATTGTTTCCTTATCGTGAAATTTTTTCGGATGATTTTCGATGAAGTTTTGCGAGAATGAAACTATGGGTATATCGAACAGTTTCTCCAAAATGGAGGGATTTTCCAACGTTCTTGGGGATGATATCAAGCCTCGAATGGATCTGATTATCTTCAGAATTTCTTTCAAGTAGGGGATAGGGTACTTGATGTGGCATATGAAGAAATGGAACAAGAGAGAAATATTTCCGTTCATATAACTCCGATTCAGGCTGGGAAATATATAAATTTTCATACACTCGAGTCATATAAAAGTGCTGTCGAGTCATACTATCAGGATTATTCGATCTATTCAATGATAGGAATACTCTGAAAATATGCATTCTTCCATCCTTTTCTTTCACGGCATATTACAAGCGGATATATCATGCATACACCTACTGATTTTCCATTTCATCCGAGTGAGATTTGTGCATTTCTTACCCAAGAGAAACAAGATCAGATTCCAGAATTAGTTCGAGAAGAGCTCATTTCTATCGTATCCACGATACTTGCTTTCGAAACCTATACTGAACTGGAATGATTTTTCTTACAGTATATCCACAATGTTCTCTTATGAGAGTTGAGGGAGCCTGGAAGAGAAGTATTTGAATCGATGGAACAGCGAGTTCAAAGTATTGCACAAGAAGAAGGGATTTCATACGAACAATGTTATGGTGAACATGCGAGTGATATTGCTGGAGTCTTAGCTCGGATATATGACATGCAATATGACAGGAATTATTTTCGTCGTACTGGGAAAATATTCATTCCAACAAGAACATAGATTGACAACTATATAAAAGCATATATTATAATAATACCAAGAAATTGGAACATCCTGTTTGGAAGAATCTCATGTGAGATTCACAGTGATGTAAGGGGATATAAAAATGGCTTTTGGTCTAGCAATTGGTCTTGTGATTGATCTCGGTGGACTTATCGGACAAGGGGAAACAGCTCCTGGAACCGTGGATTCCTCGTCTGATGGAGGAGGGGGTGCATTGGAAAGTCTTGCAGACAGCATCGGCGGCATCGTCGATGAACGTCGCATGATTCAGGTACCACTTCGCAATATTCCGAGGGCAATCAAAGTCCTCCGTTCGACTCCACTCTTACTTCCGTCGCTTGCGATGGCGGCAACAGCAGAGAAGGCAGGGGATACACCGTTCTACCGTCACATCGCTCTCTATATCGGTCCTATCCTGAGTCTCGGTTTCTTCTATGGAACGGCTGGTATCTGCTTCGGCGGATTCGGTTGCTTCGCAGGAGGTGGCGGACTCAAGTTCGGGAATTTTGGTATCGGTGTCCTGTTTCCTATCTTGAAAATGTGGTAACCGAACCATCCCACAAAAAATCCCTTCCGTGAAAACGGAGGGGATTTTAATATCAATTCCTTATTTGCAAGGAGATGTAATATATGATACACTCAAAGTTAGATACGAATCGATAGCATATATTTATGGAAACAGGTATTTTACATGAAACACTTTCTCATGATGAATGTAAGAGAATACAGAGAGTATTACAATTATTTCCTGTAGATACGAGAAATCATCCAGAAAGATTAAAAAATATACTCAAGCAGCTCGGTTGATCTCTTTTTAAAGTAACTCATTCTGAAGATCCAGTAAGTTATAATGGACTTAATAACTTTGTAAAATCCAAACAGGCTATTGAATCGCTATTTGGAATCAAAAATATCAAACCACTTCATATTACTTCAATAGTTCAGGAATACTGAAAATTTCTACTTCCTGATGGCTCCTTGTCTGATCAGAAGACAGATATTTTTTCCCTCACATCTGATTCAAATGTATATTTATTAGAATGACGAGATAGTATTCTCAAACTATATTTTCGGTGTGGAGAAGAAGAAATAAGAAACTATCATCAATTTCATAATCAAATTGCCAAACAAGAGTATATTATTTCACACGAAGGACAAATTGATAACAGAGTATTTCATACAATACGTGTCCAACTTGATCCTCTGTTATCTGATTGAGTGATTGGCACTGAGAGTTCTTCAATCTCGGTTGTTCCATATTCGAATCATGCAAATCTCAGGCAATTCAATATACAAAAGAATGCACCATTTCTAAACATGATTATGCAGGAAATTCAAAAGAGAAATTGATTGACTACTTTTCCTGAAACAGTAGATCCTATGAATGTTCAGTTTATTTGACTCGATGATTGAGTACTTTCTTTAAAAATAACAGATCTCGCCGATGATCTCGTAGGATTTCTTTATGATCAGAATTTACTTTCCTTGAGAAACAAACAATCTAAACTTCTTCAAGAATTTTTCAAATGAATACTATTGAGAACTTTAATGTAATTTTTAATAAAATCCCTTCCAAATAATCGGAAGGGATTTTAATTTGTAGAGATTATAAACTTTTACTCTCTATCTCCATCTGTGCACGTTCGATGAAGTCATTTACTCGTTCTGTGGTTTGTTCTTTTGTCTTGTAGTTTCGGACAGCGAGACTTCCAGAGTTCATCTCTTGTTCACCAACCACGAGGATATAGTTGATATGAGCGGTTTCTGCATTTCGTACTTTCTTGTTGAGTCCATCATTAGAATCATCGATACTTACACGAATTCCAGCACTTTTGAGCTTGCGATAGACTTCATCGGCATATCCAACGAATGCTTCACCGACGGGGATAACCGTTGCTTGAACGGGAGCAATCCAGAGTGGAAATGTTCCTGCAAAGTGTTCGATCATGATTCCCATGAAGCGTTCGAGACTTCCACTGATAGCACGGTGGATAACTACGGGACGTTCTGCTTCTCATTTTTCATTGGTAAATGAGAGTTCAAAACGATTTGGGAGGTTGAAATCACACTGAATAGTAGCAAGTTGCCATTCACGACCGATAGCATCCTTGAACATGAAGTCGAGTTTTGGTCCATAGAAGGCAGCTTCTCCTTCCATGCGCTTGTAGTTAAGTCCATTGGCTTGTGCTGCTTCTTCGAGGGCTCATTCTGCTGTATTCCATACATCGTCTCCACCGAGGTACTTGTCAGGAGTTGCCGGGTCACGCACTGAGAGTGATACCCAGTATCCTTCGAGGAGTCCAAATGTCTTATAGAATTCCTTGATAATATTTACGATAGTGGATACTTCATCCTTGATCTGAGAAACACGACAGAAGAGGTGTCCATCATCTTGAGTGATCGCTCGAACACGAGTGAGTCCTGAGAGTTGTCCTGTTTTCTCATCACGGTATACGGTTGCAGGTTCAAAATATCGAATCGGCATATCACGGTATGAGAACTGATTATCTGCAAATATTTGCATGTGATGTGGACAGTTCATTGGTTTCAAGTGGAATTTTTCCTTACTTGTTCCACCGTATACAGAGAACATATCTTCGAGATAGTGTCCAGCATGTCCACTCGTGATATAGAGATCTTCTTTCGCGAGGTGTGGAGTCCATACTCGATCATATCCTTTATCTTCATGGAGTTTCCAGAGATAGTCTTCGATTGCCTTTCGCATAATCATTCCTTTTGGCTGAATGAGTGGAAGTCCTGAGCCTACAAGCTCAGAGATGGTAAAAAGTTTCATCTTTTTCCCGATGATGCGATGATCGCGTTTCTTTGCTTCCTCAAGCATTTTACTATGTGCATCGAGTTCTTCACGGGTATCAAAGGCAAATGCATAGATACGAGTGAGCATCTTCTTGGATGCATCACCACGCCAGTAAGCTCCAGCGATTTTGTCGAGTTTGAATGCATTTTCATCGAGTTCTTTTGTATTCTCTACGTGAGGTCCCTGACACATATCGATGAATGTTGACATTGTGAAATCAACTCCTGAAAGTTTGAGTGCTTCATAGAACGCGTCACCTTTTTGCTTGGATGCATTTACATAGAATCCAAGTTTTGTTTCTCATTTTGCCTTAAGATCTTCTGCCATCTCGACTTTGTAGGTTTCACCGAGACTCTTGAGGAATGCAATTGCTTCATCGATAGCAACATCTACTCGAACAAATGATTGATTCTGCTTGATGATATTCTTCATCTTTTTTTCGATTTCCTTGAGTTGTTCTTCTCCGATAAGGATATCACCGAAGTCAAAATCATAGTAGAAACCAGTATCAATATCTGGTCCGATAGCTGCCTGAACAGACTGTCCATAGATGGATTTTACGGCTTGAGCCATAACATGAGAGAGCGAATGCCGCTTGGTAGAGATAGGGAATGACATAGAGTTATTTATTATTAAGAATTATTTTGCAGGCTCACACCATTGTTTGCTGCCCATAGTTTTATTCATATTCATGGTAAAGCCTGCTTTACATTTTCCATTGGTAACTTCCTCGAAGTTGTTTACTTCCATATGTTTGACGGATGTTATACATCATCACTTTTCATATTCTGGAAGATTATTACATCCTTTTAGACGTATTTCGTAGTATGTATTTTTCACACTTTTTTCGTTTGAACAACCTGAAAAAGTGAGTACAAGGAGAGTAAATAT
>CAKZJF010000077.1 GCA_936941205.1 uncultured Candidatus Altimarinota bacterium | reverse complement strand
ATCATTTGAGGATTTGCTCCAATTATGCTTATTCCTGGAATCGTTGTATCAGCTGGAGGAACTATGACATCAACCACAGTAACATTTCGAATTTCAGAACCTGTATTTCCAGAACGATCTACATAGGTGTAGACAACGGTGTATGCTCCAGTGTTTCCAGTTTGAACATTAGAAACCGTACCAGTTGCATCAACGACTCCAGATCCATCAGCAATATCATTCCATCTAGCTCCTTCATCAACATATTCACTTCCTACTTCTATTGTTATATCAACCTCTCCTGAAATAGTAATAGTTGGCTTTGTTGTATCTCTTACAATTACTGTACGAAGGGCACTACCAGTATTGTAGTCATCAAATACCTCATATTCTACTATATATGTACCAACCACGTCTTTATCAACGCCTCCACTATTTACTAATATACTACCAGTAGTTGCATTATTATCTGCCCATTCTGCTCCAGCATCAAACCATGTTGTTCCTACTTCTATAGTATCTGTTCCTGTATTTGCTGTAACTACAGGTGCTATTGTATCTCTTATTTGGATTAATCTGGTTACTTGAATTCCTCCAGTAATATATCATACAGTATAAGTTCCAACTTGTGTAATATCGTAAGTTCCACTATTATATGGCGCCACATATCATGTTCCTCATCCACTATCTTCCCAATAAGCTCAATGATCAACCCACGAATCATTAATTTCGACTATATCATTGATATTAACTAAATTTGGCATTACAGTAAATGTTGTAATAGCTGCATATACGCTTTGTTCAAGATTTCAAAAGAAAATAGAACATATCAGTGTATATCAAAATAACTTTGTCAGTAATTTTCGAATATTTTTCATGTGAACAAATTATAAAGTGAGTAAAGGTTGTGTACAAGAGATGTACGCAAAAATCATGTCTTATTATGGTGTATTGAGACATGAAATTTCTATATATTTATATTATATATACAGATATGGTTTAATAAATGTATATATTTATATATCAAGTGAATATTTGCACTTGAATAGGGGAGATATTACAAATTCGTTTTTTTATATGAAACAGAATTTATATGTGTATAATTTTGTATATTCTACAAGAATTATATTTTTGTCAAATTATTTATGTGACATATAGTAATTTTCTAGTTAAATATATAAATCCCCGGAAGATATTTCCAGGGATTTATATAAAATTAACGGGATGGAGGTTATTTTTTTGGATGTTCTTTGATATAATCTTCCAAAATGATACAGGCAGCTATATGATCAGATGATGATTCTTCTATATGATTTGTATCCATCCATATATCTGCCTCACTGGTACTACATCGCTCGTCGTGTCCTATGATTGGTATATTTACATTTATTGATAAATTATTCATGAATAATTGTACATTATTTGCATGATTTGAAAGTGTACCATCTATATTATATGGCATTCATACTATGACTGAATCAATTTTCTTTTCCGCTATATAATTGATGATATATTCTTTGAGTAGTTTTGTTGGTACTGTCTTTCATGGAAACACAAACCCGTCTATCGAGTAGGCAAGTCATGTTTTTTTTGTCCCGTAGTCTATAGCTAGGAAATTCATAATAGTATAATGAATAGTCTATTTATATAGTATCCATTTCTACCTGTATGCGCATTTTTGCAACGGTATCACGAGTAATATGAATATATATATTATGCTCTCCAATCTCTTTTATATGCTTATCATTTGGGAGCTTAATATCATGTCGCTCAAATGTATATCCGTATTTCTTTTTTATCCGTTCGATTATATCATGTTCATTTATACCTCAAAAAACTTTTTTTCCACTTCATTTGAGCGTAAATTCTATTACTTGATTACTGAGTATTTCTTGTATCTTGTAAGAATCTTGTAACTGCATACGCACTCTGTTTTGATCTATTTTCTTTTTTTCTTCCATCTCTTTCATAATCTGGCTGGTTGCTTCTTTTGCGAGTCATTTTGGAATAAGATAGTTTTTTGCCTGTGTTCGAGACACCTCTACCAATTCCCCCTCTTTTCAGAGATTTGCTATTCTTGTTGTGAGAACCACATTGATTTTATCTGCCATAATATATATAGAAAAAAGAGTACAAGAATATTATGGAAAAATCTTTTTCCTGCAAATATTTCTTCCTATTGCTTATTAATTTCTTTAAAAATTAACATTATTAATAGTCAATACCTTTTCTTTGGTAATGAAAGGTATCTATGTTAAAATATAAGAAGCATATATCTAATCGATATATCCTCAGGAGTGTCTACTCGATAAAAAGAGAATTATTTTGACATTATAAAAAATTCAATATAATTCGGCACACTTCGTTCTGCGAGGTAGCCTATTGGGAATTCGCCAAGCGGTAAGGCAGCGGACTTTGACTCCGCCATGCGGGGGTTCGAATCCCTCATTCCCAGCCATTTTATATCACACTTCTTTCTGGGTTTGTTCTACAAAACAAAGTATCTTCATTGAAGATCCCCTACAAGAGTATTACGTTTTTAAGTTTATGATAGCAGTTGTAGAAATCGGTGGACATCAGTACACTGTAAGTGAAAATTCTATTATCAATGTTGATAATAGAAATCTTGAAGTTGGTTCTAAAATTGAGGTTCCAGCACTTCTTTTAGCAAATGATGATGGTTCTACTGTTAAAGTAGGAACTCCTGTAGTAGAAGGATCAAATGTGGTTCTTGTTGTACAAGAGAATTATCAGGCTGATAAAGTGCGAGTATTTAAAATTAAAGCAAAAAAACGTTACACACGTACTTTCGGGTTTCGTGCTTGTAAGACACGACTCAGTGTTGAGTCTATCGCATAAGGTATATCTTTTAGTAAACTCAGAAGTCTTCTGACAATACTAAAAGATATTTTATTCCTAAAATCATTTCATGTATAACTTCCGTAGTAATCCCTATCGTTTCAAGAATTCACTTCGAAGTCCTTGAATAATATCAAGTATCTGGGAAATATTCAGTCGATTTCGATGGTTTACCCTTACAGTATTATTCATACTTCCGATATATCCTTCACTTTCTGTGTTAGGATCTCCAAATTTAGAAACAGATGTAGGTGATTATGATGAGTCAACTATCATTACTGCATATGAGTGAGATATAGAAAATTGAAATAGTCTCGTACTCTCAGATGCTTGAATGGTACGTTCTGTTGATGAAACAAGTAAGAAAGAAGTAAAAACAAGTCAAAATAAGTTGCTGAGCTATACAACTCAATGAGGAGATACACTTACAACAATTGCAAAAAGATTTAATGTGACGCCAAATTCTATTATTTGGGCAAATGATCTCGAAGAAACTGTGAAGATTAAGCCTGGAATGCCACTGAGAATTCCTCCGGTATCATGAGTGGTTCATGTCATAAAGAAATGAGATACTATATCAGAAATAGCAAGTACCTACAGTATAGATGCACATACTATATTAGAATACAATAAGCTCTCAAAAAACTCAACATTAAACCTCTGAAAGGAACTTATTATTCCTGGATGAGCACAGACTCAAAAAATAGCACAGAAGATAGAGAATACAAAGACGATAACAACTCCCAATGTTGCAAGTAAAGAAATAAAAACCCCAACGAAAGATACCTCAAAAAATATTGTAAAGAAATCTGAAACTCCAGTAACTGCAAAGAAAACAGCATCTGATGTAAAACCAAAAGAAAAGAAATATACCATTAAATATACAGGAAACGGAAGATGATTTGCTTGGGGAAATTGTACATGGTACGTTGCACAGTATAAAAATGTTTCTTGGAGATGAAATGCAAATCAATGGTTACGAAATGCAAAAGCACAGTGAGTTCCTACCTGAAAAACACCAGCTCCATGATCGATCGTTCAACTTACCTGACAATGATATAATCGTTACTATGGACATGTTGGTATCGTAATGGATATAGAAGATGATGATATCATCATTAAAGATATGAATTATCGATGATTATGAGAAGTGACTATCCGAAGAATTCCGAAGGACAGTAAAACAATTGATTGATATATATACGTAAATTAAAGAAAAAAGATCGACTCTGTCGGTCTTTTTTCTTGCCTTCACCCCTCTTTTTTTTATACTATATAATCTATATGGAGTGATATATAGATTATATATCGGTCATAGTTCGAGAAAGAATGATATTATTACTATTTTTTCGTATATATGCATATTGGATTTATACTAGATGGAAATCGTACCTGGGCACGTGATCGATGAATTCCAACCTTTGAGTGACATCGGCAGTGATATAAACGAATAGAGCCTATATTGGATCTGTGTTATGAACAGGGGTTAGACTTTGTAAGTATGTGGGTACTTTCCAATAAGAATATAACAGAAAGAAGTGAGACAGAAGTAAAATATCTATTTGAACTCTTAGAATATTGAATTGTTGATCTTGGAAAGAAGGCTATAAAAAAGTGATATCGTATTGAGTTGGTTGGTGATTTGACTATGATCCCTGAAAAACATCGTGTACCGATGCTAAATGCGGTGAAAAAGACACTGAATGGTGAAAATATGACAGTAGTTATAGCGATTGCATATGGGGGTCAGAATGAAATATTGAGAGCTACAAGACGTGCAATCGAATGTGGAATTTCTTCAGATGAGCTTGATGAGGAAACTTTCTTACAGTTTCTTGATACGGGAGCATTTCCTCCACCCGATATGATTGTACGTACTGGATGACATATGCGTCATTCCGGATTTTTCTTATATCAATCAGAGTATAGTGAATACTACTTTCCTGAAATTAATTGGCCTGACTTTAGTGAAGAAGAGTTATACAAGGCTCTTAATAGTTATTCCAAAGCAGAGAGAAAATTTTGAAAATAAGGATTTATATACTTCTTTCAAATTCTTCAATTTCATCAAATTCATTTTCAGGTTGAAATATATTTTTTCCACCGTTATCCTCAATATATTCTCGAATTTCTTCAGTATTACTGGTATATATATACGATAGGAGATCAAGGAGGGTATATTTTTCTTCCTCATAAATAATAATTGCATTCTTACTGAATGTAGGAAGTTTTATGAGTTGATATATAAGAGGAGTAATAAGTTCTTGAAATTCAATATTAAGATCAAGGAGAAATATTATAAAAGGGGTATCTTCTTCATAGTTCATAATATCAACCCAGTGTAATATGGGTGTTATATAGTTCTTTTGAACAATATTGCTGTATTGAATAAGCTTTTCATGTCTAAAAGTTTCTAGTATTGATTCGCAGAAAACTTCTAGCTGTTCTCTTCTTTCCTCCTTTTTTTGTGGTATCTGAGAAGGATTTCGATGATTCTTATAAAGCATAGTAAATATTTATATATTGACAATATACAATAATTATTGTTTAAATACAAATATTTACCTATTTTATAGCATTAATTATATGATCAGGAGTTGTAGAGCTTCCCATTTATAAAAATATGGATTCAAGGGGAGTGTTGGATAGATAGATTACCAGAATGATTCATGATATAGACTTTTTTACTTTCTGTTGAGGTAATTTGTTCAAATGTTTGTCCTAATACAAAGGCAACAAGCAAGCTCCCAATGAGCCATATGTGTATAAGTGAAAAGGAAAGTACTCTCATATAATCTAAGATATATTTTTATAAGCTATATATGTGTTCTCCATAAGCATGGCAACAGTCATAGGCCCGACTCAGCCTGGAACTGGAGAGAAGGAACAAAGTCCCTCCATATTACTTGTATCAACATCTCCATACGCTTTTCAATCTATAATACTGCATCATACATCTATAATTATGGTTCAATAATTTACCATATTACTTTTTATTATTCATTTATCTCAAACTGCACTAATTATAATATCGGCATTTTTTGTATAGTTTACGAGTTCAGTTGTATGACTGTTACAGACTGTAACGGTAGCTCCAGCGTTAATAAGGAGCAGTGAAAGTGGTTTTCATACAATGTTGGATCGACCAAGAATTACTACATGTTTCCCTATAACAGGTATGTCATATGCATCAAGTAGACGTTTGATTCATTTTGGAGTACAACTAATCATTCCATCTATATCTCAGAGAAAA
>CAKZJF010000076.1 GCA_936941205.1 uncultured Candidatus Altimarinota bacterium | reverse complement strand
TTTCACTCGATGGGGCAGGGAATTATGTATTATATACAACCGATGGGTATGAAGCTATTTCTATGGCTGAACTGTGTAAACCATTGGTATATGTCTATGATGTAAAAAACCGTGAAAATTCACTCTCAATTTCTCTTCCATTTGGATGAAAATTCACAAAGATTATCCCTGATTTTTCCTATGAGAATACTTGGAATTTTCAAGCAGATGAAACCTCTCATATTCAAATGCGCAATGATGATACGAAGAATTACTCATATCTCTATTATTCTGTAAAGGTGCCAAATTATACCTACAATCAAGATGGATGGCAGGTATATGGGCGAGATATATGAGCTTTTTTTAATGAGAAACTTGATGTAATAGGATTCAATGCAATTGAGAAGAAGGATTTTATCGAATATTGGGTTCCTGAATTTTCTCCTGATACACTCTATTTCGTTTCTTTTAAATTTGATGCTGTTCTTGATTCATATGTGGCATTGCACTTTCAGGAAACTCCAAAGATGCAGATGCGAGTACTTCTTGAGGCATATCCTATGATACAAACTCCAAATACACAGTTTCTGTGGCCATTGGTACAAAAGAAGTTGGATCGCTTCCTTCTTCCATCATTTCAAAGAACAGGAGAATATGATGTTTTTGAATGGGGATGAACCGTACAAAAGAAAAGAGGATGAGAAATTCATATACACTAATGTATGATAATTCGTAGCTTTTTACTCGCTTGGATATGTTGCTTTCTTGTTTCTTGTCGTTGAGAATATCTTCAAGGAGTACCTATCTCATGAAAAGATGCCGTGTATTCAAGTGGAGTTTTTGAGATTGTAGTACTTCCACATCATGGAATTACAGGAAAAAAGATAGATGAATTTTATCAATCGCTTAAAACGACACATGGTCTATTTGATACGATAGTTATTGTATCGCCGGATCACTTTTGACTTTCAAAATATAAGATAGAATCACTTCCACTTTGAGTTCGTCAGATGTGTTATGGAACTTCGTGTGTTTTATCTGAAACACTTTTGCCCTATGGAACAAATTCTGAGATTGGGAGAATTTTTTCCGCTTCAGGAATCACACGTGAGCATGGAATCTGAGAACATATCATACGAATTTCAAAATATTTTCCATCTGCAAAAGTAATACCAGTACTCTTGAGACGAAAATTGGTACCGTGAATGGAGGAATATTCCATCGCAAATAGGATCGCATCTCTGGAGGATTCTCGTATTTTAGTGGTTACATCAGTGGATTTTTCTCATCATGTTCGAGAAGAGTTTGCCCGATTGCATGATATCAAGAGTGTGGAAATTCTCAATCAAGGTACTCTAGAAGATTTTTCTGATATTGAGGTAGATTGTAGAAATTGTCTCGCAGTTGCTAAGCTCCTTTCCGAGAAAAAAAAGAAGACGAGCTTCATACTTTTTGACCGTACCAGTGTTGATACTATAAGTCTTTCTTGAGCTGGTATCAATAATACCTCTCATGTCTTTGGGAGCTTTCAGATTCCGAAGAAAACATTTCTTGCTACCCTATTGCAGGTATCGGATGAAACTTCCAAGGTTATTACGGATATTTCATCTCAATCTTCCACTGGGGTTTTTCTATTTATGGGTGATTCTCATTGGACACGAGGATTTTTGTATTATGATAAGAAAATCAATGGATATAGTGGAAAAGTGACAAGTATTTTATATCAACAATATATCCCTACCAATCATCTTTCAGTACAATATCATCGTATATTTTCTTGAGTGGATGATGTTATTATAAATTTTGAATCTGCTCTTTCTCGTGAAAAAAATTGCCCAGATTCTGGTAAGGAAATTCAGTTATCAACCAATCAAAAATACCTTCCTTGGTTTCGGGATTTGGGAATTACCATGGTAAATATTGCTAATAATCATTCTCATGATTGTGGTAAGAAAATATTTGAGGAAAGTTATGATCAATTTGCCTCACAGGAGATATCAGCCTTTTGATATAATCATTTTGTAATGCGCTCTATTCGAGGAAATACGTATGTTTTTCTATGAATCGATACAATAGAAGCTCATTTTGATCTTGAGAACACTAAGAAACAATTAATCACTTTTACAGCTTCTGGATATATTCCTATAGTCAATATCCATTGGGGAGTAGAGTATAAAACATGACATAATTTGAGGCAAGAAACAATTGCCCATGAACTTATCGATGCATGAGCGAGACTTATTATATGACATCATCCTCATGTGGTTCAGGAGAAGGAAATATATAGATGAATTCCTATATACTATTCTCTTGGAAATTTTCTCTTTGATCAGCCATTTCCTGAAACACTGGAGTGACTCATAGTCGGTTGTGAGGTATCAACCAATATCACTCGATGTTCGGATGTTTCAGTATATCGAGATAAGAAGGATTTTTCTTTGAGTTTTACTCCTGCTGAAGCAGAGTAAAATACCTTATACCTTTTTTACAAATTCCGTACGGAGAACGAGTCCCTTGATTTCTGGGGTGTTTGCAGAGATTTCCTCTGGATCATCGGTCAGTCGGATATTTTTTACTTTTGTTCCCTTTTTGAGAGTTACTTTTGTTCCCTTTACGGCAAGTTCTTTTGTGAGCTGCACAGAGTCTCCTGATACAAGAATATTTCCAAAAGCATCTTTTACTTCAATAGTATTCATAGTTGAAAAATGAGTATATATGCCAATACTGTATTCATAGAATACAAATATACAAATTTTGTCACGACATATTGCAAATACCGTCTTCTGTATATACTTATAATATCTTAATGTATATTCTATGAAACATATATTTTCTGCACTAATTGGACTTGGGATTATTCTCTCTTCCACTTCATTTGTATCAGCCAGTTCTCTCGTTTGAAACGATAAAGATGCTCATAAATGTATTTGATCAGCCGGTTATCGGTACTCTGAGAATCTTTGAAAATGTATCCGACCTTGGGAATTATATACTATAAAAAATAATTCTGTTTCTACAGGAAATAAGCGGCTTGATGCTATGATTACTCAGAAGATAGGAAAAATAACTCAATCATTTCAGAAGGATGCAGAATGATTGATTCGTGAACTTTGACTCACTGGAACTACAGGCTATGAACTTCAGATAGATACTACTCTTGTACAAACAGGAAATACTATCAGTGCTCTTGTAGAGACATATTCCTATCTGGGCTGAGCCCACGGGCAGTCCTTGAATTATACTTGGAATTATGATGGAAAGAAGAATAAACTTCTTTTCCTCTCAAATATTGTTTCAAGAAAAGAATTAGGAGTTATCTCAAAGAATATAGAGAATTTTCTTATTCAGGAGTTATGAGATAATATCGATATTGATTGGATTCGGGAAGGACTTTCTGTAAAAAAATTATCAAATTTTGGAATATTTACTCTCCAAACCGATGATTCTGGAAGGCCTCAATTTATTGAATTTCATTTTGCAGATTATCAAGTTGGACCTCATGCAATTGGAATGCCAGTAGTAAAAATCCGATTAGGTACTCTTGATATTGTGAAATAATAGTTCTTTTTCTATGACAGTTTTTTCATTATCACTTTGATCACTTTCTTGTCAGGTTAATTCATTCTGAGCGGAGCTTTGTTCATTGAAAAAAGAATGAAAAGAATATATATATCAGAAAGAATCTTGATACTGGCAACGACAATCGCCCATACTTTTTCCTATTGTTTGAGCTCTTTTGAATGGAAAGTATCAGTATAAAAATTCTATATATTCTATGACTCAACATGGATTTGCACGAGATATGGAATGGAAATTGTTAGAAAATAATGAAACATCTTGTACTTTTTTATTGCAAGATTCGGAAGAAACACGAAAGGTATATCCTTTTTCTTTTGATTTCTCAGTGCGGTACTCACTTATTACCGATTGACTCCATGTTGATTTTTCTATAAAGAATCGATGAATGGAAGGCGCGATAATGCCCGTATCATTTGGTGCACATCCTGCTTTTTCTTTTGATGGTGACATATCGGAGTATTCTGTTATTTTTCCAGATGATACCATATTACTCTGTGATAGACTCGAGAAATGATTGCTTTCTCATCATGAGATATTCCATCTTCATAATCATACACTTCAACTCTCTGAAAAGATATTTGAACGGGATGCAATAATTCTTCGACAACTTCATTCTCAACGATGTATTTTCCAAAAAGGAAATAAAGAAATATTTACCTTTCATCGATGATTATTTCCTCATTTTGCTCTTTGGAAACAGCCAGGAGCACACTTTATTTGTTTTGAGCCTTGGCATGGTTTTGCTGATATAATAGATGCTTCTTGAGATTTGAAAGACAAATTATGAATATTGCCTCTCTCTCCAAACCATGAAGTGATACATGCTTGGAATATTTCCTTGTAAGACCGTATTGTACATTGCTTGCTTTTCTGATAGGAAAGTGTACTATTTCCTCCATGAGAACTTTTTTTATTGGTGATGTACATGGATGTTTTGATGAGTTGATTGAGTTAACTCATCGTATTGGACTGAGGGATGATGATCGTCTCTTTTTTGCTGGAGATATTATTAATAAATGACCAAAATCACTCGAAGTAGTTGAATGGATACGAGCCCGTCCAAATACCTACTCGGTTCTAGGGAATCATGAATATTTTAGTCTCGAATCGAAATATACCGATCATGGACAATGAAATTTATCTTGGATTGATATTCAATATAAAAAGTCAGAAAAACTTCGAGATATACTCACCAAACAATGACATAAGGATTGGCTTCTTTCACTTCCAGTAATTATTGAGGAGGATAATTTTATACTGGTTCATGGATGAATCCATCCAGATTATGGAATAAATACCCCATTGGAAATAGCAACTCTTATTCGCTTTCATAATGAAAGACCCTGGTATGAATACTATTCTGGAACAAAGCCAATTATCTATGGACATTGGGCACTCGATGGATTGCGAATCCGTTCAAATACGATTGGACTTGATAGTGGTTGTTGTTTTGGTGGACATTTAACAGCTTACTGCTTGGAAACGAAGAACTTCTATCAGGTTCGTGCCCATGCGGTATATAAAAATCCTGCTCACTGGAAATCATAAGATATATCTTTATAATTTTGTCACGATTTCTCAAGTATTTCGTCTTAAGGATTGGTCAGGGTCAAAAAGTTTTTATTTTTTTTTTTTTATTTTTATGCAAACGTTCAATAGTACGATTGTAGCATCGGTTGTTATAGGAGCATCAGTTATGCTTGGTTGATATATTTTAGCTCATAAAGAGGTGGTAAATGTAAACAATCCACTTCCTGGATCTGTACAGGTTGCTTGAGAAGGACATGTATTCGCTGAACCAGATGTATTTGTATTAAGCATTATGGTTTCAGAGAAGGCAAAAACCACAAAAGATGCCTATGCTCTGATGAATACAAAGGTTACAGAAGTTAAGAAGGTACTTATAGATGCATGAGTTGATAAGAAGGATATTCAAACAAATCAGCTTATGATTCAACCAGAATATGATTATAGTGTTCCATGAACTCCAAAGACGACTGGTTTCTTTTCAAATCATGGATTGACTGTAAAGCTTCGAAAGCTTGATAGCGTAAATACTATCCTTGATAAAGTTGTATCTATAGCAAATGTACAAATCCAAAATATGACATATGATCTCGATGATAAAGAAAGCATCTATCAAAAAGCTCGAAAGCTTGCACTCGAAAAGGCACGCCAAAAAGCCGATGATATAGCAAAAAATGCAAATATTACGATTGGTCGAGTTCAAAATATTAATGAAAATGGTACCTATAATCCGGTCTATCCAATGTATGGAATGGGCATGATGGGGAACTATGCAAAAATGGATATGAGTAATGGTACAACGACATGAGGAAATATATCACCAGGACAGCTTGAGTTAACACTCACTATGAATGTAACATATGAATTAAAATAATAAAAAATCCCCGATGAATCGGGGATTTTTTATTAAATGGAGTCAATAGAATAATTATTGTTGTACCATAGATGATCCACTTTCTGTAGTTGATTTTACATTTGTTGGTGGAAGAATCATTCCACTTCCCATTTGCATAGTTGGAAGTTTTCCAGATTTCTTAAGTTCTTCATACTTTGCCTTTGCAGCTTCACGTTGTGATTTAAATTCTTCAGCACGCTCCTTCATCTTTTGCATATTTTCTTTATGTTGTGCTTGTATAGCTTCCAATTTTACTTTAGCTTCCTCTTTGATATTTTTTACTTGTTCCTTAGCAGTTTCCTTTAATTCTTTTACCTGTGTTTTTACTTCCTGGCGAAAGTCTTGACGACAATCTTTTCGATCCTCATGGCGATCTTGACGTACTACTTTTAGAGTTGCGTTAAAAGCTTTTTGAGCAGCCTGCATACCTTCACGGAATTTTTTGTCAGCAGCTTTTTTTGCTTCTTTTCTAGTAGAACCAGTAAGAGTACTTCCTGAATCTGTTGTTCCTGTTGCTGATTTTAATGCCTGAAGTGCAGCCTTGTGCTCAGTAGTAAGTCGCTTTACTTCTGTATTAAAAACTGTACGAGCTTCAGCGCGTGTATCTTTTCGTTCCATAATACTTCCTGACATACAGTTCATCCATGCTCCAGAATGAGTAGTGCCAGTCATATTCATAACGGTCCCAGAACCTGCTGAAGTACTCATAGTAGTGCTTGCATCTTCAGTAGCAAAGAGTGCAGGAATCATAAGTGCTGAACTTGCAGCAATAAGAACTAATTTTTGCATAGTGTGTTATAAAAAAATAAAATGCAGAACGAAGTATATCCAAATATAAACTTTTTTGCAAGCATCTTCACACTTCTTTTGCAGTGTCTTCACATGAAATACGGATGTATAAATTCTGGTTTTTTTGTTGAAACGAGCACTCTTTCTTATATACTGTAGTGAGATATAATAAGGATGGAAAGCGGATATTTTCTGAGCATAAATAAACTATACAATTAGTATTACACTCATGCGATATAAAAAATTTTTTGATGGAACAAAAATTCCAGTTCTTTGACTGGGAACTTATAATATTGGTGTTCCTGAGGATTATTGAACATGAAAAGAACAGGAAAGCATAGAACATATTCAGGATGCAATCTGAATGGGATATACTCACATAGATACCGCTGAAGGTTACGGTCATGGTTATTCTGAGATTCTTATTTGAAAAGCAATTCAAAAGTTTCCAAGGGAAAAAGTATTTATAACCACCAAGGTAAGAAAGGATCATCTTTGATACAATCAGGTGATTTGTGCTCTTATTCGAAGTTTAAAACGATTAAAAACAGATTATATTGATCTCTATTTGATTCATGGATATTCATCTGAAATAGATATTTCTGAAACCATTGAAGCACTTACTTTTCTAAAAAAAATAGGAAAAATTCGAAATTTTTGAGTGAGTAATTTTTCAAAAGCACAGCTTATAAAAGCAATGAAATATACTGATGAGATTGCAGTTAATCAGATAAAATTGAATTATTTACAATGCAATCATCAAACGAAAGAACTTTTAAAATTTTGTATACAATCCAAGATTCTTGTTATGGGGTATAGGCCATTATTATTTTGACGATATCCTAAAAGACATGACATTCTCTCGCAGACTTGAAAGAAATATAATAAGTCTGTAGCACAGATACTTCTCAAGTGGGTTATTCAACAGAAGTGAGTAGTGAGTATCGTGAAAAGTACTCAAAAAGAACATTTGAGACAAAATCTTGATATCTTTGATTTTACCCTTCCATCGTGAGACCTGAAGTAGTGTGTAGTAAGATGTTATTCACTCAAAGCCTCGTTCATTGCTCGTTGTCTGGCATTTTGTGCATCTACGGTTTTTCCCCCTAACACATCTTTTGGTTTTTTTGTACTTGCAAATGCAGCTGCAGCTGCTCATGCTGCCAAGAGTCCGATTGCAACAAGAAATAATGCCGGTCATGCAACTTTTGTTTCGGCTCATTTCTGAAAAGCTTCAAACACTTTTTTTGCTTCTTGAGGAGTAAGTTGTGGCAATGTCTCATTGAGAAGTAAAATCGCCTGCTTCTCTTCTGGTGTAAGATTCTGGTTTTCTGAAAAACTATTAATGGTATCAAGTACTTTTTTAGGATCCATTCAATCCATACTAAAAGCCTCTACAAGAGCCTTGTGCATTTCTGAAGTATGATTTCATGGAATTTGTGCAATATCCTTTAGCGGAAGTTGCTGATTGTTCGGTTTATCTATTTTTGGGATAAAATTTTCAGGAGCAGAATGTATGTTCATATTAAATAAATGATGAATTGAGCGTATCAAATAGAAGATCTTCATTTCTTTCAAGGGCCTCTTTTCTTTGTAAAAAATTACTTCTCGCAAGACCTTTCCAGTTTCGTTGTGAATTCAGAATATTACCCCGAAGTCTTTCAATTATTACATCTTCCATTATTTTATCTTTTTGTCTTCGCATGAGTTCATTAAATTGAAATAATTCCTCTTTGAGTTGTCATCGTAATATTTCATTTCCTCAGATAGCGTAAATTATTTCCATGTAGTATCATATGATATCTGGATATTCACGAAATAAGGTTGTAATAATACTTTCAATTCGAAGAAGTAAGAAGGATTCTTGAGAGTATATGGGAATCATAGTAGTTGGTTATATATGAAATGGTATCATATATTAAACCTTGTGTCAAAATTCTATAGATATCATTTAAGTTATAGATATTTCCAGATATAAAGAAGAATATTATAGAAAGGTAATAGCTGAAAAGCTAGAAACGCAAATTGCTTTCCGTCCTTTTTTTCCTATACTTTTCGTTATTATAGTTATTTCTTATCATGTTAAATCGCTCTGGAATTCGTATTGCAGGACCGGCTGGACTCGGAATGCACTCGGTGATGGATATTATTGCTCATACCTTTTCTACTCTTGGATATAATGTGATTACTGATAGTGAATATCAGTCAATCATCAAAGGTGGATTGAATTTTTATGATGTGAATATTTGTTCATCTGCTCCCTATATTGCTCGTGAGGTAGATATATTGATCTCATTGGATGAGAAAAATATTACACCAAATTTGAAAGATCTCAGAAAATGATGACTATTGATTGCAAATAAAAAGTGGATTGAAAAAATAGAAAAAAATCTTCCAGATATTCGCACAGAGTATGTTGTTATTGATCCGCTTATTGAAGATAAATATGAGAATACATATTTTGTAGGAATTCTTGCGGGATATATAGGTTTAGATATCGCCTCTT
>CAKZJF010000075.1 GCA_936941205.1 uncultured Candidatus Altimarinota bacterium | reverse complement strand
TGGAACAAGATCACCAAATCCTATAGTTGCTGTTGTGATAACAGTAAAGTAGAATGCATCAAAGTAGGACCAATTCTGTGCTCACTCAAATCGATGAATCAGAAAAGTTCCAATAAGCCAACTCAGGAGAAATATGACGATTATGAGTTGTAGTTTTCTATGAGGGTGAAGATGGGAATATTTTATCATATGAAAAGAGTTATTTCTTGTAGTATATTGGTATCGAAAAGAAATCAATAGAAGAAAAAACTCCAATACGAGATTGGAGTTTTTTGTTTAGAATGTAAAATAGAGCTTTCAAAGTTCTTCTTGTATGGATTCTCGCGAAAGAGACTCACCATTGACCTGTACCTCTTGAATATATTTTCTCTCTGAATTGGCAACGACTTGAAGATTACATGCTCTATAATCGAGGAGATATCCACCTGTTTGTTCTATAATCAATGGATTGCAAAGATGAATAAATGAATCTCCCATTTTCTTGAGCGCCATATATTCATCAGAACCCTCATCGAGTGATATACTTATTTTTTCAGCAAGGAGTGCGTCTTGTTCTTCTTGAATTTCAGCTTTGATAGCCTCTTTTTGCGTTGCTAATATTTCTGCATTTTGTTTATCACATATAAAACTTCGCACTCACGTACAGGTATTGTTTTGTGAAACAATGTTGATCGCATAGAGGAAAAATCCAAGTAGAAGAGCGATAGAGAGGACAATGCTAAATTGTTTCATAGAGAAGATAGATTAGAATGATTCATGAAATATATGGGTGTATCCTTTTTCTTGAAGGATGCGTTCACTTTCCGTTACGAGTGCAGGGTTTCCACAGATGTAGAACTCTGTTTCAAGTGGGTAGGTAAACGCCGATGTATTCACCCGTCAAAAATTATATTCTTCTGTCTCCTCCCGTGAAAGATATATATGCGTTTCGAGGTTTTGAATCTTCTTGAGACGCTCTCCGTAGAAGAGATTTTTTCTTGTTTGTGCTCCTATATAGAGTATTTTTTGTTTTTCTTGATTTGCCTCCATTTGTGCAATAATCGGTGCAAGTCCAGTTCCTGTTGCTATAAATACTCAAATATTTTTGGTGTTTTGGAGGAAGAATTCACCAAAAGCACCATTTACCGTACAAATATCCCCTTCTTTGAGATCAGTTATTACCTTTCCTCCTCTTCCATCGGGTTTTATCTTTATACTGAGTGTAATCGCTGTACCAATATTTTCTACTAGAGAATACGAACGATTGAAGGTTCCCTCTTTATCTGTAAGTCCAATGGTAACAAACTGTCCTGGTTGTGAAATAATCGGGGCAGATGGAGTTATAATGAGCTCAATAACATCCTCTGTTAGATATGTCTTTTTTGTTATCGTAGCACTCTTGTGTGTAGTGTTTTTTTCAGAATTTCCACCAATCAATTCAAAGTCTGCTTTTCCTACTCCACAGATTGGACATCTCCAATCATCGGGTATATCTTCAAACCGTGTTCCAGGGGCAATACCAGAATCTGGATCTCAGATTGCTTCATTATAGATATATCCACACGGAACACAGAGCCACTGTGGAGTTTGATTTATAGGATTCCTTGGTTTGAGATGTTGAAGATATGAGAGTGTTCTCGTAGTGACAAGAACTCCCGTAAGAAGTATATAAAAATTATCAAAACGAGAAGCGAAGGCAATATGAATTAGGGCGAGTAAAAAGACAGGATAAGCAAGACTCTGTACTCCTTTCCATACTTTTCCTCCCAATATATTCATGGAGAATTGGTTTGAAGTGAGTCCAAGTATCAGCATGATACTTCCAGCAATAACCCCAGAAAGTGCATCTGGTCTCTGTATGATATTGGTAATAAAATCTGCGAATTGGTGGTAGCCATATTCTATCAAAATATATTGAACCGCATGAAAAAGAAAGAAACAGAAACCGGCTAATCAGAATAATTTACGAAGTTGTATAAAATTTTTTCGAAAAGAATCTTCTGATATATATGCAGATATTGGCGTAATCATCAGAGTTACAGTCAGATATGTCATCGCAATTCTCCCCAATATTCGGAGATACATATTTGCCTCTCCTATATAGAAAGATGGAAGGATAAAAAGCGCTATGAATCCTGGTACAAGGGCAAGAAGTAGGAAAAAGAAAAATTGAATACGCTGAAGCATGGAATAAGATGACAGAAAAAATAATTAACTCGCTCGAGTCATGGTACTTACTTTGGGAGTTGTTTTTACTACCGGTGTTGCTTTCTTAGGAGTAACAGAAGGAGTTGAAACGGTTTGGGCTGTGGTAGTTTTTTTGGGTTGCGTATTTTGGATAACACGAGTCGTCGGTGCATTCTGAATTTGAGTGCGTAGAGTTGTATTTTGTTTTGGAAGTGATACAGGTGTTTGAAGTATTTTTATCTGAATATTTGCAAGAGAAATGAGTGCTTGTATAGATGGTATTTTAGAAGAAAACGTTGTGCTTGTATCTGTTTCAGCAAAAGATGTAAGTTCCTGGATTTTTCCAGTTGCTTCGTTTATAAGATTCTGATATACAGCAATCTGAGATGATTTGGATGGGTATTTGAGTGCAATATCATGTGATAATACCTGAAATTGGCTCTTAATGCGCTGTTTTTCTTCAGAAGAAAAACCAAATGCCTGTAAAGCATTTTCCGCCTGATCATCAAATGATACAATAGGAATAATAGGCGAACTATTTGCTATTTTGTTTGTATTGATTGTTGGTTGAGCTGGAACCTCTTCCGTATAGGTTGGAACTATTTCTTCCTCGATTGGTGAAGGAATAGAATTCTCATCGTCATCATCATCGTGTTCTCGTTCTGATCTTTTCTCTCTTCTTTCATCCTTTTCTTCTTCATCGTCATCATCGTCGTGTTCTCGTGCAGAAAGAGTAGGAATAGTATAAGAACCAATATTCCAGAATTGAGTATCATGTTGGTTGGAAAGTGATGTCCAACCAATTATCGTTGCAGATAGCAGGAGAAGAAATCATCCGATTCGAACGATATGGAGGGGAGAATTTTTGTGCATAGAATAGTAAAATATGAGAATTCGATTCTATAGATATATGTTTAAGCCAACTTTAAATCTCTGGAAGTATAGCACACATTTTCATATTTGGAAGATGAGCCCCGTGAAACTTATGTGAAAAATACTGGATTATACTGTTCTATAGCATCTGTAGTATATATTTCACCATCTTTTGTGATAATAATAGCATCTAGATTTTTGGTGCGAAGCCATGAGATACAAGCTTCTTTTCCCATAATAAGGCCAACAGTTGCATATACATCAGTCATCCATGTATGATGTCAGAGAATTGAGATACTTATTATCTCATCTGGGTTGGTACCAGTTCTCGGATCGATGATATGATGATAGGTATTCCCTGCCGTTTTCCAGGTTCGCTTATAGGTACCTGACGTTGCTATCGATCTATCACTGACTTCAAGGGTGGCTATGATTTCACCAGGTGCAAGTGGGTTATCTATCCCCACTGTCCAAGGAGTGGTGGAATTTTCTTTTCCAGCGAGATAGATATCTCATCCCGCATTGATAATAAAATCAGTATAGCCTTTTACGAATAAGAAATTACGGACCTCATCTACACTATATCCTTTGATAATTCATCAGAGATCTATCATCTGATCAGGTTGTATAGATATACTCCCATGGGTAATATATACTGTTTTCCAGTCCATATTCCCCTGTTGTCCGATCGATTGAAATTCTCCTGTTTCAAAACTTTTTCCATATCCAATATGACTCAGATTGATCAGTGGGTTAAATATCCCTCCTGTTTCTTGGTAGATACGATCAGAAAGTTCCATAACTCGGAAGAATCGATCAGATGGAGTTATTGTCTTCTGTTGATTGAGCTGAGAAAGCTCTGATGTTGGGTCAAATCGAGAGAATTCTTTCTCATAGGAGGTGAATATATCAAAACAGTCTTCGATATCCTGTGAAGCTTGTTTTTCGCTCTCTAGAGTGATAGATATCTCTGTTCCCATTATGCGTCGAGTTTGTGTCTGAAGTGTCATATCATCAAAAATAGAATAAACATATTCTATAAAAAAACCTCCAAAATAAAAGGAGGGATTGTATTATCTGGGCATTTTTCCATAACGGAGGGTGTCGTAACTGGTATAGCCTGCTTGGAGAAACATGAGTTTTGATGCAGTATTTTCCTCATTATTGAGAGATCATGAGAGGGATTCATATTTTCAAGCGTGTCTTCTTTCTATTTCTAAGAGCATATTTCTTCCGATATGTTGACTTCTGTAGTCAGGATGCACTTCGACGAGTCATATCTTGAGTTGATTGCCTATGGGGGAGAGACTCCAAGTCAGAACTCCAACCACCTGAGTTCATATATAGGTAGCAAGCATTCATGCTTGATTACTTTGGGCATCACGATACGTCATAGCCTCTTCACAGAAGTATGGACTCTCAGGAAAACATCGAGCTATATCGTCTCTATCGGGAGTGTGGTCAAATCGTATCATCTGGAGGGGAAATATTATGGTGTATCGAGGAGCTTGATTCCTGGTATCACTTCGCGGATATCTTTCTTTGCTGGTACTTGTGTGAGGTATGTACGGAACCAGAAATTCCAATTCCCTACAAAGTCATTTACTGGATCAAAATGTCATAAATTTCCTTCTTTTTCTGTCCATCTGAGGATGTTTTCCATTTCTTCTTTTGTATAGAGTTCTAAACTCTCCACACGGTCTATGTGAAAAGATTTCCATCACTCTCTCGCTTTTGGATCAGTTGAAGCCACCTGATATCCATCGAATGCGATAGCTCTTCTTGCTCCTTTTGTAGAAAGCTTCATACGAGTGGCATGATTTTCACGAGGAAGCTCTACTTGTCTATCAGGTGTTGTCTTCTGAAGATAGAGACTATGTGGGAGTACAATTCTATGTATTCCACCATTATAACTAAAACCGATCGGAAGTTGGCGATGTACCGCACGCATAACAGCAATACTCAGTTGTATGATATTTTCTTTTCGTTCTGGTGAGATATTTTGTGGAATATATTCCTCAATATCTCCTCATGCAATGATAGGATTTCCCATAGTTGATAAATTATATATTTTATGTATGGAATATAATCATAAATGGAGTGAATGCAAGAGAACAAGAATAAATAAACCCGCAGTAATTGCGGGTTACAGAATTGTTTCGTTTGGGTAATAGTTTTGAAAGAGTTTTACTGGTCACCAATCCTTTAGTTTTGATTCATGAAATCCAAGGATTTTAGCTATTTGTATAACTTCTTCTTGTCATTTCTTGCTTTCTATCTCGAGGAATGTTGGAATTGCTGGATTATCTTCTTGTCACTTCTTCCCCATGAGTTCAATGTAGGTATCAAAATCAAGAACTACCCCACTTTCCTTATTTTCACCTATGAGATAACTTACACGACGTTTTACACTTGGAAGTCCTTCTCTGGTAAATCCGACAACAAGGAGTGTATCAACAACATCTTGAAAATTATTGGCTGAGAATCCAGTTTCCTTTGCTGATTTTATCCCAATCTCACTTGCAGGAGCAATCAACTTGTGTTCTACTTTGATGAGTTCTCATTCTTGACGAACTCGAAGTTTTTCACCATTTATGTTACACATCCACTGGGCACGGAGTATGCCATTAAAAAATGGTTTTGCTCTCAGAGATT
>CAKZJF010000074.1 GCA_936941205.1 uncultured Candidatus Altimarinota bacterium | reverse complement strand
CTACTTCGGATTTAGTTCGTCATTTTTTCTCCACTTTTGCGATATAGAGCGGATACACTTTTGCGAATGGCATCGAGAATATTTTGGTATTTTGCATGACTTGTTAGATTATTTTAGTCTTTCGAGTTTTCACTTTTGTTTCACGATGTTCGCATAGTCCCACTGGATATCTCGGGATTTCGTAAGCCATACAGCGAGTTCCACTGTATCTATCTCTTCGAGAAAGGTATATCGTTTTTCTGCCGCCTTGAAACTCCCATTGTTCGTAAGTCATACTTCATCGAACGATTGACCACTCCAGAAAAGGAGCTGCACAGAATCTTTGAGTTTTGAGTATCAGACAATCGGATTTCCATCAAGAAACCAGACAGGATGCCCATGCCAGACTTTGCTTGTAGCATCAGGAAGAATTGTTTCTATCTCATTTCGGAGAGTTTCACAAATCATCCTTTCTCACTCTGCGAGTATTGATTCGTAGTTCAGTATATCAGGTGGAGTATTCATAGATTGGAATTATTGTTTTGGCATCTGACTCACATCCATCCAGAAAGCTTCCCAGATATGTCCATCTGGATCCTCGAAATCACGACCATACATAAATCCATGATCATAGGTTTCAATCGTTTTCTTGCCACCCGCAGTGATTGCCTTATCAAAAAAAGCATCGACCGCTTCATGTGAATCAAGCTCGAGAGCATTGAGTACTTCGGTTGTTGTATGCGCATCAGAGATTGTTTTCTTTCCGAGAAAATTCGTACAAAATCCAGGAGTAAGGAGCATAACACTGAGTGATTCATCCCATATCATTGCAGAGGCATCTTCATTGGAGAAGTCAGTATTTTTGGTAAAACCGATTGCTTCGTAGAAAGTGGTTGCTCGTAGGAGGTCTGTAACTGGGAGATTGATATAGAGTTTTGCCATAAGAGTAAAGTTAAAAAATTATTGTTCGAGTCGTTTTTGTATCATTTTTTCGAGAAATCCCTTGGGAATCGGTTTCTCTACCGTGAAGTGAAGAGAGGATTTGGTATGCTTCCATTCTTTCATCTCGTCCGGAAAATATTCAAAGACACTTCCAGAAAATGGAAAAAATGAAAGATGATTCTTGAACTTTGCAAAACCAGCGATTCATTTTCCATTCACTTTGAGAGTTGGTATTCCATATGAAATACACTCAACTGCGCCTGGAAGGAACTCATGAAGCATTGCTCGAAGATTCTCAAGAGCTTCTCGTTCAAGTGGATTTTCTATATCTGCAATATAGAAGTCAATTTCATTCATATTACCAAACAGAGAGGATATATCCAGCAAGGAGGAGTATTAAGAGACGATAACTCCCAGTTACCGCTACTTTTGCTAACATAAATTCGCGTTTATCTCCACCCCAGAGTACCGAACTTGTGAGTGTAGGGAGAACGAAAGCAACCCATATCATGAGTGCATTTCGCATACCGCTGTATTCAGGAATTGCTTGTATAATACACGCAAGACCTACTATCATAAGGAATGATGCAACTGCTTCTGTGAGCATGAGTTTCCACATTCATTTCATGAGAATAGCATTTTCCTCCGGAGTAAATTGCTTATCTCCATGATGAATCTTCATCCAGAGTTTACCGAAGATAGGTCCATGCCAAAATGCACCACCCATAAACATAATTAATGTACATACACCGATAGCGAGCCAATTCAAGGAGATTTCCATACAAGAAAAAGAAAAAAATTAAAAATATACTAAATTATATCGCCAGTTTGACCGTTTTGTTTTACTTCCTCCGCATATTTTTTCAAAAACGTCATATCGATATATCCAGTAAAATTTCTTTTATCAAAAGGATTTTCCAGACTTGATATAATAAGTGAAAGATACGTATAGATAAAAGAGAGAATAAAAATTACTATCCCTTCTTTTATTTCTCCGACCAAAGTCTCTTGTGTAGTATTTCCAATATTTAAGAACATGAGCGTTCCGATAATGAAAACAGTGATAAAGATTCGAAGATT
Source organism: uncultured Candidatus Altimarinota bacterium (assembly GCA_936941205.1). GTDB lineage: Bacteria > Patescibacteriota > Gracilibacteria > BD1-5 > UBA2023 > SSGK01. The sequence goes on along the minus strand of CAKZJF010000074.1, from coordinate 19,830 downwards.
ATGGACAACAATAGGAAGGCTATCGTGATCTCGAATCTGAAGGATTCGTCCAATTATTTTCCGAAAAGAGGAAAATTCCTGCTTTAACTTAATAATATGATTGGCTGGAATTCATTTTGTTTCTGCATCATAGAGGAAATCGTTCGTTCCTTTCATAAGGTCATTTACACTCTTTCCTCGTGTATCATCTGCAATTCGACCAAATACATAAGAGAGAAGAGCAGAAAAAATTTTTCTGAATGTTCTTGGATCCAATTCTTTTTTTAAAATGGTAAAATAATCGACATCAAGAATGATATTTTCTATCGTAGATTTCAGCTCAACACGAAGTCTTTCACTCTCTTTGTATTCGGCAACTGCTGGTGCAATCATGAATCCATAGATAAATATCACCGAAGAGAGCAGTGCGGTATAGATAGAGATTGGCTCAATAAATTCGAGATGATCTGGAATAAGAACTATCTTGATACCAAGGAGTATTCCTGCTATAAGAAAAGCAGTGATAAAAACTTGCTTTCGAAAGAATCTGAGTATTTGAGAAATCATATGGATTAGAGAGTTTCAGTATATTTACGAAAATTTTCGAGAATAGCAGTCCAACCAGCAATCTGCATATCAAGTGGATGAATATCCTCTGCATCAAAGGTTTCTGTAATCTTTACTCCTTCTGGAGTTTCTTCAAGAATCACTTCCACAACACGTCCAGCATCAAGAAAATACTCCTTCATCTCTCACATCGTGTAGACGAGTTTTTTCATTGGAACAATTTCTGTATATTGTGCCGTGAGATCAAATGAGAAACTTCCATCCTTGGCAGCAAAAGTATTCGAGAAAATAACTCCAACCGCTGGTTCTGGAGATACGGATTTTGGACAGTGCCAATCATCCGAAGCAAAACACCAATGAACGATATGTTCACTTTTCCAGAAGGATTCCCAGACTTTTTCGAGGGAATTATTTACCACGATAGAAACAGTAAGTTTTGTAGCCATAAAAAAGAAATTAATAAATAGTAATATGGTATTTTGTCAGGAGTCCTGGAAGTCATTCGAGGGAAAATTGGGCACCTGACAAGGTATTTTCTTCCGGATCAAGAACATAGTTGTATGCATTTTGGAAAATTGCTTTTTCAAGTTTTGTTCTCTGAAAGAGGGCTCATGTAAGATTGGAATGGGAGAAATTGACTCCTGAACAATCTGCTCCAGTAAAATTTACCTCTTTGAGATCACAATACTCGAAAGATGTGTTTTTTATTTTCATTCCTGAAAACGAAGCAAGTTCCAGATTGGATTTTATGAAGCTCACTTCAAATAGGAATTCATTACAATTTTTTAATTCTACTCAGAGGAGCTTTGATTCAACGAAGCGGACATTCTGAAGTTTTGTAGCAAAAGTTTCTATCATAGTAAGATTACATGATAGAAACTCGCAGTCGACGAATTGTATTTGTGAAATGCTACTATGAGAAAAATTACATTCTTGAAAAATACAATTTTCATATTCTCATACAAGAAGTGGTTGTGTTGTATAGTTTTGATTTTCAAACGTTTGATTTTCGAAATACATATGTATGAATTATCAATAAGTATTCAGTTAGAGTGATTGAGGTCTGCTATATTGTTTTTATTATATAGAGCAATTCCCATCGGCACAGTTTTGTCATTTATATGATTTCATCCATCCTTTTTTTACAAGCCAAGCATAGAGTGAACAACCAACACAATATCCAATAACCGATTCAGACCACATAAAGATTATACAGAGGAGACAGGCAATGATAGTTGGATTCATCGGCATGACAATAAGCGATCCTTGGGCGAGATTAGCTCGGATTCCTTCCAAAATTCCTGATACTGCAGTCATTTGCGGTCCTGGAGATGGGGCGATGAATTCTCAGAGAAGAAGTATACAGTAGAGAGTAAAACTCGAAAGTATGAGTCCAATAGTCCATGCGAATCGTTTTTGAACGGAACCAACCCATATTGCATCTTTTTTCTTGAGAAATATTCGAACAAAAGAACCAAAGAGAGAGCATTTTGGGGAGATAAGTATTCGTGAGAGAAAATCAATAACTATAATGCTCACAAGGATGAGAGGTATCTGAAATTCTGCCTTAAAAACTACGAAGAAAAATGAGAAAAGTCACAGAATCAACATAATACCGGTGGCAATACGGATTTCACGCTCATCGACGAAACCATATCTATCATGAGGTTTTGAGATATCAGGAAGGGGAGTTCAGTACATATAAGTGAGTGAGTTATAGAAATAGAATTATAAGAGTAATTTGTAAGGTTGGTCAAAGAAAATTTAGATATAATGGTTATAATTTGTGTAGAAATTTATTGTATTGACCTTTCGTTAAGAAAATACGATGAATCTGATGTATTTCTATATCTCCTGTATGATTAGCAGAAGGACTGATACCATGGTTTACTAATTGAAAGGTTCAAAGATTGATATCGATATAGAAGTATTCTGTTTTCATATACAAGTAAAGATTATAAGATGGAAGTATACATCTCTAAATAGATACATATGACATAATGAGAATGATTATGATATATTCAAGGAATTGTACGTATTTCTCGCGGAAATCAATAGATATTTCTTGATACGAGTGTATTATCTTGCCAAAATTCTATCTCCACGAACAATCAATATTCTTCCCGTAAAAATTATTTTTGACAATAGATAAAATCGTATATAGTAAGAGCTCATTTTCTGTTATGAAGCAAGAAACTCCCAACAAAAAGACAAAAAGTAGTGCATTAACAACTGATATTGCCAGGTATAGCGATATCGAAATTCCTGCACATACTTCACTTAAGGTAAAAGAACTTCAGCAATATGTAAGGAATTTTGTACAGAATATTCCAGAATGATCAGCTGGAATGATTGCCTTTATGGGATTGCCAGGGGTAGGAAAATCCAGTAATACACCGCGTATTCAAAGTGCTGCGGAAAATGCTCTCGGATTTAAAGAGAAAGATGAGTTATTCTATTATAAAAGACCAGATGGTACCACTCTTGAAGTAGGGGGATATGTTTGTAAGAAGAGTAGTGCGATTCTTGCTATGCTCCATTCTGATCATTTTTTTCGTGCTGTTTGAGAAGATAGGAGAGGTCTTATGCTTAAAAATATTCCATCCTGTCGTAGGTACTGGGGAAACTTAAGTAGTGGATGGAAAATGACAGAAGATATTTTTTCATGAAAGTCGACCGATGTAAAGATTTTTCTTGGAACGGATGCTGAAAGAAAGGAAAAACAATGAGCCTGAATTATAGAATTGAAACATACTGGACACAGTGAATGAAAGAAGGTACTTATTGCTGAATGAGTGAATACAGGAGAGTGGCATGATAGAGTCAAGCGTATACAATGAGAGACCGCTATTAATACTATGAAAATCCTCTTTGATATGTCGATAGAGGATTCTATGATTCGCATTCTTCGAAGAGATCACGACAAGAAGGGTTATGATTTTGAGGCAATTCTCGATCATAGACTTCGTGAATATTACTATATCTTGAAACTCTATATTGAACCGGCACTTCAGGATTCTGAGACCGTGTTACTGAGTAAAACACGAGAAGTTCCGTCATTTCTTGAGTCAGAACGTCTTGGAATCTTGATAGCACTTGAGAACCTTCGAACAAAGTATGATATGAACACTGAGCTCAATGAAGAACAAAAACATTTCATTATGCGTCTTATACAAGAGCTTCATACAATTTTCTCAGATATGCATGGTATCAATGATATTGAAATGACTCTTTGGAGAAAACAAAAGGATCTCAAAAAATATCGAAGAGATTATAAGCGAGAAAAATGATCACCGATTCAGAAAATATTTTCTCGCAAAGAACTTGCAGAAAAAGTAAAAACCTTAAAAAAGGAAATCGGAAAAATGAAAAAGATTATTAAAGAATGGATTTGAATTTCCTAAAAATTCTATATACTTCAAACAACATTAAGAGTGGACACGAGAGATTCGGCTCGTTTGTAGTGTCACGGCAACCAACTATAAGTAAGGTATCTCCTTATTGGAAAATCGGTGCTACTTCCGACCCCATGCAGGGGAAAGATGTAGTTCAAAAACTTTTTGTAAGGTAAAAATTATTCCTTCTTCTGTATGAAGAGGGATTTTATTTTGTTACTTTTGTAACTATGTCTGAATTTCTATTTACTTCTGAATCCGTTTCAGAGGGACATCCCGATAAGGTTGCTGATCAAATTTCTGACGCTATTCTTGACGCTATTCTTGAACAAGATCCATTTGCACGTGTTGCTGCTGAAACCCTTGTGAATACTGGACTTTGTGTACTTGCCTGAGAGATTACAACTTCTGCAAATATTGATTATATCTGAATTGCACGTAAAACAATTACAGATATTGGATATAATTCAAGTGATCTTTGTTATGATGGAAATACTTTGGCAGTTATGGTGTGTTATGATAAGCAGTCTCCTGATATTGCACAGGGTGTAGATGAGGGGAAATGAATCGACTTAAATCAGTGAGCAGGGGATCAGGGGCTTATGTTTGGATATGCATGTAATGAAACATCAACTCTTATGCCTGCTCCAATATACTATGCTCATAGAATAATGGAACGACAAGCAGAGTTACGAAAAAACGGAACCCTTCCATGGCTTCGTCCTGATGCAAAGTCTCAGGTAACTTTTCGATATGTTAATGGGAAACCAGTTGATATTGATACAGTTGTAGTATCAACTCAGCATCATCCTGATGTTACTCATGAAGAACTTTCTCGGGCTGTTATTGAATATATCATAAAACCAGTACTTCCTCAAGAAATGCTTACAGAGAATACAAAATATCTTGTGAATCCAACTGGTCGTTTTGTAATCGGTGGCCCTATGGGAGATTGTGGACTTACCGGTCGCAAGATTATTGTAGATACCTATGGCTGAGCAGCGCCCCATGGTGGTTGAGCTTTTTCTGGAAAAGATCCATCAAAGGTGGATAGAAGTGCTGCCTATGCTCTTCGATATGTTGCAAAGAACATAGTAGCATCTGGCCTTGCGGATAAGTGTCTTGTGCAGGTGGCTTATGCAATTGGAGTTGCAGAACCTGTTTCCCTTATGATTGATACCTACGGAACTGGAAAACTTTCCGATGAGAAAATTGCCAGCATTGTTCGAGAACATTTTGACCTCCGGCCAAAGGGTATTGTTCAGATGTTAGATCTTTTGAAACCTCGATATAAAAAATCAGCTTCATACGGACATTTTGGACGTGAAAATGAACTATTTACCTGGGAAAAGACCGACAAAGCAGATATTTTAAAAGCATATCTATAATAAAATCCCCCATATATGAGACATGGGGGATTTTTTTGAACACAGAAACTATTCACTTTTTTCCTCTTTGCGTTCAGCATATCATACAGACAGAGTCTTGGTTTCTTGCTTTTTTTCTGTATTCCAATAGGATGCTCGTCCGACATTTCATCAACCCAAAACTTACAAGGGAACATAATCATGAAAGTAATTCGTGGTTTTATTGGATTTTTCCGTCGGCGACCAGTCGCTCCTTCTGTCCAAAAAGATGATCTGTACTGCACAGAAAATCTCGGCGTTGAAGCTGCTTGGCCTGCAATGACTGATCATGCACCTATGCCGTAAATGGCCTGAGTACTGACAGTGTAAAATAAAGGCACACCTCATTATGAGCGTGTGCCTTTTCCTTTTTTAAAAACTATTATTGACTATTTATATATTTATTTATTATATATTTATATTAAATACATTTGATGAAAAACTATCCTGAACGTCGTGAAGTCCTTCGAGAGAGAAAAAGGCAATATCAAGCCCTCTTAGAAAGCGGAGAATATGGCTCGATGCGACTGTGTCATCTGAAAGGGAATATAACTCGTACCGTGAATGAACTTTCACACGTACGGCCTTTCGTTGCAAAGATACAATATATTCTTGAAAAACAACGCACAGAGACTTTTTCAAAATCTTATATTTCCCCATTTCCCCATATAGCTGATCATAAGCGAGTTTCTACTATGTGATGACAATCATCATCGTTGGTAAATATGATGCAACGGGCTTTTTCTTTGCCCGAGGATTACTTTATTGAAGGAAAAAATGCGACTCCCCAAGAGCATGGACATATGGTACAAGACGTAGTTATTCATCCTGAAAAAATAACATGAGAATTATTGGAATGACTTGGACTCCTTTTTTCTGATCAATGGAAAAGTCTTTCAGAGGAAGCAAAACTTGATATGCAGATTGCAAGTATTCCATATATTAAAGAGGTATTTCAGAGTTTCATATCACTTCCTCTTGCATCATGAAGGTGAACAGCTCGAGTGCTTCGAGTATGTCAACCTGGTAAAAATACAGACGGTCGATATATCGTCTTCCGAGAAACTTCATCGATGAATCATTCTCCTTCCTCTTCTGCTCATAAAACCAGAAAAAATACAACAGCTGTTTCTGTCTATTATGACATGTTTTCCTTTGTACGGAGTCAAGAATATGCTATAAGATGATTGAAGAAGCACTCTGAATTTCTCTCAGAGCTCCTTTCTGATATACAGAAGTTACGAATCCAATGGTACACACTTCCTGAAAATGAACAGAAATCATCGATTGACTCTATTCATGAAAAACTCATGAATAAGTACTCATTTTATGAAGAGCATGCATTGAAAGAACGCCTTGAAAAAATAACACTTGAACATCTTTGAAGAGACTCTATGCGTCTTCTTGGTCTTTATAATGATCTCATCCAATCAGAAAAAGAAAAAGCATGAAAAATAGCACATATTTGATCACAGTCCTACCAAATTCGAGAATCAATGGAACGAACTCAGAACGGATTATTTCAGCTTGGAGAGCGTGTTTTTTCATTGTTAGAAACTATAGATATGGATGAACTTGAGAGGGTTTTTATGAGTGAAGCAGAGTGAATCCCTGTTGAAAAAAGAAAGTTCCCAGTATGAATTTCTAGCCAAGTTGGAAATATATGGCATACAGTCCGCTCGTGGGTTGATCTTACAGGAAGTAATATGTTCCTTGGACATCCATTTTCTGATCTTCATGATAGAATGGTATCTTCTCTTTCTATTGTTCGTATTGCACCAGCCAATATAAATTTTCAAGAATTGAAGAAATTTATAGGAATACTCAAAAAAAGTATATTTCGATCTTTCATATACGAACTCCATGATTCTTTAAAAACTGGAACATATGTCCAGAAAAAAACCATCCTTTGTCAGAGAATGGATTTTATTTCTCAAATATTTTCGGATTGAAGTAAAATTGGGGAATATGCTGATGCAATTGACTCAAGATATATACAAAATATATTAAGTACCATTGGAGATCTTCTCTCGAAAAAATCCCCATCAACTGTCATCGCATATATTGAATCGGAAATTCCATTTTCTTCCATGCGATAATTTGCAATTCTTTGTATTTTTCCTAGCATACAAATATGCAATATATCTCATCTTCCACTATTTGTTGTGTTCCGTGAGAACATAATTGGAGCATTCCAGTATATCAATTACAAAATGAATCACCCAGAGTTATATCTCTTCGCTTACTGGCAAGAGAAAAATTCCAAGATGATGTCCATATGCCAAGTTCTGAAGAGCAGGTTTTGGATGAAATTTTAGCTTCTTCTCTGTGAAGTTTCACTTCTTCTCTGCATATATCTGATATTTCACTTGCTTCATCCGTATGAAAAATTCGTACATACTATGAAACTCTTTGATATTTTAAAGAAGAGTTAAATACATATGAAGTTGATATACATGGGACTCCAATTACATTTGGAGCTCATATTGAGCATGTTTTGTATGCAATAAATGATAAAAATCATGTGAGTCCAGTTGTTCCGCTTCGTTCTTCTTGAGATCGTAAGGCCCTCTTAGCTGGTATAAATTCAGGAATCATTACTGGCCTTCATGGATGTACAAACACAACGATTCAGATTTTATTAGAAAGTGAGATGATTTCTCCTTATATGCTTGGGCAGATATCATGTTATAATTTTCAAAAACAATGACTTGAATGATTGGAACAAAGGATATGTTTCTAATATAAAAACGAGTATATTTACTCGTTTTTATAGTGTGGAACTATTTTTTATGCCAAAACCGACAAAGCTCACTTCCATTATAGAGCTTTCGTTCTTTAAATATAGTCTTTGGGGCCATATCTCCGAAGTTTTCATAAGCAGTAATAATTCATCCATGCATATGAGGGAATTGAAGAACTTTAGCGAGCATTTCATGGATCTCACCGATATCATCTTGGTTTAATCGAAGTCCATAGGGTGGATTTGATACGAGGGTAATACCATCTGTTTGTTCAGGCATTTTGTTTGCGAGTTCAAAGAAATCTTGTCTTCTAAAAGTGATGTCCGATATTACTCATGCGCGACGAGCGTTTCTCTCGGCAAATTCAAGTACTTGTTCATCTTTATCAGAGGCAATAATCTGGTATTTTCCACTTGGGAAAATCTTCTTTTCAGCCTCATCTCGTATTTTTTCCATTGTTTCTTCCTCATGAAAAGGAAAATATTCACAGGCAAAATTTCGAAATAAACCTGGTGCAATATTTCTTGCTATCATTGCAGCTTCAATAGCAATCGTTCCAGATCAGCAGAATGGGTCATAAAAGGGCTCGCTATATTTCCATCGAGTAAGCATAACAATAGCCGCAGCAAGCGTTTCTTTGAGTGGAGCTTCTCACTGTTCTTTTCTATATCCACGCTTATGGAGTGCCTCTCAACTGGTATCAAGAAGTATTGAGGCAATATTATCAACAATGAGTATAAGTATATGAATCTGTGGAAGTGCTTCATCTTCTGTAAGTATGCTATTGTGCGTATTTTGAAGGAGGGTTTCTACGAGAGCCTTTTTTCCTATTTTTTGAATACTCGGGGTATGAGTGAGAATGGAACGTACACTGGTTGCATTTACAATAATTGGGTGATTTTTTGGAAGATATTCTCTCCAGTTAATCTTTGAAACCATGGAAAAAAGAGTATCAAAATCTTCCACTTGACCCTTTGAAAGTTCTATATAAACACGATTAGCAGTTCGAAGGTGAATATTGAGCCGATACATATCATCAATATTTCACTCACAACGTACCGATTGGTCTGTTGTTTTTATATGTTCAAACTGTAATCGCTCACATTCACTTTTTACGAGTGATTCGAGACCTGGGGAAGTAGTAATAGTAAAATGCATAAGAAAGAAAAAATCCAGAGGAGAGTACTCTGGAATGGGGTAAAAGCAAGTTTTCTACTGTTTTTCACAGTGTGAAAGATACTGCAGAACTGCATGTTTTCTTTGTGCACAGAGTATTCGGGTTTTTGATCCTTCTGGCTCCTTACAAATGATATGTTCATGTCTATCTAGTATCTCTCATAACATTTCATGGGTGATTGCACAATGTGGAAAAAGTGAAAGAGTATCCGTAATAGTTATATATTCTATACATTCTTCACATCTATCTCGTGCACTCATTTTTCCTGCTCATTCGCGTATTTGTTCAAGAAGATAGATAGTTTTCATAGCATGATTTATTTTTTAAGAGAGAACTTTATAAGTATTTATATTATAAAGTCAATATTTTTTAATATGGCTTTTCTCCTTTATAATTTCCAGCAGGGGAATATTGGCAAACCCAAATTACCTTTTCCCAATCTCCATCTCGGTAGAGTGCTTTTCAACATCCAACTTTTTTCGTATTTTTCCAAATTATCTGAGTGTAATGTCCACATACTTTTCATTTTTGACAGGAGTTTTTGGTAATATCATACCAGTTTTTTTCATCACCCCATGATTTTACTGCATCATTTCAGAGTGATGTAAGTGTCTGTCATGAAACTCAGTATATGTAGAGATTTTCTCCATTTGAAGTATTTGAATGTTCAAAACTTTTTTTGGTAGCGAGTTTTTTTGCCCACTGTTCTGCACTTTTAGCAAGAGAATTATCCCAGAGAAGTCCTGGAATTTTTACGGATTTTCGGATTGCATTATGTTCGGTGATAATCTTATTTTTTTCTTGAATGCTTGCCGCATAAGAAGAAAATGGAGTAAGAATGATGCCTCATAGAAGCATGAGTGAGAGAATATATTTCATATGAGTGAATTTATGTCTTTATAAGTATATTTTCTTCATAAAAAAGTAAAGAGAATATTGTTCAATAAATATAGAATTTCGTCAATATAATATTTGAGAAAAATAGAATGATATTTGTATTTCATTTTTCTTTATGAGACACTATTCATAATGGTTGTATCTTCTTCTTTCTATGAATTTCCGTCTTCAATATCGCATCTCTCTCATACTCATCTTTCTCCAATGAATTATACCTCTTGTATCAGCAGCAAGTTATGGTCCAAACCCATATTGGGATGCTGATAATAATGTCTATGATCTTGGATGAATTCCGCTTCGAGTAAATTCATGAGCCATTATTGCATGATGAAATCTTTGAATTGGTGTTATCAATCCAGGATATAGAGTTGATGTGAGTGGATATATGAACTCATCATCTGGACTGTGTATTGGATGAGATTGTAAAGGAAGTTGGAGTGAGGTAGTTACCAGTATTATTGGAACTGGACTCACAAATTATGTTCCTCGGTGGAATAGTACTGGAAATGGTTTTACCGCAACAGGATTGATAGTTGATACTGGAATTGGGGTTGGTATCTGAACCTCTTCTCCTCAAGTTAAACTCGAGATCACTTCATGAACTCCATGAATTTCTGGTCTCAGATTTTCCAATCTCACTGCCACTCTCATTGCATCATCATCAATTCTGGGAACTACTGGAACAGGTCCAATTGGCATCACTACTGACCCTGCTGGAAATATCTATACTGTAAACTGAAGTAGTGATAATGTCACGAAGATCACTCCCGCTGGAGTCTCTTCCACCCTTGGAACTACTGGAACAAATCCATATGGTATTATTGTGGATTCCACTGGAAATATCTATACAGCAAATCAAGGTAGCAACAATGTCACAAAGATTACTCCCGCTGGAGTCTCTTCCACCCTTGGAACTACTGGAACAGGCCCACGGAGTATCACCATTGACTCTGCAGGAAATATCTATACCGCAAACTATAATAGTGACAACGTCACTAAATTTACTACTGTTTCAACGCCCTCATACCTCACGGTTAATGAAACAGGGGATGTGATTTTGAATGCTCTTACCAAAGGATGGGAACTCAAAGGAAATCTAGGAACAGATCCTCTCACTGATTTTATCGGAACTACTGATAATACTGATCTTGTATTCAAAACGGACAATACAGAACACCTCAGAATCACAAGTTTTGGATTTGTAGGAATAGGAACTGAAACCCCACAATCTGCACTTGATGTGAATGGAGATATAGCAATCAATTGAATTCCATTTATTCGATATATTATGGGTGATGGAAATAGTATAGCAGTAGGGGATCATGCATTATTCAATAATAATGAACAGGCAAATATTGCAATTGGTGATAATGCAATTGGTAATCTCATTGGTTATGAATCAGAAAATGTTGCAATCGGATTTGGAGCTTTAAATTCGATGATAAGTTGAAATTCAAATACTTCAGTAGGAACACAGGCGGGGGCATATAATAATACTTATCAACCATGATTGGAATCATGAAATTCCAACTCTTTCTTTGGATTCTATGCCACTACATCAACAGGGGTGATAGAAAATGCTACCGCTCTTTGAGCCAATGCACTTGTTTCAGCTTCAAATACCATGGTTCTTGGTTCGGTAAATGGAATAAATTGAGCAACTGCAGATACGCACGTTGTAATTGGCTCCGGGAGTTCATCCTCATGAGTTTATAAGCTCGATGTGGTATGATGATATATGAATTCCTCATCATGACTCTGTATTAACTGAGATTGTAAATCCTCATGGTCTCAAGTTGCAGGAAGTCGATATCCTGGATGTTTATCTGATGATGTAGAGCTTTCAAATGGGCAAATCTGGGCATCCTGTGATGTCAATGTTCGAAATTCACAATTTTCATTGTACCAACATGGTGAAATGATTGCATGGACAACTGCTTCATCTTGAACGAGCATTAATGATAATGCAATTACTATCGCATGAACGGCCTACAGAAGTAGTTCACTCGGTGTACTTGGTTTTTCTGGATGGAGTAATGTAGTATCTGATACGCGATCATGATCATATGATAAAACATGGTATGGAACTCCTAGTAGCTCTGCTGGTCCATGTGCACCAGGATATCATGTACCAAGTGGACTAAATTGGAATGATGCTTTTACAACCCTTTGATCAGATAGGAACACATTCGTAGCTATACTTTCTTTCAATGCAAGCGATTATCGAAATGCTTCGGATTGAAGTCGTGTTACAACTTCTAATAGATACTATTGGTCGAGTACTATTTCTGGCTCAAATAATGCACAAGGTATTATAATTAATCCAACAAATGTCACCATCTGGAACTATGTTGACCGAGCAAATGCCTATCATATACGTTGTTTAAAAGATGGTACAGATATTTCTGAATAATATTGACAAAATATATTATTTATGTAAATTCAATTCATGTTTTTGCTAGCTTGTTTGTCTCTATATTGGGGTACGAAAGCACAAAATACTATTGGAGAGAGTTATGAAAGAAGGTTTTACCCTCGTGGTCCATCGTGAATTTTTACATCATCTCCCATCTGGGAAGATGGAGATTCCGATGTATATTCCGAAAGAACAACAACCATATCTTCCAAATAATATGGAATATGCACTTGTGACTTCTGGACGATTAAAACGAACAGAAAAGAAAGTTGATTTTGTACTTCGTGTAAACCATGCAAAAGTTGAAATACTTGTTTTATGGGGACATCATAGTCAACGTGAAAAACGTTTTGCAGAATGTGGGATAGAAGTTTTTACTTTTACTCAACCGAAATTTGTTCAATTTGTCCAATTTCTTCGTGATGAAAGGGTGTGTATTCGATTTGATCGACAAAAGAAAACTGCTTTTCTGAAAGAATATAAACAGGAAACTAAACACCCCGTCTGATTTTTCTCCAATCCTTTCCCGCTTCGGCGGGATTTTTTATTATAATTTGATTATTACAATAATTATTGTATATATAATTCCATTAATATACATTTTATGGATTTTAGACCATATATAGCATGAGATCTCAAGTATGAGAAATGAGAAAAAGAATATATTTCCTCTATCACATCGGAGGTAGCAATTCAAGAGCTTCTTGAAAAGTATGAACAAGCGAAAAAACAATTTCCAGATGGAGCATGATTTGTATTATTTTCACGACTCTCTGAAGAAGCCCTATGAAAGCGTATGGAAATCTGAAAATGAAAACAAGAAATTCGTAAAGACACGACTAAAAAACATATATCAGAACGAGCTCAAATATCAAAAGCAAAGCTTGCAAATGAGATAAGTTACCCATCCTCTCACTTGAATGAACCTATAACTTATGGGAATGAATGACATATTTCTCTAAAGGATATTTCACTTCCTTTAGAAGCGCATGTTCCTGAGATGATTTCCCAAAAAACACCCCCACCCCATACGGAAGTTCCGGGATTTTTTCAATGATATAAAGATGGGGTAAAAAAAGTATTTTCTATTTTTACCAAGTAAGTGATATGATCACATCTGAAGGATATTCATTATCATATGAGGCATGATATTTCACTGGTATAACTACTTCCGTACTTGCTATTTCATGGTTAACCGGAAAAACATGTATATTGGTTGGAAAAATACTGGAAAGAGGGAATATATGATACAAGGATGACTGAATGAATCAAACAATTCAATGAACAAAGGTACTGAAGAAAGTAGGAAATACACTTACGTTTCCAGTAGATTTCCTTTTTGTTTGATCGTACGTTTGATTCCAAATGTGCCTTGAATCTATTTTTCCGAAAGATACCGTCTGACCAATCGAAGGGCATTTGATCAATGATAATCCTGATACTATTTTTCCATCTTCCTCAGATGGTATACGACTAATATTTCATGAATATACTCAGTATCTTCCAAAGTCTATTCGGCAGATAATTCATACATCTTGAATGGAACAATATCAAAAATTCTACACTCATTTTATACAATGTGATTTTGATAAGCGATATGATATAGCAGATGCTTTCATTGAAAATGAAAAAATGATTCATACTATGGAGGATATTTTTCTGATTATTGATGCTTGTAGGGCATGAATACAACATCCTGAACTCATTCATACGGATAATCCACTCTGATTTACAGAGGAAAATGAAGAAGCTATACGGTCCACTTGTATAAAGTATCTTACCCCAAATAGTGTCAGAAAAGCTCAAATACTTTGAAATCTGTCTGATTGAGAAGCTAATTTTCTCCTCAATGCAGAAAAAAATCCAGGAAAGTAATCCTGGATTTTTATTATGCGTTGAATTTTGGAAGATAGTCTGTTTGGTAACGAGCTTCACATTCTTTGATGATTTTAATAGCTTCTTCTACTCCAAAGAATCCATTTACCTTACAGGTTCCTGGCTTCTTCAGATCTTTATAATGTTCCCAGTAGTATGTTGTTTCTTTTTCCCAATGAGCTCCAAGCTGTTCGAAACTCGTAATATGATCCATTCGTTTATCATCTGCCAATACAGCAATCACCTTGTCATCCACTTCACCTCCATCATCAAATTTCATAATTCCAATAATTCTTGCTTCTACGAGGCATCAATTTACGAGAGGTTCAGTCACTCCTACGATTTCTACATCAAGTGGATCTCCATCTTCATCCCAAGTACAAGGGATAGCTCCATAGGCGAAAGGATATGCAAGTGAAGAAAATCCAACTCGGTCTAACTTGAGTTGTCCAGACTCTGTGATAATTTCGTATTTATTGATGGTCATAGAGTTGAGTTCTACAATCGTGTTTATTCGATTCTTTTCTTCATCTGCAAAAGCAGGAAGTATATGAAGAAGATTGAGCATGTATTTGCTCGGAGTGTGATCAATATTTGCCATGATAAAGACGGTAATATGAGATTATAAGTAAGGACTCTCCTTATGGAGTAAAGGGAATATTATCCCGAAAGGAGAAAAAATCAAGTTACGCAAATGCTTCGCCTAATATATCTTTTGTGGATTCCTGAACATGGGTAGTTGTAAGTATAAGTCGAGTAATCCGCACAAGTTTTTCAAAATCTGAAATATCCGCGTCATGTATAAAGATATCTGCTTTATGGGAAATCTTAAGACGATGTATCATGTAATAGTGAATATATATAAGCTTCCCCCATATCCAACTTTCAGGGTCTTTTGATTCCGAGAAATTCCGTAGAAAAATTCTTCAAATATTTATTAATTCAGGATCAGTCCAGCTCTCCAAGAGGGATTGTATAGATTCTTTATCAACGTGTGTTTGTTTCCAATGAGTATGATTTTTATCAAGTACATCGCGTATCTTTGATTGTTCCATATTATAAAATAATAGAGTTTACATTCTCTTTGCGAGATCGGATATTCGTTAAGAGTTCCCAGAGTTTTGCAGCCTTTTCAAAGAGGGTAACTTGATAATCTGAAAGAATTCAGGTGCTTTGTACTGAATCTTCCTTATTTGGATCAATTCGAAGAAGGGAAGAGAGATTTTCTATAAGATACTTCCAATATTCTCCATTTGGGTCTGAAATTTCTTCATTTTTTCGTCCCCTCAACAACATGACAGCATTTTTCTGCCAAGAATTCAATTGCTCAAAAGGTCCCCAAGATTCGATAATCTCTTGGGTAGTTCGTTTTTCATGGACAGTATCTTGAAGTGTAACTAACACTCAATGTATCTCACTCCTATTCATAGATATTGATTAGTAAGTCTTCTATTATACGATTACTTCAATAAAAAGCAATAGTATTTTTTACGTATGATAATTTACCCTAATGGAGAATAAAAATACGTGTTTCAATGGAACAAAAATAGAAGTATACTATAACTATAGTAAGCTTCATATATTACTCCACCATTGCATCTTTTATGATGCATTGTACGGAAACTTTTCCATTCCACTCATTTTGGTGTATTTCATAGATAGGATCGATTTGTCTTCATGAATAGAGTTCTGCTCTCTTTTCTCCCCACCCCCAAGCGATAAATTTTATTTTTGGTATTTCTTGAAACATGAGTGCAAGGTGTTTTTCCTCTTTTCATAAGAATTCTGCCGATTGAATCGTAAGATTTTGTGTCATAAAAAGCGGGCGTCTATTTCCTATTCAGAATGGTTCAAAACTATGAATTATATCGTAGGTGGCAAGATTTATATCCTTGGAAGCAAGTATCATTTCTACTTGGAGTGTTTTTTCTGGAATATTTCCATCTGGGAACATCTCATGAAATGCATATTGTATCGCTTTTTGGAATTCAATAAATTCCCCTTTTTTTATCATAAATCCTGCTGCCTGCTTGTGTCATCAGAATCGAACCAGATAATGTTTACATTTTTCGAGTAATTCTACTATATTGCAGTATTCTGGGCTTCGACAACTGGCAATGTAATGATCTTCCTCTTCAGCAAGAACAATTGAGGGTTTATGAAATTGTTCTGTTATTTTTCCAGCTACAAGACCAATAATTCCATGGCTTATTTCTTTTGAAGTATAGAAAAGAATCGATTCAGAATGATTCAGTGAACTATTAGCACTTTGAACAAAAAATTCAGTAGTTTTTTGACGGGAATGATTCAATTCCTCGAGTTCCTCTATAATTCCATCAACATTTGCTTCACTCGCTAAAAGAAATGAAAGTGCTTTATCGGGATGATCCATTCTTCCGGCTGCATTGATACGTGGGCCAATTTGAAATCCAATAATATCAGCATTATTTTTTATGGCATCTTTTCAGAATAAAAATTTTCTCAGTCCATGTGACCGAGTGTGAGCCATTTGTGCGAGACCAAGTGAGGTAATAGTTCGATTCTCATCAACGAGTGGCATACAATCAGCAACAGTTCAGAGGGATGCAAAATCAATATATTCAGTTAATCCCTGAACCACTTTTGGATGAAATAATTCTCTTTGTTCTGGACTATGAAGTTCTACTAAAAGTGCATGAATTAACTTGAAGGCAACTCAAGCTCCAGCAAGTCATGAGAATGGGTAGAGACTATCGAGTCTTTTTGGATTGAGAATTCATATTACTTCTTCTGGTATGATTTCAGGGACTGCATGATGATCAGTCACAATAACATCTATTCAAAGTGTTTTCGCATAATGTATTGGTGCTATATCTCGAGTTCCACAGTCTACAGTAATAACGAGAGAGACTCACTTTTTCTTAAAGTCATCAAAAAAATAATCTTTCAAACCATATCCATCATGAATTCGATGAGGGAGTTTTTTCCCTGTTTTAATACCAATTTCATTCATAAAACGGACAAGAATAGCCGTTGAACTTACTCCATCCACGTCATAATCTCATGAAATTGCCACAATTTCTCATCGATCTTTTGCTTGAAATATTCTTCTTACCGCTTTCTCCATATCAGGAATTAAAAATGGATCATGAAGATGATGGATTTTTGGTGAAAAGAAACGATCATTATTTATTTTTTCTGGGTCTATTCATCGATTTTTCATCAATATAGAAGCTATATCATTGTATGCTTCTTCAGAGAGAAGATTCAGCTTTTGTCACATGAAAGTAGTCATTTTATTGAAAAGTTTTTGAATATAGCGATTTTGATTATACTAGAGCTTGTTTATAAATAAAGTTTTTTCTATGAAAGTTTCTCTCCTTCTTTCTCTCCTCTGTCTATTTGCTCTTTCTGCGTGTTCTTCACTTGATAAGGATTATGGAAAACGCTGAACTGTTTCTGGGGAAAAAAAGCTGAAATATGCAGATATAACAGAAACATTGAATGCTTCTGGCCAATTAGCAGAGACTTGAGTTGTATGGCATACTCCTGTAGAACTCAAATCACATAACACAAAAGAAAATTGCTGGATTTCTCTTGGCGGAGAAACCTACGAGATTACTTCCATGAGTGGACAAAAGGAATACGCATCTCTTATGAAATTTTGTGGAAATGATGCCAGTGAATTCTTCTCTGGATCAAAAAATCCAAATACATTAAAGCAAGTTCAACTTCATAAGAATGGAATCATTGTTGAGCGAAAAATGAAACAGAATAATGAATCTTCAGAAAAGCCAATTCAAGTAATAGCTTATTAATTTTTGGAATTGTTCCATGACCCTATTGTCTCAATTCTTCCTCGTATCATGAATTCTTATTTTTGGAATTTCGGTAAGTATTGCTCGAAAAGAGCGGTTTAATGCTCTTCATTTTGGAGTATTTCTTCTCGCTGGACTTTCTCTCATAGTTTTTGCATTTTTCCCATCCATGTTGGATGTGATAGGAAAAATTACATGACTTCCTCGAGGTTCAGATGCACTGGTGTATACTTCTATTATTTTTCTTTGGTATTTCTCACTTCTCTTACTTCGAAAGGTCGAATCTGAGCGAGAGCATATAACTCGATTGGTACGTGAATTAGCTCTTCATAACTCTGAACATGGTGAGTGAAGAGGGGATTTTGTATTCTTGGTTCGAAGTTTTAATGAAATAAAGCGTATTCCAGAAACTCTCCGATGAATCCTTGACGCTGGATTTACACAGATTATTGTAGTCGATGATGGATCGATAGATGGCACATCAACCCTATTAAAAAATACATTTCCAGGACGAATTCATTTTTTAAAACATTTATTCAATCGGGGTGGATGAGCAGCTTTAGAGACAGGATTTGAATTTGTTCGACAAAATGCTTCACATTATGGATGGAAATGGCTTGTTACATTTGATGCAGATGGTCAACATGATATTAAAGATATGAAGGTTTTTTTGGAAATGTTAAAAGATCATCCGAAAACAGAGGTTATTTTTGGTTCTCGATTTATTATAAAAACCGATTCAAATGTTCCATTTCTTCGGAGAATAATTCTTTGGTGAGGAAAGGTATTTACATCAATCATTTCATGAGTCCATCTTACCGATTCTCATAATGGATATAGACTATTTAGTATTGATTCTATTCGAAAAATTCATCTTACTATGGATGGAATGGAATACGCTTCAGAATTGATCGAACAAGTACGAATTCATCAGCTAAAATGGCGGGAAGTACCTGTGAATATTCATTATGATGAGTATTCACTTGGAAAATGACAAAAATCTTCAAATGCATTGAATATTGCCATTCGTATGATTTGGAAAAAATTTTTTTCATAGTACAATATGTCATTTCGAGTTATTCATTTTTTACCATATTACCCTCCGCATATTGGGGGAGTGGAAATGTATGCGAAAGAATGGGCAGAAAATTATATAAAAGAAGATTGAAAAGTTTGTATCGTAACCTTTTCTGGATGACAAGAGGCTTGATCTCGAATTGAAGAAGACGTAGAAGTTATTGTGTTGCCTGCTTTTGATGTAGTTCATTCATTTCCATTTCCAATGTTTTGGTATCCATCATTTTGGAGATGACTTCGTCTCGCAAGAAATTGGAATGCCGATATTGTCCATACACATACTCGATTTTTTCTCTCTAGTCTTTTATGAGGGGTATTTGCAAAATGCATTCATAAACCGTGGATACATATTGAGCATGGGAGTTGACTTGTAGTTTCTTCTCGTAAATTGATTTCAACACTGAGTCGAGGGTATGATTATACTTTTGGACGTCTTGTTTTGTATTCTTGTGATTCTGTTGTAGCAATCAGTAAAGCATGTAAAGAATTTACACTCGAAT
>CAKZJF010000073.1 GCA_936941205.1 uncultured Candidatus Altimarinota bacterium | reverse complement strand
ATCATTGAAAAGGCTGCCAAATTAAAAATTTGATATCTTTCACAGGATCTTTTTTGGCAAGATACAAATAACACTCTTCGTCAGGAGATGCTTATGGTGTTTCCGGATATTACAGAAAAAATTCATCGTCTTGAAGAGATTCAGTATGATGATGCTTTTTGGGAAGAAATTGAAGATATTAAGACATATCTTCAATTACACGATGGCTATAAACGATATGAGCTTCAGTTAGATATATTAAAGTATTTTGGATTTCGTGATGAGCAATTTGAATTTAATGTTCTTCAGTTATCATGATGAGAACAAACAAAAGTACAAATCGCGAAATTTATGATAATGGAAGTGGATCTCCTTATTCTTGATGAGCCAACAAATCACTTGGATATTGAAGGGATTATATTTTTGGAACATTTTTGTAAAATCTGGAAAAAGGCAATCGTATCAATTTCCCACGATGTTCGTTTTATTAATAATACTTCTGATAGTATCATCGAAATTTCTGAGAAGAAATTAAATAGATATCCTGGGGGTTATGAAAATTATCTTATCGAGAAGCAGGCTCGCTATGATAAACAATTAAAAAGTTATGAAATTCAACAGAAAGAACTTGAAAAACAAGAAGCTTATATTAATCGATTTCGGTATCAGGCAAGTAAAGCTGCATGAGTTCAGAGTCGAATAAAGCAAGTTGCAAAAATCGAAAGAATCGAACGTCCACACGATGATATAACAGTAAGAAAATTAACTATTACAACAGATAAACGGTTACCAGAAAAAGTGTTAGAATTACGAGATGTTCATATCGGTTATGAAGTTCCAATTATTATTACTTCCTGAGAAATTGTTGTGAGAAAAGATGATAAGATAGGAATAATTGGTCGAAATTGAGCAGGGAAAACAACACTTCTTAAGACGATACTTTCTGAAATCTTAGCACTTTCCTGAACTATCTATAGAAATCCTGATATTATTATTGGCTCATATTCCCAAGTGCTTTCTGACCTGGATGGTGAATTAAGTATTATTGCGGAACTTCTTAAGAATCACCAAAAAGATACGGAGATACGCAGTATGTTAGGATGACTTCTTCTTTCTTGAGATAAAGTTGATCAAAAGATAAAGACGCTTTCTGGTGGTGAGCGAGCAAAGGTTGCACTTACTAAAATGCTTTTGACAAAGCCCCATGTAATTATTATGGATGAACCAACGAATCATCTTGATTTGCATTCTAAAAATGTCATTAAAGAAATGCTTGAAAACTTCAATGGAACGAGCATTATAGTTTCACATGATCGAGATTTACTCGAGCATATTTCTAATAAGGTATGGCTTATACAAGAGTGAAAACTTCGCACATTTGATGACCCTGAAAAAGGATTTCAAGAAGTATTCTAAAGTATTCTATTTTTTATTATTGCTTGTATAAAGCCTCTAAAAAGTGGATGAGGGCGATTTGGACGAGATATAAGTTCAGGATGAGATTGTGTGGCAATCATATAGGGGTGATTCTTTATTTCCACAATTTCAGCTAACATCCCATCTGGAGAACTGGCAGATACTATAAATCCTGCTTCTTCCATTTTTACACGATATGAAGGATTAAATTCAAATCGGTGTCGATGTCGTTCAGAAATGGTAATAGAAGAATTGGTTTTTATTATCGGCCAATCAGAATTTGTATATAGCTTTTCAGCAAGAGTTTTTGGATGAATATTGCAAAGGTAGGAACCAAGGCGCATATTTCCTCATTTGCTTGTGAGATTTTTCTGATGTTCCATTATATGGATAACATTATTGCTTCCGTCTGGCGTGAACTCTTCACTCGAGGCATCTGATAATCCAAGCACATTTCTTGCAAATTCTATTGCCATAATTTGAGAACCAAGACAGATTCAAAGAAATGGTATTTTGTTGTCTCGTGCATATTTTGTTGTCTGTATCATGCCTTCAATTCATCGGTTTCAAAATCCTCCTGGGATGCATATTCCATCCATCTCTTCAAGGATGTGGATTCCATTCTTTTCTATATCTTCTGCTTCAATAAAATGAAGCTCAACTTTCTTTTGAAAAACGAATCCTGCACATTTGAGTCATTCGTTGAGTGAATAATAGGCATCCTCTAATTCAGTATATTTACCTACCATGCCTATTTTTATAATTTCAAAAGAAGAATCAATATTATTCAAAAAAATTTCCCATTCTCTCATATCAGGCTTTTCATTCTTCAGTTTGAAACATTGGAGTATTTTTTCACCAAAATGTTCATTATGAAATATCATAGGTACACGATAGATAGTATCAAGTGTTGGTGCTCATATGATATTTTCAAGTTTCATTCCAATATTTAATGATATCTTCTCAATTATTTCTTCAGGAATTGGATTATCTGCTCGAACAATAAGAAAATCAGGATTAATACCATAACTCATCAATGTTCTGATAGAGTGCTGAATAGGTTTACTTTTCAGTTCTTTTGAAGCAAGTAAATAGGGAAGAAGTGCTATATGGATAAAACGAACATTGTCTTCTCAGAGCTCATTACGAAGTTGACGAGCAGATTCAAGAATATATTCATTTTCCATATCTCCAACGGTACCTCCAATTTCAATAATAGTAATATCGGCTCATGCTGAATCATATCAGAGTCGTATCTTTTCTTTTACTAAATTTGTGAGATGTGGAACAATTTGAACGGTACCTCATAAATAATCACCACGGCGTTCTTTGAATATAATTTCTTCATAGAGTTTTCAACTTGTAAAAGATGCATATTTATTAAGATTTGTATCGAGAAATCGTTCATAATGACCAATATCGAGATCTGTTTCGGTTCCATCTTCTGTTACAAATACTTCACCATGTTGAAATGGACTCATGGTTCAAGGATCAACATTTAAGTATCCATCAAATTTTTGGCAAAAAACCTTGAGACCAGCTCATTTGAGAAGTGCGCCAATCGATGCTGCAGTAATTCATTTTCCAATTCCAGATAAAACTCATCAGGTAATAAATAATACTTTCATAGAAGTGCATATTGTAAAAAATAAAATTCAATATCGTGTTTTTAAAGGCAATAAAAAAGAGGTCATAAAAGACCTCTTTCAAAAATGTGTTGTATGCGTTGGGAATTCAAATGCATGGAGGCAGTATAAGAAATATAGAAAAAAGGCAAGAAGATTTCTTATAACTTTTTTATTTTCCAAAAATGATAGATGGGCCTCTTTGTGAAATATTTATTCGTCTTTCTTGGTTTTTTATATATAATACAATCTATGAAACTTCAGAAATATCTCTCACAGGCAGGAATCTGCTCACGCCGTAAGGCAGAAGAATACATTGCCGCAGAACTTGTCCGTGTAAATGGAGAAGTGGCGCATATTGGTCAAATAATCAATCCAGACTCAGACACTATTGTTATTGATAACAAAGTTATCGAAGATACTGAGAAGCTGGTTTATTATAAGCTCAATAAACCAAGATGAGTAGTTACTACGTGTGTTTCCCATGATGATACATGAATTCTTGATATTGTAGATATACCAGAAAGGGTATTTCCAATTGGTCGTCTTGATAAAGAAACTACAGGACTTATCATCCTAACAAATGATGGTCGTTTATCAAATTATTTGATGCATCCAAGATATGAGCATGAAAAAGAATATGTAGTTGAGGTGTATGGAAAAATTGAAGATGAGGCACTTGAGAAATTAACAGCATGAATTCGAATAGAATTAAAAGATAACGGAACACGAAAAAGTCCAACCTATTGAGGTGATGGGACTTGAATATATAAGAAAACATATAAAACGAAACCATGTTATATTGAACGATTATCAAGTTCAAAATTTTCTATAATGATCCGTGAAGGAAAAAATCGTCAAATTCGTCGAATGGTAGAATCAGTTTGATATTGAATTAAACGTCTAAAGCGTATTCGAGTAGAGAATATATTTCTTGGAGACTTAGAGGAGGGGCAATATGAAAAGTTTTCTCATAAGGAAAAAACGGAATTATTCTCAAAACTTGGAATTAGTAAAGATCCGAAATCATGAGAAGTTTCTAGTTCTGTTCTGGAATAATTCTCTCAGATATTTTTTTTCGGATTCTTGCGCAGGTTCCTGCAGGAAATAGGATCTCACTATCTCCAATTTCATCCGTGTGGATAAATATCTTTTTTCGTACATCCTCTATTGATTCAATGGGCTTATTATTTTCTTGTCGTCAACAAGTACAATTTGGACAGAATGAAGCAGTATTTTTCATTTTTTTATGTATTAGGAGTATGTGAATAGGGGAGTTTTTTTACACGATGAAGCGAATTATATGTATCTATGATTCATCGAAAAACATCAATTATATATAGGTGAAGTATTTTGGAGTCTTTGTTGTATTGCGTTGGTAATTTCGAGGCAAAATCACTGAGGATATTGGTGGATATTTTGTTTTCCTGGTGATACTTTTTTCCCTGGAACACCTAATTTTCTTGAGTAAAATTCCGCGTCAACATCATTTCGTAATTTCTGTAAATGCTGCATAAGATCGTCTTTATTTGGTGAAATAAAGATATCATATATATCTTGTTCATATTGAGCATTTTTATGGTCAGGTATTTTCATGGTCTTGTTTTATGAGATCTAATAGAAGTTGTTTTGTAAGCCTCTCTCTTTTTTTATAGGCTGGTATTATTTTTGATCAGATTTTACAAACGAGAGAAGGGAGTGAGAGTGTTTTTGATCATGCAATGCTATCTATAAAGAAAAGTTCAGAGTTTTCAGGTGAGACCATAAAGTTCGTACATCCACTCCATTGTCTTTTATCTTTTGGATGTATTGGAGTTCCTATTATATCAAAGCCCCTTCATTGGTCTTGAATAATCTTATATGCTCGCTCAGTAAATATTTTAAGTTTTGAAAGGATATCTGATGATGGCATAATGTCATCATCAGATAAATAGTTACAGAGAAGTATGCCGTGAACTCGTTTTTGGAGGACAAAATATGGAATATCTTTTCTTCATTTTTCAAGATGAGTTTCTGGCATATATGTACTGAAATATTCTTGAAAGAATGCAAGAGAGTTATTTGCCTGATTCCAAGAAATTGGGTTTCAATTTCTTGGAATCTTTACGACCCAATTGCTATCCTGTGAGTATACAGTATGATGTGCTCATTCTCAGATTATCTCCATAGGTACTTTATTTGAAATAAATAATAATGTATAATATTAATATGTCAAATATTCTTCTTGGAAAGAATAGGGAGGGTTACATGGTCATTTCTTTTGTCCATTCCGCTTCACCTCAATAGAGCCTAACTATACCCATAATCTCGGAAAGTCGAGACAAAGAGGTATCATATATTTTGTGTATTTGTGGAGCAGGGGATGTTGGATTATATCATGCAATTCTATGCATAAGGAGTATATCCTCTGGAATAGTTGATAGATTATTTTGCTCAAGAAGTTGTTCGATTGCTCTTTGAATTTTTGGACGGATCGACATTTCTCAAATCCTTCATGGTTCATTTTGAATAATTGTCCGGAGAGTATGATGAAAGTGAGTAGATGTTATAGTGTGACGACTCATATGGATATATAGAGTAATAAAATAAAAATTCCTCCAGGTAAATGGAGGAATGGTAGTAATATAATTTATCAGACTTATATTCATACATAAATATCCCCCAGGAAAATTCCAAAGAAATAAAAGAATGAATATGTAAAACCGTTTTTATACATTTCTTTATAAAAGTATATACTAACAAATATATTATTATATTTTTCCCTGAATTTGTCAATTATTTTCTTGAGGATATGGAAGTTTTCCTTTTAAAAGTAGGGCATTATATGTATTAAGAACTCTTCGGAGAAGGGTTATTGTAAGTCTTGCTGAATATAGATCATCAAGTCCATGATCCTTATAGTTACCATCAGCAGTATGCCACATTTTTATTCACTTTTTTATATTTTTATGAGAAAAAGGTAATCTCCTCCGCGTCATTGATTGGAGTCCAAGTGTGGCAACCAATTTTCTCTCTTCATCTTCGGTATATCGAATATTTTCTTCAAAACAATAGAGAAGATTTTTTGCTATATTTTCTGGAAGTTGTGGATATTTTTGAACTCACTTCTTTAAAAAATCTTTCCCAAATTGAAAATTTGTAAGAACATTCCGTTTTATAATAACTTGCTCATCTCAGATTATCAGCCTTCCATCACTCGAAATAAAAATAAGAGGAATAACACAAGCATAAGCAATATTTATAACTCATTCTGTCCTGTATGCTGTAAAATGATGATATTCTTCACGTACGTTTGTATATTCCTCATAGGTGTCAATGATTCGATATTGTGGATCTGAAATATGTGTGATATGTGTTTTTCGATCTGTTTCGGATGGCTCCTCATTACAAACATCATATATTCGAGTGCCAATTTGTAGGGTATTATGAAACATTCGTTCTCAATTTGTTCTCTTATATATTCACCAATTCCTATCAAAGAATCCACCTTCTACCAAGAATTCTTTAAAAAATTCTGGAGCTATTTCTGTGAGTCATTCTTTTACTTTGCAAGCTATTTCGTAGCAATGTCAGTGAGGATATTTATGTATATCTTGAATTCATAACGATCGCTGTATTCTTGGGGATCGCTGCTGTTTTTCTATAAAAAACGCATCTACATCGGATCGTACGTCTTGTATGGTCTTAATCAAATTTTGCTCATTGGGAAAGAGATGTTTTCTGTAGAGTTTTTCCTGAATGGAAGTATTGATATAGGGATTTTTCATCTATCAATTATGAAATTTTTTATGAGCTTCTTTGAGTTTTGGGTTGGTAACATGCGTATATACTTGTGTTGTTGTAATAGAAGCATGTCAGAGAAGTTCTTGTATAATACGTATATCTGCACCATTTGTCAATAGTGTTGTTGCAAATGAATGACGGAGGGAATGAGCATGAATATTTTTAAGTATACCTGCCTTTAGTCCATAATCTTTTACCATATTGGTAATAAAAAAACGAGAGAGCCGAACATTATCGTCCTGAAGCAGGCTTGAGTTGATATTTTCAAGAGAGAAATTGTGTCTTATAAAAAGAGGGGAGAAGCTATCAGCTCTGAGTTCTAAGTATTTCTGAATTGCATCAGAAGCTGTTTCAGTTAAATAGACGGTTCTGAGCTTGTTTCATTTTCCACGAATTGCAAACTCCAGTGTTTCAAAATTTACATCTTTCCTATTGAGTGCTGTGAGCTCTGAAATACGAAGTCAGGTTGAATATATGCATTCACAGATAGCAAAATCACGAATTCATTGTATATCGGTTTGATCTATGCTAAGAAAGAATTCTTTTATTTCATCATCCGTCAAGAAAGTTACCTCGCGATCAGGGGATTTCATAAGATCAATTACGGTTGGATCTAAACATTCAAATTGTTCTTTTTTTAAAAATTTAAACCAAGATCTGAGGGTAATCATATAAGCATTTGTTGTCTTTATAGACAGTCAATTCTTGTGAAGATGAAGACGAAAATCATCAACATCTTCTTTTTTGATTTGTTCAATCTGAAGAGGGGAATGCTTTTTAAGACTCCAACGTATTTCACGATTTTCTATTCGTTTTTCCGCAATGGTATCAAGAAAAGCCTCCCTATGATCAAATGGTTTACAAGGATACATTTCAGTCTTTGGATCCAAAAAAACGATAAATTTCCATATATGAGATTCATATTGCTCAAGTGTACGCATACTCCGTCATTTATGGAGCCTGAGATAGGTAAGGAAGCGCTCAAGGCATTCAAGTATATTCATGGAAAGTATATTTTGATATAAAATAGTGTACAAGGGGAGAATATAGTAAAATTCATTACTTCACATAATGTAACTTATGTGAAGTAATTATATAGAAAAATAGGGAAAAACAAGATTTTTCTTAAAATCCGTATGTATATCCTTTTCATATGTTGTATGGTTTATATGTATATATTTTTCCATTTCATTTCATATATCGTACCATTCTTTTTATAATACTCTCTTTTTTGATTTTGATGAATATAAAATATTATGTGAAGTGTTTGAATGTATTTTGCATTTTTTGATATTTTACTTAGTATTTGTTCCTATAAAATATTATTATGAATACTCTTCAGCAAGCTTGTTATGATGTTTTGTATAAAAACATGAATTATACAAATGAATCTCTGTATTTTCTCTATGATACCGAATCTCCACTCGCAAAACTCCTCTCTGACGCTTACAAATCGATTCTTCCTCAGTCTCATGTATCGAGAGAATTTATTAAGCCACCTCAGCCCTTATATCGTGGATGATTGATTAACCCGGATAATCCTCATGTTACTACTCAAGCTCGTGTTATAACGAATCATAACATTGAAGAAAATATTCGAGTATGACTCGATCATCATATTGTTCTTGATGTTACATCGGAAGAAACCATAGATCCTCAAATTGAATGAATTAAAAATGAGCTCTTGAGCCTTCCGAGTTGATCCATTGTTATCTTGGTTCAATCGGCCAATTTTCGACTTTCAACATTTCGAATTCGGTTAGAATTGTTTAATCGTTGAATTCATGTTATTGAGCATAATCATCTTGCGTATATAAAAGAAGAAGAGTTTTCTACGTTTGCAGATTGTTTAATCTATAGAACCCCTGAGTATATTCGTCAACAACAGGTTTTTATAGATTTATTTGCTGGTGAAAAAACCACAAGACTCATCTCAATAGATGGTTCTGAGCTTTTTTTTGGTCCTGTTGATAAAGTTCGTGGAAATACGGGTGATTATTCAAATGTACTCAATAAAGGCTGAACATTACCAGTTTGAGAAGTTTTAACAGAAGCGTTGGACCTTTCTTCGGTTCATGGTGAATGTTTAATAGATACATATCCTTGAGAGGATTTTTCAATTCGTATATGTAAACCTTTCAAGCTTACTATAGAGAATGGTCGAGTTCTTCAATCATCCCAATTCCCTGCTGATTTTCAAAAAATTTATAACATGATTTATGAAAATGAAAATGGAGAGGTACTGATACGGGAACTTGGATTATGACTGAATCCGGCTATCACTACAGATACTCCCCTTTCAGATATTAATTTTCATGAGCGTAAAGTATGAGTACATTTATCTATGGGAAAAAAACATGGATTATATTGAAAAAAACTTCCAAAAACTGAAGTTCAACGATTTCATATTGATATATTTATTGCACTTGAGAGTATGTATATTTGAGAAGAGAAAGTATTTGAAAATAATAAGTGGATTGTATAATATTTATGAATGATTAGTTATCTTTCTGTTTCTTGGATCTTTTGCAATTGATAAAAATGAGTCACTCAATATGTGATTGTAGAATATATCATTTGTTATATTTGAAATGCTTCAATTGAATTTTTTTGAGGAATGAAAGAATTCAATTCATGAGGTAATAATGCCTATATGATTAATCATATAGGCATTATGTGTTTTTGAGAATTGCTCGAAAAAAATCAAATCTCATTCTTTTGCTTGAGAAATCGGGAAAATAGTACAATTTTCTTTCAATAAGAGTACTCCAGCAATATCTCATATATATGCATGAGGGAGTATATAATCGGTAGATTGTCATAGTATCCATCGTACAGCAGTAATGCAATCAGTAAATGCTGGAGCTGCTCAATCAATTGATTGAGCCTTATAGAGGGTATGCTCCATTTTTTCTATTGCTTCAAAAAAACGAAGATTATCAAATCTAGTATAGTTTGGACGAAAAACAATTTTCATATATTTTTATTGAAGCACATCGCGTATTTTACTCCTTGTATCATATGAGTGCTCTTTTACTCCAAATGATGAATGTAATTTTGCATGTACTGTTTTAGATTGCCTTTTTCACTCCCTTGGTGTTCGATAATTGTTATCAAGAAGTGATTGTATATTAGTTACAATATTATCAGGATTTGTTACATAATACATGCTCATAGTTCAGATCATAGCAACATCATCCCCTTCTGTAAGTATATCTACGGTTCAGTAATTAAAAAAACTTGCTATTTTACTTGGAAATAGTGAACGAACTGTTTTAATTTTATCCCCCTCGATGCTTTGAATACTCGAAAGGACTCATGATTGATTTACAAAAAATATTTTTCCAGGAATAATAACATTATAATCCATTTCAAGGTCAATCATTCGTTTCCTATAAAGTCTCAGGAATATCATTTCTAGAATCATTATTCCAGTATCTATGGTAAGTATCCAGATATGATCTCAAAGTTGGTTTTGATAAATAAAAACAAGGGAAAGTTCAATTATAATAGTAAGAAACAAAACTATTTGATTGGTTATGGACCAATTGAAAAATCGTATAAAGTATATATCTCATAGATTAAGATTACTTCTCAGCTTATGTATGTCGGTTGATATTTCCGTATTTCCATGTATTTCACGAAAATGAATAATATATCGAATGGAAGACACAATAAGAATTAAACTTATTAGAATATTCCCTGCTATAATAGTATTTTTTATAAATTCCACCTTTATACTATATATAGCAATGAAGATACTTACTCATGAAAGGGAAAGTATTATCATTGGCATCCATACTATAAATATCCAAAAAATCCATGAACGTTTTACAACCATGATATTCTGAGTTCATTCGGTAATAAGTCGATCAATGAGTTCAGTTTCTCCACTAATTCGAAAAGATTTGAAGAGCCAACTATAGAGAAGATGAAAAGGAATCATAAAAAACTATTATAGAATATTTGTATTGTATCGTTTTTTTTATTGGAGCAAATCTTTTCTTTTTGATTATTGACTTCCGGATGCTGTCTTTATAATATTGAATATTCCTAAACATATTTTATGAAATCATTAGTAATCATTGGTTGAGGTGACTCATATGAATCATCTCAACTATATAGAGACGGGCTTTTAAAATATCGTATCGAACCATGGAAGGAAAAAAAATGATGGAAAAACCATCTTGCTCAGTCATATTCGATAGCTGGGTGATTAGTTTTTTTTCCAAAAATGCCATCATCCGATAATGCTCAGTATGAAGAATGGAAAATAGTATTCCAAAAAATCCTCACTTCTCTCCCATCGATTCAAGATACAGTGTTTGTAGGACATTCTCTTGGTGCCTGTTTTCTCCTTTCTATAATATCCGAATGGAAAATTCCATTTACAGAACTCCATTTAGTAGCTTGATGTATATGAGCTGGAAGCTTTTTGATTCCTGAAAGTATGGAATACATAAATTCCGTTTCTCAAAAAAATATCCATATTTGGCATTCAGAAGATGATACTATTGTGTCATTTAAAGACGCACTTACCATTTA
Source organism: uncultured Candidatus Altimarinota bacterium (assembly GCA_936941205.1). Taxonomy (GTDB): domain Bacteria; phylum Patescibacteriota; class Gracilibacteria; order BD1-5; family UBA2023; genus SSGK01. The sequence continues at coordinate 15,428 of CAKZJF010000073.1, read as the reverse complement.
CTCTAAAATCCCATGAGCCATCCCACATTTTTTCAATGATAAAAGTCATTATCAGGCTATAGAGGTTTTTAATGAACTCGAATCTATTCTTCTCTGATAAAAAAATCACTCATATGTTTATATGAGTGATTTTTTGAGAATTTCTTCATGAGTGAAACTTTTTTGAATTCATACGATAAGTCATCCATCTATAGCATCTTTAAAATAGAGACTATCCACCAGTTTCGATGTAATATGAAATAAACCCCTTCCCCTTCGACGAAGATATGGAGTCTTTCAGAGAACTTCTTGCATTTTCTTTTCTTGCAGTGCATTCATGCCTTCACTACTAATTGAATCTTTTCCTTTTCAAGAATCATGCACTTCTATAGATATCTTTAATTTCCTTTTCGTTGTCTTGAAATGTATAGTACATTCATTTACATCTCCAGGACGACTCCCATGTTCTATTGCATTGTTAACGAGTTCATCAGTGATAAGTATAAAACGAGCATTCCAAGGCGAAAAAATCATATTTTTTTCAAGAAAATACCCAACGAGATCACGTATGATTTTTGACTCGTAGAAGTCTGTAACAAAGATAATACGACAAGAAAAGTGTCAGAAATTTTCAATGTTTTGATCGATAATGTTCTTTACTGATTGATAATCAGTTTGAGTAATGTCGACAGTAAGCATGAATTGATTTATACATAGGTATAGTAGCATATATTTTCTTTTTTGTCAAAAAATAAACCCTCTTTTTATAGAGGGTTTATTTAGGATAAATTAGATACTATCTAACTGCTTCCTTAAGAGTTTTACCAGCGCGGAAAACTGGAGTTTTCATAGCTGGGATTTTAATCTTTTCACCAGTCTTAGGATTAACACCATTTCGAGCAGCTCGTTGAGAAACCTTGAATGCACCGAAACCAGTGATATTCACTTCCTCACCCTTTTTAAGACTCTTAGTAACCACATCAATGATTGAAGTAAGAGCTTTTGCAACTGCATCTTGGCTAAGACCAGACTTAGAAGCAACTGTCTTAATAAAGTCCTGCTTTTTCATACGAAAAAATATTAAGAAATAAAGGACATGGTTATTATATGTTCCACAAAGGCATTTTCAATGTTTTTTTATATTTTGTCCTTATCCAGTGCTATTTATTGGAAATTTATTATTTACAGTTCCTTTTATAGAGCCAAAAGTATATATTTTATTGCTAATACATGATTATTATGCATAAATAATAAATTTAAAGCAAAGTTGTTTTATTAAGGAGGCTAATTCCTATAATGAGCCCTATGCTTGCAAGTATCATACCTATGAGCCATAATCTCATAACAATTGTTTCCTCACTCCAACCTATTGCTTCTAAATGATGATGAAATGGGGCAATTCGAAATATTTTTTTTCCATTTCTGAGTTTTTTGCTAGTAATCTGAAGAATGACTGACATGGTTTCTCCAATGAATATACTACCAGTAATAAGAAGTACCATGAGTGTATCTGTCATCATAGCCATAATAGCAAGAGTTGCTCAAAGTGAAAGAGATCATATATCTCCCATATAAAACTTTGCTGGTTTTATATTAAACCAAAGAAATGCTATGAGTGTTCCGACTATAATCATACAAAGTGCAGCTAAGATAAATAATCCTCGTTGATATGTAATGAAAGCATAAACAGTATAGTTGAATAAAAGAAGTCCTCCAGCAAGCCCATCAAGCCCATCAGTAATATTTACGCTATTTGCCATTGCAACTACAATAAGTACAAAGAGTGGAATATAGAGAAATTCCACATTCAATATTCAGAAAAATGGAATATGTATTGATTGATATCAGAGTTTTGAATAAAACCACCATGCACCTATGCTAGCAAAGATTATAAGAAGTATCATTTTTATTTTTGCTCATAATCATTTTGTTCTTCCGATTTCACGTACATTCATGTAATCATCAACCAATCATATACAACCAACTGTAAAAAGAGTAAAAAGAGCGAGATATGTTTCATTTCTATTCCAGAGTGAATACTTGATATCAAATCAGAAAATATTCTCAAAGAAGAGATTATATTTCTGAAATAAAATAGATACAAACACAAGAATGAAAATAATTCCAATAATAATTCCTCATCCCATAGTTGGAGTTCCAGTTTTCTTTTTGTGGAGTTTTGCAAATTCAGTAGCCTTTCAAATAAGGGCTTCTTCTCGAATGGTTTTGCCCAGTCGAAAATAATTGAGAAATCGAATATAGTATGGGATTACTATGAATGTTAATCAAAAGGCGATAATAAGATACGAGAGGAGAATTGTTAGATTGTTCATATGGGTCTGAAAAAAATCCAGAGGAGTATACTTTTTTTTTATTTTTTACAAGCCCCTACTATTCTCACTTTCTTGGTATGTTATGGAGAATAAAATTATGAAACATCTCATAGTACTCTTGATTGTCCGTTTCAATATTTCCTGATATTGTATATATAATATCATTCATTGTTATATCACTTACAGTAGTAGTTATATCATGTATTCACTCATTCTTTTTAAGTTCGTCACGAATTATTCCAAGTTTTTTTTCTATTAAAGTTGAAGTACTTGTTCTGGTAAAAGGAATTTTCCATTGATATTGTGTATATTTTCTTCGGGTAAGATTTTCTATTTTTTCTGATAGAAGAGTTCTATTTGGTATAAATACAACTTTTCCATTGAGTGATGTGATTTTTGTATAATTTAAAGTTACCTCTTCAACGACTCATTCCATTCATTGAACACTAATAGAGTCTCATATAGCAAAAACTTTACTGAAGACAAGTGATAAACTTCAGAGAAGATTTGCAACAATATCTTTACTTGCAAGGGCAAATATAGCTCATCAGAGTCATGCTCCTGCAAGAATGCCACTGATATTTACTTGGAGCTCCTTTAATATAATAAATACTCAAATAATCCAAAGTATGGCCAATAGTATGAAACGGAAAATTGGTATGAATTTTTTTACTACAGGATGTTTTAAACTTACATGAATTTTTACTTCATAAAATATAAAGCTTATTGTATTGGCGAGAGCTGACAATATTATAAGGGTTGTACTTACCGTGTAGCCTATTCGGATAATGTCCTTGTAAGTTTGAAACATCGGTATCCAATATTGGATATACGAATAAAAAACCGATAGCATCAAAAAGAGCACTCAGAGAGTTGCATAGTACCAGATGTGTTCCGTCTTATTCATAAATAATATCTTACACACGGCTTTATCGTAGCATAAATTTTATCTTTATGCAAATATTTTCATAAAAATCAAGCTGAGCAATAGAAGTATACAACCCGTTTTATTTCAGGTTTACAAGATGAAAATTTTTTATACACTACGGATGATTTATTTTTTCTATATTTTGTTATGTCCTTTCGTCTCTCGACGATACAGGAGTATAACCGTTTTATAGCGGTTGATATTGGTTCGTATAAGATTCGTGTTCTTATTTGTGAAATAGAAAACGGTTCTTTAAAATTGCTCTGAAAAGCAAGTGTTCGACAAAGTCGAAATCATATGCTAGACGGGGATATTTCTGATATGCAGTGAGTTGCAGAAACCATTCAAAAGGCCATCTTAAAAGCGTGATCTCATCTTGAGGAAATCCCAACTGATATTATTACGTCATTTTCCTCAAGAACTATGCCGTATGATATACTTACCATGAATTATACACGGAGTCAAAAAGATGCAAAAGTGACTCTTGATGAATTAGACGTCATGATTAAACGAGTAGAGGGGAAATCATTTGATCGTATTCGTAATAAATTGTTGGAATACACTGGTGATAGGAATACAGATATTCGACTTATATCAAGTTCTCTTACATCTATTTTTATTGATGGGAAACGTATTGCCAATCCAACAGGGTTTATATGAAAGGATATTCGATTCACAGTAATGAATATATATACATCAACGAGCGATTTCTCATCTATTCATTCTGTATTAAATAGTCTTGATAGAAAAACTATTTCCGTTGTCCCATCTTTGGTACTTTATCCGAAAATTATTGAAAAGAGTGCATCTATTTTTGATACGAATGTATATTTGGATATTGGATATCATCGAGTAAATATTGTATACGAGTCACATAATGAAATCATATGAAGTATTGTTGTACCTTTTTGATTAGCACTGCTTGAACTAGAAATTTCCAAGGCCTTTCCCGAAATGAGTATGATTGATATTGAAAATAATATCATTGCACTTCTTGAGTTGTCTAAAAGTGCTATTTTAAAAAATGAAAAATATCGAGAAATGTCTATCATAGCAAATGATTTTTTGGAAATGATTGGTGAATATATAATAATTGGTGGAGAAAAAGTTTCGAAGGAATTGGTTATAAAGAATTTGTTTCTTTGTTCCGCATCAGCATCGAATCAATATATTACTCAATATTGGAAAGATTTTTTCAAGAATACAACTCACCATGCGGTTTCTATGAATTCACCAGAGGTGTTTCTTTGAGAGACAAAAATTGAGATAGAATACTATCTTGCAACAGCATTGGCTGAGGTTGCAAGTGAGCTTCTTCTCGCCAAAAAAGATCCTATTATCCGTATTTTACGATACATAATATATCAATATGATTAAGTTAGTATTTGAAAAAAATGACTCACTTCTTTCTTTTCGGAAGAAAATTCGTCAGATATCTGACCAGAGTGATGTAATTATTCTTGACTTTACAAAACATGCACCGAGTGTTGATGTAAATTTTTTTCGTATTCTTGAAAAAGAATTTCCAAAGAAAAAATTTTCAATTCTTTCATCTGATAATGCTCTCTGCAGGATTGCCGAAAATGCATGATTGAAAACCTCATTTAAAGATGAACGTATGAGTTTTAATACGCAATATGCAAAAACACATATATTGCGACATAACTTTACTTTTTTAGAGTATCTTATATATGAACTAAAACGCTTTTTTTCATATATTAGTTATGTTATTTTTAATAAAAGAAATCCAAGAACCTATGCCCTTGCTACAAACTATCAAAATTCGAATGTTATTTTGATAATGGCAGGACTTATTGTTTCGGTATCCCTTCTTCTTTTTATTTTTTATTTTACCGTATCAAAGACATACGTATATATTACGCCTGAGGTGTCAGTAAAATCCATTCCTGCTAATATACTTTTAACCCAAAATGTAGCACTTCAAACTGATTGAAAAAATATTGTACGAACTCGTGTTATGACTGTTCCGGTAAATCATCATGCAACTTTTCGTGTACAGCAAATTGATCCAAATAGCACTCAAAATGCAAAATGAAAAATTACCCTCTATAATGAACTTTCGAATGAGCAGGTGTTTCGACCAGATACTCGATTTGTAACGGATGATGGGATTGTTTATCGAGCAGGTGTTTGGATTACACTTCCAGGGAAGCGTGTTCAGAATGGGGTGACTGTTCTCTGAACGGTCGATGCTATTATCTCTGCTGATCCATTTGATGTTTCAGGCAATATGGTTTGAGATCGAGGAAATATCGTAGAATGAACAACATTAACGATGCCTGGTTTAAAATTTAATAGAGAGTATATTTACGCAAAGACTCGAGAAGATTTTGTATGATGAGAGAGCCCTAAAGTACATATTGTAACCCAAGATGAGCTTGTGAAATTTGAAAATATCATGAAAGAACAGATGAAAAAAATCGCGTATGATACACTTGCATCTGAACTAAAAAAGAGAAATACAGAATCGTGAGAGGATTATATTATTTTTGGTGGAGATACTATTACTTTTACATGAGAAGAAATCCATACTACCGAGGTGATTCGAGTGTGAGAAAAAAGAGAAGAAATTAGTTATGATGCAAAAGCTTTGGTGCAAGGATTGGTGTACGATCGTAAGCAAACTCTCTCATATCTTTCTCAGGTTCTTCATGATAGAATGCTCTATGGTACGGAAAAAGAATTATGAACTGATGTAAATTCATTGAGAATATCGAGTATCCTCAATCGAACTGAACAAGCAATTAAAGCAACAGCAGAGGTAAATGTAAATATGACCTATGATTTTGAAAATTCCTCGAATAATCTGACAAGAAAATTAAAAGCCATGATAGCAAATACAACCGAAAAAGAAGCAGTTTCCAAATTGGTGAATGACCCAAATATTGCTAAGGTTCGTATTAATTTTTCACCTTTCTGGCTTACACGAGTCTCATCCAATCCTGATAATATAGAGTTCATTATTGATAAAAAATAATTCCCATTTTCATGAGCTTATCTCAAGATATTGAATCACGCGTAAACATCCTTGATATCGTAAATCGCTATATTCAGACAAAAAAAGCCTGAGTAAACTATAAGGCTAATTGTCCATTTCATCAAGAAAAGACCCCATCCTTTGTTATATCTCCACAAAAGAATATTGCATATTGTTTTAGTTGTCATAAATGAGGAGGTCCAATACGTTTTCTGATGGAGATTGAAAAACTTGAATTTGGTGAGGCGGTTCAGATTCTCGCAAAAGATGCAGGAATAGAATTAAAAACTGATTTTTTAAAAGAGAAAGGTGAAAAAACTGCAGATATATTTGCCTTATATAAACAAGCGTCTATCTACTACAATGAATCTATCTATAAAGAAGAGAATAAAAAAGCCCTTAATTACCTTTTGAATCGGTGATTAACTCATGACACTATTGCTCGATTCCAGCTTTGATTCTCAAATAATCCAAGGGATTTGTTTTTTTCATTGAAACAACAATGATTTGATGAAAAATTCATGATTGATTCATGACTTTTTGTAAGTCCAACTCGTGATAAGTTTTTTGGTCGAATAGTCTATCCAATAGCGAATTTTTTAGGTCATGTTGTTGCTTTTACTGGTAGAGTGATGGATGATGCTTTACCAAAGTATCTTAACTCCCCTGCTTCTCATATTTTTGACAAGAGTTCCATACTATATGGTCTTCATTTAGCAAAAAATGCTATTACAAAAGCAGATAAGGTTTTAATTGTTGAATGACAGATGGATACTATAACACTCCATCAGGCATGATATGAGTATGCAGTTGGGATAAGTGGAACAGCTCTTACCAAAGATCATATGAAATGACTAAAACGATTCACCAAACATATCTATCTTTGTTTAGATAGTGATAATCCTGGGATTCAAGCTACTTTTTTGAGTTTAGAGAATATCTTAAATGAAGAAATTGATGTTCATATTGTTCAGATACCAAACGGAAAAGATCCAGATGAGTTCATAAAGGGGTGAGGAGAATTTCAAGAATGCATTCAGCATGCAATTACTCCAGTTCAATTTTACTTATCTGAAGGAAGAAAAAAATTCGATATTGCTTCTTTGGTATGAAAAAAAGCATTGATATCAAGTTGTCTCCATTCTATTGTTCATGTTCATTCACAGATTGAAGTAGATATTCATATTCGAGAAATTGCTAAGATTCTTGATATAACGCCTGATATTCTCTATGGAGAGTATAAAAATATTAAACGATGAATAAAAAAACCAAGTACAGATGAATCATTGGTAACAAATGAAAGTATTTCCCCAATAGATACATTAGCGGTGTATATTAGAAAATATCATCTTTTTGATTTGTTTTCTGAACATTTTCGATATACTGAACGTGATCTCTCGGAAGAGAGGAATTTTTCGTTACTTACATCTGTGATTCAGAAGCTTCCTCATACTGAGGAACAAGAAGAGTATATTTGATTTATTGATCTTATGATAGAAGAGGAAAATAGTTCTCTTTCTCATGATTCTATAGTCAAAAAATGCCTTGATCTTATACGTTTTCTTCATGGACTCCTTCTCCAGAAAGAGAAAAATACACTTCTCTATTGACTTTCCTTGGAGAGTCTTGAGTACGCACAAGTATATAATGAGCTTATAAAAAAGGCAATTACATTGGGAATAAAGCCTGATATCTTAAAAAAATAATAGTTTCGCATAAAAATCCCCCTAGTTTACTTATAAATTTTGATTCATGGCAACAAAAAAGAACCTCCAAAACTCAAATAATAAATCAATAAGTGATGGTATCGAGGAAATAGATCTTACTTCACTCGATGCAAGTGTTCTTGATATTGAAAATATGCTCGATGTTGCTTCTGAGGAGGCAATAAAAAAGAAAACATATGATCATATTTCAGATGCTATTCATGAAGAGGAAGATCTTATTATTGAAGGTGGAAGTGATGATTTTTCTGAAGAAGAAGATTTTTCTGATGATTTTTCTGATGATTTTTCTGAGGAGGAATGAGAGGAGGAATGAACAGATGACCATAACCCTAAAACAGCTCATTTACCGGGAGTATTCGGTCGTAAAAAACGCGAGAAGATTTTGAAAAAGTTTATAGATGTATCAGTGCCTCAAGAATTTTTGGATGGACTTTCAGAGAATCTTCAGTTGCTTATTAAAAAATGAAAAGCTGAATGAAAGCTCACATATGATGAGGTTATGAGTGCTCTCCCTCATGCAGAAGAAGATATTGAACTGATGGATGAAGTATACAGTCGTATTGCAAAACTGAATATTGAACTTGTTGATTCTCTTGATAAAGATACCCTTTTTACAGGAGATAAAAAAAATGATGAGATTGATTTATCTGAAATTTCAGATGATTCTATTCGAATGTATTTGAATGAAATTGGACGTTTTTCTTTGATTGATGCAGAAGAAGAGGTTCGTCTTGGAAAATTAATTCAACAATGAAATCAAGAGGCACGAAGAAAATTGGCAGAAGCAAATCTTCGTCTTGTGGTGTCAATCGCGAAAAAATACATGGGTCGTGGACTCGGACTTCTTGACCTTATTCAGGAATGAAATGTTGGTCTTTTTCGTGCGGTTGATAAATTTGATCCAGATAGAGGTTTTAAATTTTCTACCTATGCAACTTGGTGGATTCGTCAATGAGTAACTCGTGCCATAGCTGATCAGGCACGTACGATTCGCGTACCAGTTCATATGGTAGAAACAATTAATCGTTTTAATCATACATTTCGTCGACTTACACAGGAACTTGCTCGTGAACCACTTATGGAAGAGCTTGCACTCGAGCTTGATATGGATGTTCGAAAGGTTCGTCAGATTATGCGTATTTCCCAGGATATATTATCTCTTGATTCTCCCGTTGGTGGAGAAGAAGATACCACTCTTGGTGACTTCGTAGAGGATGATAAGTATCTTACTCCTGAGAAGGCCACAAACCTCTCAATACTTAAGGAAAATTTGTATGAAATGCTTGATTTTCTTACTCCACGTGAAAGAAAGATTATAATTATGCGTTTCGGACTCGATGGTTGAGATATTCATACCCTTGAAGAAGTAGGAAAAGAGTTTGGTGTTACTCGTGAAAGAGTCCGTCAAATTGAGGCAAAAACACTTGAGAAGCTTCGTTGTCATCCAAATGCAGATAAGATTCGATTCTTTCATTAAAAAACCTCATTATGAGGTTTTTTCTTCCATTTTCTTTTTATTATTGTTATGTCATTTGTTCATCTTCATTGCCATACACACTATTCTTTTCAGAAAGGTCTTTGAACTCCAGAAGGTCTAGCGAAACGAGCAAAAGAACTTGGACAATCTGCAATTGCTATTACAGATAATGGGAATTTATATGGTGCTTTTGAATTTTATAAGGCATGCAAAAAACAATGAATAAAACCAATTATTGGTGTTGAATTTACTCTTTCAAAAAAATGAAGATCAAATCGAGATAAGGATAATGAGCTCTACGAGATTGTTCTCCTTGCAAAGAATTATAATGGATATAAAAATCTTATTCAACTCGTAACCGCCTCTCAGGTTGAATGATATTGGAATGGACGTCCACGTATTGATTTTGAACTTTTAGAAAAGTATAAATCTGATATTATAGGACTTTCTGGATCAATGTATGGAGAAATTGCACAGCATGTTATTACTGGACGGAGTGATGACTTTATATGTGAACGTATTAACTACTATATTTCACTTTTTTGAGTGGATGGTTTTTATTTGGAACTCCAGGAACATCCAGATATATCAATCCAACCAAAGGTAAATCAAGAATTTCTTCGACTTTCAAAACAATATGGATATGAAATTGTTGGAACGAATAATTCCTATTATTGAGAACTGGATGATGCAGAGTCACAAGATCTTGTTGCCTGCGTAGCAGATGGGCGTCCACTTGATGATCCAGATAGGCCTACACTTCTTGGTTGAGATTATAGTATTCGATCAAGTAGAGAAATGGAAGAACTATTTGTATATACAGAAAGAGCGTATACAAATAGTTCTAAAATTGCGAGTCTTATTGATATTGTTATTGACTATGGTTCCTATCGAATTCCAGTTTTTCCTCTTTCCCAAGAAGAAGAAATTCAGTATTCTACGTATATCTCCACCCTTCCTTCATGAGATTATATTAAACTTGAAAAAGAAGAATGGTTACTTCGAAAAATGTGTATTGATGGGTTGAATTATCGTTACGGATTCACTTTAAATCAAGAGAATGCTACGCTCTTGATTCATAAACTTCAGGTTACTCGTCCTGATAAAAAGCTTTCGGAAATGAGCGTAGAGGAACTTTATGACCTCTCTTCTGCATATTATCCAACTGAAAAGAAGATAATAGTATCTGGATTATCCCGAGAGGAACAATCGATTATTACCCGTTTGGAGTATGAGCTTACTGTAGTTGAGCTTATGGGGTTTAATGGATATTTTTGTATTGTAGCTGACTTTATTCGATATTGAAAGAATAATGGGGTTCCAGTATGACCAGGACGATGATCAGCAGCAGGAGCTATTCTTGCTTATCTATCAGGAATTACGGATATTGATCCTCTTCGGTATGGGCTGCTCTTTGAGCGTTTTCTGAATCCTGCTCGAGTATCTATGCCAGATATTGATGTGGACTTTTCTGATACCTGAAGAGATAAAGTACTCACCTATGTTCGTGGTAAGTATGGTCACGATCATGTGGCCCAAGTGTGTACTTTTGGTACACTTGCTGCACGTGCAGCTGTAAAGGATGCTGGAAAAGGTTTTGGAATCCCCTTTTCTGATATGAACGAATTTGCAAAACTTATTCCTGGAAAACCCGGGATTACCTTAAAAGAAGCCCTTGAGGAATCTACAGAATTTAGAAAAGCATATGAAGAAGATGAAAAATATACAAAAGTTATTAACAGTGCTCTTCGTTTAGAGTGATCTGTTCGTCAGCTTTGAGTACATGCTTGTGCTGTAATTATTGCACCTGAGCCGATGACAAATTTTTGCCCAATACAACCACCACCAAAGGATCCGAATTCTACTGTAACACAGTTTTCAGCATGACCACTGGAAGAACTTGGACTCTTAAAGATGGATTTTCTTTGATTACGAAATCTTACCATCCTTGATAGAGCTCGTCGAATAGTTCAGGAAATTCATAAGAAAGATGTTGATCTTCTTCAGATTGATTATGAAGATAAGAATGTATTCCAAGTGTTTTCTCATGGTGATACAACATGAGTATTTCAGTTTGAATCAGCAGGAATGAGAAAATACTTGCAACAATTAAAGCCAAACTGTTTTGAAGATCTCATTGCTATGGTTTCCTTGTATCGTCCAGGGCCTCTTGCATATATTCCTGATTTTATCGATCGAAAACATGGACGAAAGAAAGTTGAATATCCGCATCCATCTCTTGAGGTTATTCTAAAACCAACTCAGGGTATTGCTGTGTATCAGGAGCAAATCATGCAACTTGTGCAAGCGTTTGCTGGATTTTCTCTTGGTGAAGCCGATATTCTCCGTCGTGCAATCGGTAAAAAGAAGTATGAACTTCTTATGGAGCAACGATGAAAATTCATAGATGCTGCGAAAATGCAGTGACATCCGGAACCACTTGCAGTTTATATATTTGATGAAATTATTGAACCATTTGCGGGTTATGGATTTAATAAATCTCATGCTGCTTGTTATTCTATGATTGCATATCAGACAGCTTTTATGAAGCATTATTACCCTACAGAGTTTATGACAGCCCTTATGGTAAGTGATGAGGAAGATACGGATCGTATCCGTATGGAAATTGAAGAGGCAAAGTCAAAATGAATTCAAGTGCTTCCTCCTGATATTAATGAATCAATGAAACATTTTACCTTTATTGATAATGAGCATATTCGTTTTGGATTGAAGGCAATAAAATGATTGGGTGATGGTCCAATCACATCACTTCAGGCTGCGAGAAAAAATGAGAAATTTACAAGTATTACTGATTTGATAGAACGAACAGGAAGTGAAGTTATTAATAAAAAATCTCTTGAATCTTTGATTCTTTCATGAGCACTAGACTCCCTTGGTGAACGTGCTTCCCTTCTTGCTTCTATTACAAAAATTACTGCATATTTGCGTGAACTTGAATCAAAAAATGAGAGTTTTCAAATTGGGTTATTTGATATGGGAGAGGCGAATTCTGAACATGCATTTCAACTCACAAGTTCTCTTCCTATGTCATTTGAAGAATGTATAAAATGAGAACGAATAACTATAGGATATCCAGTATCGTGACATCCACTTTCTGGTTTAGATGCATTTATTGAAAAAAGAAGTACAAATCTTCATCTTATTCGGGAATTTCAAGAAAAGATGCAAGATAAAGCGGATGGGATTGAATTTGATGAAGATGGGAATATTATAGTTCAATCGCCTCAAGAAGAGTCTCCGTCAGTTGATGTGTCACCAGAAAATCCATCTGATTGAATTGAGAAAAATGAAAAGAAGTCAGCAAAAAAATATGAAGATATACCAAAAGTTCGAGTTATTTGAGTAGTATGAGAAGTTCGAAAGATACAAACAAAGTCAGGATGAATGATGGTGGTTGCAACTTGTGAGAGTATTGGTTTTATTTTTCGAGTTGTAGTTTTCCCAAAATCCTATGAACAATTTGTTGATAAACTTCAGGAAGATATGATATTAGTGGTCGATTGAAGAGTTCGATTTAATGATGGAAGTGGTGAAATTTCTGTAATGCCAAATGATATAAAATCTTTTACTATTACGATGTTTCGAGATTTTGCAAAGGATCATCTTTGAGTCAAAAAACCTCAAAAAGAAGATTCTGATTGAATAAAAAGTACAGTGGCTTCCAAACAGGACAAATATACCATTCATGTACCTTCTTTTTGGACGAAAGATGAACTTCTCCTTCTTCGTTCTTACTTAGAATCACAAACTCAATGATCTATTAAAATATGGATAGAAATTGGGGGTTCTGAAAAGGATACAAAATTTTCACTTACTGAGCTGAATGGATTATTTGCTTGGTTACAGAAATATGGAATTGAGTATGTATAAGTTTTCTAGGGAATCCCTATTGGTTTACTCTTCTTTTCAAGTATAAGTATAGTACATGAGATGATGAGAATAAAAACAAGAAGTTCTTTCGAGTATGATATATACGAAGTTGTTCGTGTTGTTTCGATTGGTTTTTTAATTTTCTTTGATAGTTCCAAAAAAACGAACTCAAGAGCATTGTTTGTTTTGGTATTATAGTATTCTCCTCAGGTAATATTTGCAAGGGTTTTCATCATATTTTCATCAAGATCTGCTTTTATTGGTTTTCCATCGGGTCAACGAAAATACTGCTTAGTCCCATTTTTATCGGTTGTAAAAAGTTCAGATCATGTAGGATCACCAATTCCTATTGGATATATTTTGATATTTTTTTCTTTCACCAACTTTCCTACTATGGAAGGATCTGTTCATATATTTGCCTTTCCATCAGTGAGAAGGATAATTACTTTTTCACGATCTCATAACTCTGCTTTTGGACTTTTTTCTTCTAACTGCTCTATAGCTACTAATAAAGCATCCCCAATGGCAGTTCCAGATAGTCATGGGATATTTTGTTTTATGGTATCGGTTGTTATCGTGCTAACGATATCAATTAGAGCACTGTAATCAAATGAGAGTGGTGATGAAATAAAAGGCTTCCCAGCAAATATTATGAGAGAAACTCGATCGGTTTGTATATTTTTTATAAAGTCTATCACTACTTTTTTGGCTGATTCGATTCTATTTGGTATTATATCTTCAGCAAGCATGGATTTTGAGGTATCAAAAGCAACAGCAATATCGATTCAATTTTTTTGAACTGTTGTTTTATGAAAAGGAGTAACTGGTTGTGCAAGAAGAAAAATAACAAGTGTAAGAATACATCATTTTCCAAGTATATTTCAATACCAGTATATTCCATGTGTGTTTCAAATCTTTGAAAAGAATATATTTGGAGCATGGTATCCTGGAGATTGATTTTTTCTTTCTTGCCACAAAATATAGGGTACAAGAATAAGTAAAAAAAGAAAATATGGTTGTAGGAAGATGATGTTACTGATAAAGTCCATAGGAATCAATAAGGATAATGGATTTTTTATAAATTTCTTCTTTTTGAGATTTGTTTGCCTCGCCTTCCTGATATTCTGTTTTTTCTATGAGTGAAAAAAACTCTTGAATATATTTCTCATGGAGAGAATTTTTAATTTCTTTTGGAGTATGAAATATCCAAGTAATTTCTTTCTTCATTTCATCTAAGAAAGATCGTATAACATATGAAGCCCTTGCTGAATATTCATATTCCTCGAATGAAATATCTGTCATCTTTTGTTTGTATTGTACTTTGAGATTTTCATGAAACATTTGGTATGCGCGTTTGTTTGCACGATAGAGGTATAGGTAATAGCCTATGAAAAGAAAGCCACCAATCAAAATAATTCACCAAGTTATTGGAGAAATTATCGGATATATTCATATCATTCAGTCCGGTTGGATAATATCTTCTTTGAGATTTTCAGGAAGCATGAAGAGAGAAAAAGAGAGATAATTCTGTTGAATGATAGAGAAAAAGAGTCACTTTTCAAGGGGGAAAAATAAAACTCCCAGGTTGGGAGTTTTATTGTCAGATGGTATGTATATTTATTGAAATACCCAAGGAGCAAGAATAACAAGTATCTGTTGAAAGAAAAAAAGTACAATAAAACCGATAGCAATATTCGTAAGCCAAGTTTTGAGATGTTTTGCTTGGTCAGAGTCTTTTCCCATAACAGTATATGCTATACCAAAGAGGGTTACTCAGAGTACAGAAAGTGCATATCCTACATAGATGAGCCACTTAATAATTCAACCCATAATACTCGTAAAACTTCCAAAACCCTGTTCGATAGTACATTCATATTTTCTTGTTTGAGGAGTTCAGCATTTTGGATCAGCTGCATCAAGTGCATCACTTGTATATGTAGATGTTGCTCAATCTGAATCAGTTCATTCTCTTAAGCACTTACAATTCGTCATTCAAGGAAGAATTTCAGTTACTATTACCTTTGTGCTCGTTCCGGCATCAGTAGCAAAAACAACTCCGACTGAAGAAGCGGCTAGGAGAATAAGTAGGGTTATA
>CAKZJF010000072.1 GCA_936941205.1 uncultured Candidatus Altimarinota bacterium | reverse complement strand
AGCAAGTCGAGTTGTCATCTTCTGAAGAAATGTTGGATTCTTAGCAAGCAGATACACTAGTTGGGAGCATCAAGAAATAACTTGTTTTCGTGTCAGGTGTTTTAACTGCTTTATTGCTAGAGTATCATCTATAGTCTCTTGAAGGGAATTCCAGTCATCAGAAGCTACCTTTTCAATCCATTTTACCGCAAGTCATTTTGGAGATTGCCATACCATACTACTCACGAGTTCAGCAAAAATATCAAAATTATTCACTCATTTTTTTACTGCGTCCAAGATTTTTTTAAGGATTTGTAGGTATTTTTCACCCTGCTCCTCTGAATTTTCAGTAATTGATTTCATTTATATTTTATATATATGTTTAATATATTGTCAAATAAATATTTTATAGAATTCTATATCAAAATACATATAATTTTGTCACCTATTTTCTCTAAATTCGTCATATACAGTACAACTCTATTACTTTCTTATTTTTTCTTATGAATACTTCTATTTTTTCTATTCTTCTATTGACTATACTTGGCTTCTCACAGTCAGTCTCTGCTGAAACTCAAACCATGTGTACCATGGAATACGCGCCTGTTTGTGGATCTGTACAAGTACAGTGTATCCAGGCTCCATGTGATCCAATAAAACAAACCTTTGGGAATAATTGTATGGCAAAGGCTGCCTGAGCAAGTAATATCAGTCAAGGAGAATGTGAAATAAATGCAAAACCAATTGGTGGTGATAAAGATTTACATGGTTGTCTTATTGCTGCTGGATATAGCTGGAACAAAGAACTTACAAAATGTGTACGCTCATGGGAAGTAAAAACACATATTCTCACAGTTGGACCAAAAACTTCTACTTGTACAGGAATAATATCAATGGAGTGTCTTCAAGTAAAAATAGGTGCCGTGAAAACATGGTCAAACTGGTATAGTACTATTTCTGGTTTTACCTATGAACCAGGATATACCTATCGTCTTCGTGTTATTTCAGAAAGTATTGAAAATCCTCCAGCCGATGCTTCCAATAAAATATATACCCTTGCGAAAGTGATATCAAAAACTCCACTCGCAGGAACTACTTGGAAAATAGATACGCTCAATGGAAAAAAGATTCAATCCCCTGCAAGTCTCAGTTTTACATACAATAAGATGCAGGCAAAAATTTGTAATACTATGTTCGGAGGATATACACTTAAAGGTGATACTATACAGTCCCCATGACTTGCTTCTACCATGATGTACTGTGAAGGAGATGGAATGACTCTTGAAGGTGCAATGAATATTGACTGAGCAAAATGGAATATAAAAAATAGTATCCTTACTCTTACTACTAAATCAGGTGATATCATCGTTTGGAATCTCTAAAAAAATCCCTCCAATTTGGAGGGATTTTTTATTCTTCTTCATCGAATGGAATTTCATCAAGTGGAAGAATCATAGAATCTATATATTTTTTATGCACCTTGAGAAATACTTGGAATCTATCTCAAAAATTTGCATAGAGTGGAAATTGGGAAACCAGTGCATCATATATGAGTTCAAGAAGCTCGGAAAATTTCATACAAACGGTATCAGTCATATCATCCTTATAATGAGTAATCTCCACAGGAATATTGGATTCTGGAGAAATCCCCGACTCTAATCATTGAAGTGCCATATGAAGTGCCATATGCCAGAGTGGAATCTCATGAGGATTACGGAAGCGATTTGCATGTATATAGAGAGAATTTTCCACATCTGTCGTGTTAATAACCAACTCAAAATCATCAACAAATTGCTTTCCATCCCAACGAGCAAGAAGTGGTTTTGATAATAAAAAATCTGGAGCATCTTTAATATCACGTGTTCTATTTTGACTTGCTTCGTCATTCTCATTATCATTCACAGAAAGTCCAACAGTAATATCTGCAACATTCATAAGATTACTTATAAATTCAGTAAATTCTTCATCAGCAAGAGCATGAGGAGGAATATCAACAAAGCGTATAAAATTCGCTACATCAAGTTCCCATTCTGCATTGGTTTCAGGATCAGTCACTTTCATAATAGAAGCAAGCGTAATCTCAGGTTCATCACTTTGAATCGATACTGATTGAATTCGAAAGAGGCTATCAAAGAACTCTCGAAAAATCGGATCTCTTTTTTGTACACGTTCAAGGGCGGTTTTTACCCATGGGATATAGACAAGAGATGAAAGAGAATGGACAGTCGCTCATGTATGTGAGACAACAACTTGAATACTCACAGGAGAATCTCATATTTTCCTTGGATTTCAAAATCTTCATTCTACTACATTGTTTGACATATATGTATAATTAATTTTTAATTGTTATAATAGATAATAAATAAAATTGTCAAAGAAATATTTTCTCATCTTGCATTTATATTGCTCTTTCGTATATTTATTTTTATATTAAAATAATACAATATGCAGTTTTTGAATAATCAGGCAACAGAAGAAAAAGAAGCTCCAATTTTCCGAAGCATTCATCCCATGAATGTAGAATATCTACGTGAAAAACTTCCACATAGACTCCTCTGTAGTCCATTTGGAAATATCCTCGAAATCACCGTTCATCCCATTTCCGAAAATCCATCATCCGGTTGTGTGATTGGTACTCGTTTTAAAGATCAGTATGTAGATGCATATAATACCTATATCCTCAGATGAAATGGTGAAGTACTCGTGATGAATACTCACTTTGAAACCGTATCAGGATATATTGAAGAAGATATTTTCTATATGACACTTAATAATGTATGACTCGGTTGATGGATTCAAAGTGATACACAGAAAACTCAAGCAATTATGAAAGAAATTGGCATGAGTCCAAGAAACTATATAGGACCAAGTCCACAACTCATACGAGTGATAGAGCAAACTCGAGATACCTATATAAGTACTGTGCAAAAATAGTATTTTAGTTTCTATGTACGATAGAAAAACTTTCTATTTCATGGGTTTTTATTATACTTATTAGCACTTATTCATTTCTATTTTTATGAAATATTTTATACTGTTTCTTCTCGTACTTCTCCCAAATTTTACTCATGCAAACACTGTTTCCTGAGAAATAAAAATACAAAAAAAGAATGAAGTTATGTCAACTCTTACAATTGGATCAGAATTAAAAGATTGCATTCAAAAAAAGGTATCGAGAAAATGTCTTCAAGTACAAAATTCAAAGACAAAAAAATGGGAAAATTTCTTTGGAATTATTCAAGGATTTACATTTCTCCCAGGTTCTATTTCTATCTTAAAAGTTGAAAAGAAAAATAATGACTATATTCTTATTAAAGTACTTTCTCAAAAATCTGTTCCATTCTCATTTGTAGGAACTCAGTGGAATATAATAAGTCTGAATGGGAAAAACATTACTCATTCAGGAACTCTGGAATTCAAGGAAAAAAAGATAGCTGGAAAACTCTGTAATGCATTTGGTGGAAGCTATCAAATTAGTAGTAAATGAACGCTTCGTATGAATTTATTCTCGACACGCATGTACTGTGACAACGATGGAATGCGTGTGGAAGAAAAATTTATAAACTCTACTCTTTTCAAGTATACCATTCAAGATTCCATCTTAACACTTACAACCAATAAAAAAGATGTTATTGTCTGGAAAAGGAAGTAATATATAAATATTTATGATTCGATATTTTCTATTTCTCATTAGCATTCTGTATTCATCAATATTGTATGCTGGGTCACCCATACTTCTTTCATCAGATTGTGATGGAAAAAAAATTCAAAGTATATGTAATATTGCTATAAAAGCAGTATTTACTGGTTCGAATTCAGACCAAAATGAACAACTTGTATTCAGTGGAATTGATACTATGAAAATTATAGGTCGTTCAGAAAGTATGAATATTGAAATAATAAATGGAGAATCAAGCGTTATAAAAGAAACCATTATACAAGTTCTTCCTGAAACTATAGGAGTTTATATACTATGACCAGCATCCTATGGAAAATCCTTAAGCAATACAATCTCTATTACAACACAAGAAAAAACTATACTACAAACCATACAATGAGAAAAGAAGGAACAAACAAAATACAATTCAGATAAAAACTATACAACTTGGATTCTCCTTATTTTAGGACTTGGTTTTATAAGCACTATTATTTGATACTATCAAATATGAAGAAAATTAAAACCAACCAAAGAGGAAAAAAATTTCTTATATCAATATCATTCATATGAAATACAAGATGAAATTAGGCAATACTTTGCAAATCAATGAGTAGAAAATGCCTTTTCAAAGACACTCCGTGAATTGATTCCATTCTGCCCTCATGATAAACAAAAATCTCTTCACTCAATTTCAAAGCTATTAGAAATGAAAGAATTTGCAAAAGAAGATATAGATGAAACCATACTAAATAACTTATTTCAAGAATTTATACATAAAAATATATAATCTTATTTCTATTATACTATGCCTTCAAGACAGGAATTTACCGATAAAGTACAAGAATACATAAAACGAATCAATGAACTTGCTGAACAACAAGGATATTCTGTGATGATGGCATATTTTATAGCATGAGATGAAACAGAAACGGATGATTTTATTATCGATTGGAGAAATATGAGCCTAAACGATAATCAATATGCCCTCAGTCGATGGAATCAAGATATTATGAATAATTTTGATGAAGAAGCTGAGTGAAATCGATTCTGAATAAAGCCGAGTGATTTCTGAAGTAAACCACCTGATTTTCCGACAAAATTCTAATTATATACTTTCTTTTTCCCAAGAAAATATACGAACACATAATATTGACAATATATTTTTTATTATTATAAGTATATATATTTTTCATATATACGTATGATACAAGAAAGGACTCTATCAAATCTTCCGGAATCAACAATACCTCCGGATATAAGCGAAAACATAAAAGTACTATCAGACGTACAAAAAATATGTGAGGCACTGCTCAATCCAGAATCACGAATATTTCGTCATCGGTCTCATCGAGCACAAAAGAAAATACTCAGGGACTTTTATGATAGAAATGATATCCTCGCTGAACATGATGCAAGTATAACAAAGCTTCTCTCTCTTGAGGTATTAAAGAAATGATTTCTTGGATGAGAAAAAAGTATTATAAAAAAATGATTTTTGCTTGCAAAGCATTATCTCGATCGAACAGGGGAATTTGATCCGAGATACTTTTCCGAGATACTTTCATGAGCGCGTGAATTTCTTCAAACACTTCCTGATGAGGAAGAAGAAATCTCTCATATGATAGTTGATGGGGTAGATTTTCTATTTTGAAAGGCACAAAAAATTATTGACGGAAAGAAAAATACTCTGAATGAACAAGAAAAGAAATTTTTTTGACTAGCGGGAGATTTCTATATGCAACTTGAGTGAGACTATACAAGTGCCAGTGAATATTATGAAGCATGAATCCAGTTATGAGATGATATGTGTCATGCACCGTTCTGTGAACTCCTTGAAAATGCAGAAGATATCCAAGCAGCTATTTCAATTCTCCAAACATGATGGGAGAAATATAAAGATATTCATTATATCGAAAGCCTTATAGCATTGAGATTTCGTGCATGAGATGATAGAGAAGCCTATAAGCTATACAATACCTATAGCAGTATTATTCCAAATCCAGATCCAGTATACGCATTTAAAAAAGAATTATCCATTGCTGATATATCATCTCTTGATGATATGATTACTCTCTACCATACAGAGCCTGGTGAACATATTCTTGGAAAAGAATTAGAAAAACAAGTACATACAACCAGTATACGAGAACTTTCAAGGAATGCTCGGATATTACAATATTTATGAGAAAATTCAGAACTTCAAAAAGAACACGGTTTTGAAGAAGAATATATGCGTCTTAGCATGGAACAACTTCTTTTATTACATCGTTCAATATTTTGATATCTTGATTTTACAATGATAGGATCATACCTTCATTATATTGATGAATTTTCACAAACACCTGGAGGATATGAATTTTTATATAATTTTTTTGAATCCCATCCAGTTCCACATGTCATGAAACTTGTAGAATTTTTTGAAAAACAAAGAGCGAAAGAAGAAGGAGAAGAATATGAAAGTGAACCTCAAACTTTTGCTGCTGTTTTTGTAGATCATATTCAATTTATTCTTCAACACATTGGTACTTCCCACGTTCACACGGGAACATTTGAAAAAATTCGAAAGATACTTTCTCAACTTCAAATCCATGATGAGGAAATGATTGAAGCAATAGATACAGAGGAGGCTTCTTATAAACATACCAGAGGAACGCTTAACAACATACCAATAGAAATACGTAGCAACTTTCTGAGTTTTCAACGAAAAGTATATGAAAAGTATGGGGAAATGTTCCTTCGAAAGATTGAATACATTGTACAATTTCAACATGGTGCTATACCTCATCAAAATGATACTGACCTAATGATTTATTCACTTATGCTTGGATGTTTATTTATCAATGATACTGCAATTGATAGTAGTATTCAAGCTCTTCAAAAACAGTGAATAGATGATACTCAAGCCCAGGCAATATGATTATTTGCAAATGAATATGGATTGAATGATTTAGCTATAAGTATGCTGACCGAAACATGTCACCCTGATGATCCTGATATTCTAGAACACATTTGTAAGCTCTGACTCCACAATCCTGAGAGAATTATGGAAATCTATACCAATTTTGCAGCGAATCTTGATGAGCTCTCATATCAGTGAGAAAGTTACAATTTCCTCTATTTTCTTGAAGAAATAGAAAATGAAGTTCGTCTTCATTCCCGAGATGATATAACACTACCAAGAATGTTAAAAATCCTTGGGCTTGCTCATTGGATGGAGGCATGTAATCTTCAAACATTATCAAGATGAAAAGATTCTGAAAAAGAGGAAAGGGCTATATTTCATAGAGAGAAAGCGGAAAGACACTTTTCTGATTCCCTTGAATTCAGTACAAAATTTCTGAAAGAGGAAAAAATCCAAACAGACCCAATAGTACATAAATTTACAAAAAATGAATTTGAATGAACTGTTTATGAATATGCACAATTTCTAAGAGATTCATGAAAATATATTGAATCTTTTCAATTATTATCTGAAACATTTAAAAATACTGATTCCATACAGATTCTTACATTATTAGCAAGTACTGCTATAGAGTGAGGTATTTATATACAAGCAAGACCGTTTCTTATTCAACTTGATGAAATGGGAAGAGTAGAAGAAGCAACGGAACTCTGGATTGAGTACCACTTTCGCTGAGATGCAAATGAACGTCTCAAGGCAGTGCAACTTCTCTGAGGAAGTGATCAGGAAATACTTGATAAATTAAATCCAAAACTCTATGATGGAATCAAAGAATATGCTCTTTGCAGATTTGAACTTCTTCATAAAAGAAAAGAATATTTATCACAAGATGAAGCAAATGAATATCTTCACTTACTTCGTTATCAGGCAATTACATTTGGAACAAATATAGAACTCGCAGTAACTTATTGGCAAGAACTTCGAAGAAGAATCAAAGAATGAAACATGAATGATTTAAATATTCATTTTCTCAAATATGTTCATCCCGAAGAGCTTGTAGTAATCAAAAGTTCCATAGATGATGCTACCAAAATGGCACACACACTTCTTATAAATGTTCGTCATGAGTCACATATGTTTTATGAGGTATTATCAAAGAAATTTGATACTACTAAACTAATGTTTGAGGTAATGGAAACATTTAAGGAAGTTCCAAATGGAATTTGATATGGATTTACAGAAGACTGGACACAAGAAAGATATGATATAGAACTCAAGGAAGTACAAAAAAAATATGGCACAGAACGAGTTCCAATGAATACGAATTATAGACTCCAATAAAAAAACACCATTCAGGTGTTTTTTAATATATACTAAAATTGCTCAAAGAAAATATTGTCTTTCTGAATACCAAGTTCTTCAAGTTTAGTACGTGCATCTCTCACCATAATAGGACTACCACATATATAAAACTCACCAAAATTCTCTATATTTTCTTTTGTAATCCAATCTGTAACATATCACTTGCGATATCCATCTTTTTCATCTCGAGAGAGATACTGTTCATATTTAAAATTTAAAAATCCTTCCCCCAAGTCCCGAATGATATCTTCATAAAAGATATCATCAATATTCCGAACTCCAAAAATAAAAGCAACAATATCAGTAATTCACATATCTGCCGTTGCATTTATTTGAGAAAAAAGAGGCGCAAAACCTGTACCTGTACCGATAAAACATTTTGGAATACTTGTTGCTTTCAGGATAAAATGTCCCAATGGAATCATAATTTGAAATATATCACCTATACTAGCATCACAGATACGAGGACTCCCCTTCCCATCTGATATACGTTTTACAATCAGAGTACAGTTCAATCATGAAAATGAAGCAATAGAATATGATCTATTCAATCAGGGTTCGAGCTGAAACATCATGTACTGTCATGGAGCAATACTTGGATTTTCAGGAAGAGAATATGTTAATTCATAAACATCATGGGTTAATTGAATTTTATGAACGAGAGTGGCAGAAAGTTTTTTCATTTTGAAAGTGATAAAAAAATCTCACCTATTATAGGTGAGATAGAAAAAAGACAAATATATCTAAGCAGCATCTTTGAAGGTATCATTATTTGATGAAGGTAGACTATCCTTATGTAACATAATACGAGACCATCTATTGCGTGCTTTTACAAGATTATCAGCTATCTTTGGATCAAAATTTTCTCAGAGAAAAAAAGCAATAAATGGGTGATTACTTACTTCTTTCATAAGTTGACGAACGACTGAACCATTTCATTTATCAAGCAATGAAAGTATATCATCATGTGTATCACGTGAAAAAACCTCATCATTTGATAGAAGTTCTTGAGGATCTGAATGAGATGGAATAAGTACTTGTTCTGTCATAAAAATAATAGGCTACCTATATGATAGCCTATTATATAAAAAATGCAAATAATATTACTTTGCGCGTATTTCAGCCTCAATAGTTGTAAGGAGGTCGAGATTCTGCTTAAGAAATTCACGAGCATTTTCTTTTCATTGTCCAAGTCGTGTTTCTCAATATGAATAAAAGGCACCCGCCTTCTTTAATATACCCCTTTCAACTCAAATATCTATAATTTCACCAGCACGGCTGATTCATTCATTAAATAAAACATCAATTTCAACCTCTCTAAAAGGAGGAGCAATCTTATTTTTTACCACTTTTACCTTTACACGATTTCCTGTTGCCTCTTTATCATCTCAAGTACCCGATTCAAGTTTTTCCTTTCTTCGGATATCAAGTCTTTGAGAAGCATAAAATTTCAAGGCATTTCCACCAGTAGTGGTTTCTGGGTTTCCGAACATAACACCAATTTTCATTCGAATTTGGTTAATAAAAATAACAGTAGAGTTGGATTTATTAATAACACCGGTAATCTTGCGGAGAGCCTGTGACATAAGACGAGCCTGAAGTCACATAAAGCTATCTCCCATATTTCCTTCAATTTCTGCCTTCGGAGTAAGTGCTGCTACCGAATCGACAACAATTAAATCGACGGCGCCAGATCGCACAAGAGCATCAACTATTTCAAGGGCTTGCTCACCATAATCTGGCTGTGAAATAATAAGATTATCAATATCTACTCAAATGCTTCGTGCATATGCTGGATCTAGTGCATGTTCTGCATCAACAAATGCTGCTGTTCATCCAGCCTTCTGAACTTCCGCAATTGCATGGAGAGTTAACGTAGTTTTTCCAGAAGATTCGGGTCAGTAAATTTCTATAATTCTCCCTTTTGCATATCAACCACCAAGTGCATCATCAAGCGCTATAGAACCAGATCAACTCGTTTCAACTTTCATATGGGTTTTTTCACCAAGTTTCATTACTGATCATGCGCCAAATTGCTTTTCAATCATAGCAAGTGCTGAAGCAAGAGCTTCTTTACGATTATCGTTCATAGTATAAAAAGAAAAAAATTAAGAAAAAATACGTAACTGTTGACTCGAATTATTCGACTGTTTCTTTTTGAAACGAATTCAAAAAGTTGTTGTATTAAAATCAGACTCAATAACAAAAGATGGAATATAAGAACGCATAGGTATATAATTATGAAAATAAATTCCCTGGAAAACTTCGTATAAATATTCATTGAATCAGTATGTTTCCATCAGAATCATCAAGAATAATCGGTTTATGCCGTGGATTATCCGAATGAGGAAGAAGAAAGACATGTTCTCATTCTCTTCGAAATTCTTTGAGTGTTGCTTCATCATTAATAAGGGCAACTACAATTTTTCAAGGTTCAGGAATAACTGATTGTCTTATAAGAACAAGGTCACCATCTTGAATTCCTTTTTGATTCATAGAATCACCTTGAGCCCTTAAAAAAAAATATTTTTCAGATGGATACAGGAGTTTTGTAGAAACAGGAATTTCAGTTTCAATATTTTCTTCTGCAAATATTGGCATACCGCAAGCAATAGATCAGATCAAAGGAATTCATTTCACCTGATAACTGTCAGTTGAAAAATTTGGAGTAGATTGTATCATATCCCTTGCATCCCTATAGAGAAGTCATTTTTCAATAAGAGATCCCAAGAGAACAGAAATAGAACGTGGAGATGCATAACCGAGTGATTCCTGAAGAAGTCGAATAGTTATCTTTTCTCCATTTGCCAAAAATTCTCGAACTTTTTGTAAAAGAATTTGTTCCTTGTTAGATAATTGTTCCATAGAAGTATACAAAGTATACAACTATATATATTCATAATGCGTAAATAAGCAAATATATTTTTGAAAAAAATAAGTATCCTATATCCACAATAAAAAATCTCACTTTTTATAAGTGAGATTTTTGTATACTTTTATCGTTTATAGAAATCTTTTAGTCATTCTACTGTTCAAACTGAGATATTTTCTCCAGAACAAGTCATACACTGAAAGATATACTCTCTTCATTTTTTCTTTTGAGGAATTGAAGGCTCTAACCGGTTAATATCAACCACCTTTTGACAATCTTTACAATAAAAAGCCACTTCTCCCCGTTCAGGATTGAAGTTATCTTCACGTTTTTTTCCAAAAGATGAAACATTTACCAAATCTGCGTATGATGTAGACATAGATTATATCCTATGAAGAAAATTATGAAAAGCAAAATTTTTCCAATTTTTCCAAAAAAAATCCCGTCCAATTGGACGGGAAGAATTAATGATGTGCGCCACCTCCACCACTTCCAAGAAGTGGTTTGATTTTCTTTTCAAGCCAAGGTTTTACCTTTGACATGAATACGTAAATAGCACACACACCGGCTATGAATCCGAGTAATGGTATACCCGTCACTCCCGTGACAAATAACCATACGAATCCAGCGGCCGCAGCAGCTAGTAAGAAGCCTACAACTTTAAAGAGTACATCTCGAAGATAATACGCTATAAAGAGAAGGATTCCATACGTTACCAATGTCGTAAACATGGTTATCTCCTTTCTAAAGAGTTGAATTTCTACTGTATTTATACTATATATACTATATAACTATTTGTCAATAATTTCTACAAGTTTATAATCATCAAGAAGAATAGACTCATTTCAAAGTTTTGGCCATACGAGATCAAGTGATTTTAATGATTCTAAAATAGCATCTGCTACCAGATATGCCTTATACCACTTATCATCTGTAGGAATAATATGCCAAGGTGCCCATTTTGTATCTGTTTTTTCAAAAATTTCTTCATATACCTCCATATAATCATCCCATTTCTTTCTTGCTGCCGTATCAGAAGGATCAAATTTCCAAAATTTTCGCTCTATAGTAATACGTTCTTCGAGACGTTTCTTCTGTACCTCTTTAGACATATGAAGAAAGAACTTTAATATAATCACTCCTTCATCTGCTAACATTTTCTCAAATGCATTGATATGTTCATATCTATTTTCAATTGTTTTCTTATCAATATACCCCTCCACACTTGGTACGAGAATATCCTCATAATGTGATCTATTAAAAATAGTAATCATTCATTTCTTTGGAATCTCTTTATGGATACGCCAAAGAAAATCATGCTTAAACTCGTCTGAGGTTGGTTTCCCAAAAGAAACAGCATGAACTCATAGTGGATTGATTCAAGAAAATACCTTACGAATTGTTGAATCTTTTCAAGAAGCATCCATTCATTGAAGAATAACAAGAATTCCTTTTCTTCCATCTGCATGAAATTTTTTTTGGATTTCAATAATCTCTGCCCGAATTTCTTCAAGACGTTTTTCTATGTTCTCCCGTGAAATATCCTCTGGTGCTTTCGTGGTAAGTTTATCAAGATGAACTTTCTCCATACAATCATAATTATTGAATAATAACTAGAAAGAATGCTAACACAGAAGAGACAGAAAGTCAAAAAAACCATCACCTTTCGTGTGATGGTTTTTCTATTAAAAGAGATTCTCCCAAAAAGATTTTTCCATCTTTTTTCATGATTGACACTCTAGAAGGGCTTCATAGAGTTTCTTTTCATCCGAAGAAAGTTTCTGAGGAGTTATTACTGCTATATGCAAAAGGAGATCTCCTTTTGTTCAACGTCATACAATTTCCATTCCTTCAGAACGAAACCTCATAATTGTATCATGTTGGGTTCATGCATCAATGTTTATTGTTTTCTTGCCAAGAACTGGTAAATCAATGTTTTTTTTGATACCGAGAACTGCTTCTGGGGGGGTTATATTTACCGTATAATGTAATGTTGATCCATCTCGAGTAAATCAGGCTTCTTTCTCTGGAACTTCAAATGTAACAAATAAATCACCGTTTCCATCTTTCCCTTCATGCCCTTCTCAACGCATCTTTATACTCATATTGGATTCAATTCCTGGAGGAACTTCCACATCTTTCTTGCATGATATATCTTCATATTTCTTACCATGGCAAGTAGTACATTTTTCAACGGATTGTTGCCCTGTTCATCCACAAACATGACATGGCGCTGCTTGTTCCATAACTCAAAAAACCGTCTGTGTACGATGACGAACTTGTCCGGTTCCATGACACGTACTACATTCACTATATTTCCCATCTTTCGCCCCAGATCATTTACAGTCCTTGCAAAGTATCCGCTTTTTAAAAGAGAGGGTTTTTGTAGTTCAACGGATTGCTTCCTCAAGTGAAATACGGACTAATATTTCAATATCCTCACCGATATCGCGCCGTTGTCATCTTTTTCCTTGTGAAAAACCACCTCCAAAGAATGATTCAAAAATATCACCAAAATCAACATCAAAACCCTGGGAAAACCCACCTCCTCATCAAAATCCAGAAGTTCACTCGGCCGAACCAAATCGATCATAATGTGCTTTCTTTTGTACATCTGAGAGAACTGAATAGGCTTCATTAATTTTTTTAAATTCCGCTTCCTTTTCCTTGTCTCCTTTATGTCTATCTGGATGACATTCCATAGCCTTCTTTCGAAATGCACGTTTAATCTCATCAGCACTTGCTGCTCGCTCTACTCAAAGTAAATCATAATATTCAAAAGCCATACAGTATTGAAAATAATTGAAAAAATAAAACCATACCCCTGTAATCTAATTGGGAATTTGGTTCTCTCTCATTGTATAAAAAATATAAAAAAATCAAACAAAGAAGTTTATTCTCCGATGAATAAAGCTAAATGACAAGAGAAATTTCATGGGAAATCAAAAAACTTATGATACAATAGAAGAAAGATTTTTTATCCTTCCAATATTTATGATTTATTGAGTCGATGCACGAATTACAGACTCTGATACAAATCGAATTACATGGATGCATGCGTTTCTCAATGCTTTTGAGAGCATAACGGATGTTCCTTGTGTTTTTTTTCTGACTGAACCACTCTATTCCATCTATAATCCAGAAAAAAAACAGAATATAAAAATACTGATTTCATCAGAACGATGATATTTTCATGAAACTTTTTCTATTACAAAAAAATATTTAGATCTCAAAATTGATTGCTTATTCAGTATAGATAATCCAATTCCTCGACTCTATAGAAAAAAGTCAGTGCTCTTTCTGAGTAATCTCACTCCTATCCTTTATCCCAATCGATCAAAAAGAGGAATGCTTGATCGATTTCATACAGGAAGGAAGTTACGAAATTCAATTAAAAAAGCAGATGCCATTATTGTACCATATATAGCACTTTCAAGAGATATAATTGATATATTTAATATACAGGAAGAAAAGGTTCAGGTTATACCACCCTATGAACAAGATATCCATCTCAGTTATACGGATGCTCAAATTACCAAAGTTCGAATACAATATCATCTTACCAATGGTTATTTCTTATATGATGGATGATGGGGGGCACATATGAATCTCAGTAGAATGATTATTGCCTATGGAGAGTACATAAAACAAAAACAGCATGAACATCCTTTAGAATTAGTTATTCTCTGAAGAGAAAAAGAAGACTACAAGGATATACGAAATCATATCTCACAACTTGGGATACAAAAATATATAAAGATACTCTGATCTCTCAAAGAAGAGGAAACGAATATCATTTATCAAGAAGCAAGTGGATTTCTTTTTGTTCCACTTTACTACGGATGGAATCCTCTTTTAAATCGTGTAAAACTCTCGAAAATACCGATTGTACATTCTTCACTTGATATACTTCAAGAAATTGTAGGAGAAACCCCCTATCATTTCATTTGTGCAGCCAATAAGGAACGAGGTATTACTGAATCAATTGTAAACTGTGATACCTATATACATACCAATATACATTCTAAAAATAATCAACTTATCGCATCTCAGAAAGACAATATATCTATTATAAAAAGTATTTGTAACCTTCTCTGAGAAACTTGCAAAACACAAGAAGTTCAATAGGATAGACAGAAATTAACCTTCTTACTATTCTTGTATGTTTCAACTTTTTGGTGTTGGCGAAGACAAAAAAAAACACAGTTCATCTCACAAAGAGGAGAGTCACTTTCATGAAGCAAAACATACTGATGAATACATGCATGATGAAGATGAAATTCATGTAAATATATCAGATGAAGCATCTCATAATGATGATATTGG
This sequence comes from uncultured Candidatus Altimarinota bacterium, assembly GCA_936941205.1. Taxonomy (GTDB): domain Bacteria; phylum Patescibacteriota; class Gracilibacteria; order BD1-5; family UBA2023; genus SSGK01. The sequence goes on along the minus strand of CAKZJF010000072.1, from coordinate 37,907 downwards.
TCAAATAGCACTCGATATATTGGAAACTGAAAATGATATAGTTATTATCGCTCCAATTGCTTGAGTTGATATGAATTATATTGATATTGCGATTGCTCGAAATATTCTTACTATTTCAGGAGAAAGAAATCATGCTCCTATCTACCTAGAAACAATACGACTTCTTGTGGAAGAATGTTTTTATGGTAAATTTTCTCGATCCGTTATTCTTCCTGAAAATCTTGCCTTTAATAAAATAAAGGCATCTACAGAACATAATGCTTTATTTATTCAGATACCGAAGATTAAACTTCCAAGCAAATCTATAAAAATCGGTAGAATATGAATAGAATCAGAAACAACCTGAACATCTCATGAATAAAATTACAATCATATCCTTATGTCAGATCAAAAAAGTCCTAATACTATAACAAATAAAAGCATTAAAACCGTGGATGCTATCGTTACTTGAGTAATTCTTTGATGAGTTATTGCTTCTATTTATGGAATAAAAAAAGCACACGAAAAGAAAGGCATTCTACAAAAAGAAACAAATATAGACCAAACCACCCTCTTCGATGAGAAAAGTGAAGAAAATACAAAAAAATCAAAAGGATTCTTTCGTACCATTTTTTGAAAGTAATATTATGCAACATATATATATCTCATCTATTCTCATTTTTCTTCTCTCTGTATCATATATTCATACTTGATATGCAAGTGGATGTAGTGCAACTGCAATAGATTCAAGTGCTATAAGTAAGGCACAAACAGCAATAAAAACATGTATTGAAGAAAAACCCTACTCAAGTACTATAACACTCCATGGAACATTTGCATGTGGTGGGAATACGGAAATTGACCGAGCATATCAAGCAGCCGTAAGTGCACTCATGTGGGAATATGTGGATAAAGAAGTGAAGAAGGTACTTGAGAAACTCAAAGAAGAAAGAAGTAAAGATGTTGCTATTTGGACAAATACTATTTCTGATATTTTTGATCCATCTCCAAGAGATGTGTGTAAATTATGGGAGAATGCAGATAAAATTTGTGGGAACTATGCAACTACATCGCTTTCAGAATATTTTTCAAGTGTTCCAACCGATACGGTACCAAATTTTATTTATGGAAAATGAAAAGCACTCTGTGATTCAATGTTGCAAAGAAAAATGGCAACCTATCGATCAATGGCATGGACACTCGCAAATAAAAATATTCAAAAAAGTTTTCAAAATGATAAAAATGCTTTCATGTGAAAAGTAAAAGATACCTTTGAAATGTTAGCTTGAAAATTTATTAACTACAAATGAAATCTTGAAACCATGTTAAAATGAAAAATCAATGAAAGTCCTGCAAGGGTAAATTAAAAAAACACTCCTTTGGAGTGTTTTTTTAATCGAGTGTCTGAAGCATAACTTCAAAACATATTACTGTTGCCCATATCAATGCAACCAGTCGAAAATGAAAGATATCATATGCATACAAACCTATACATGCTAAAATAGCAAATACGATGAGTGATGATTGACGAACACTTCGATGCATAGCATCAATATAAGCCTCTCAACGGTAATATATCTTCTTAAAAAAGAAAATGAAGAAGGCACCGCTACTCATTCATGAAAGAAAAACTGCAAGCGCCAAGAGGGAAAAAGCAATTTGGAGATTTGATTCCGGATTCATATAAAAAAATAACAAACCCATAGAAAGAGTGCTTGTGAAAAAGATTCAAGCAAGCAAAAACATGTAAATACGAAGAGCCATAATATTTTGACAAAAATATGAATATATAGTACACTAGGAAAGTCACCAGTATTATATATTTTTTTTAAAATATGAAAGACCTCTTTCGTGAATATAAACAAAAAGTTCGTAAAGACTATATTGTGAGTGGATTAATTGCTGGAATATTTGCCTTTTCTATCAATGTTTTTCTCCAGCCAATGCAAACAACAGGACCTGGAATTCTTGCTTCTGTTTACCAGTTGGAAAGTGCCTCAATGAATATTAGTACCATTGATGTTACTCTAACAAAAAAAGAAAATACACTGAATTTTCATGCAAATAATCCGATGTTATCAGTAAGTACCCTCCGTGCAATTATAGTTCACAATCCAGATACTGTGCACTTAGGAACTGGTGAACTCCTCATACAATGAGCAGTGATAACTGAAGAAAATAAAAATCTAGGAATGACCGAGGTAAAGATTACCTTTAAGAATCCAATGAATATAAAAACCCATACAGAACTTATCCGATTCCCTATTCTCAAAGAGAAATCAGGGGAACCAATAAATATTATCGAAACCGATTTTACTGCAAGTGGAAAAACCTATCTTCTTACAAATAGTTGAACTCGTCTATAATAACTTTATGAAAAATTCTCTTCTGAATGAAACAATACATGAAATAAAAATTCCGGAATTCCGGAATTTTTTAACAAATCCACATAATCCTTGTTGCAAAATATTAGACAGCACTCGACTGATGGTGGAAATTCTCGGATGAATTCAACATGCAGAATGAGAATTCTCAGATGGAAGTTTTTGAAATTCCCTTCTCATTGATGGAAGATACGCTCTTGTAGTACGCTATAAGCGTGAAAAAGAGGAAAAATATAGACCAACCTGTGCGCTTTCTTGGGAAGTGGAAAATGAAAAAATTATCATAAAACAATTGCAGTGATCCCGAGATAAACATATTGCATATAGATTCCATTCGACATTTCAAGGTGTCCCATTTTTTCTTAAAATTCTAGAACAAACATTTTTCCAAAAATGAATACCTGTTCATCTTGAACAGTTTCCAACAGGAGTTGAAAATGGGGCCCATAATTCAAAAGCATTCTCTCGATATGATGAATTAGCTGAATGATTGCGAAGACTTGGAGAGAAATATTATCATAATTTACAAACGGAACAAAAATAGGTTTCCGTTTTTTTATTTTTCATGTATATTCTACCCACTATTTTTGAAATACTCCCATGAAAAAAAATGACATCATCGAGAATGTAGAGATTGAAAAACTCATATTTGGTTGACAATGACTCGCAACAGCAGAAGATGGACGTAAAATTATCATTACCGGCTGAGCGATTCCAAGAAGTAAAGTTACCCTTAGAATACTCAAGGTTCATAAGAATAGATTTGAAGCACAAATAATGGCAGTAACAACTCGTTCACCGTATGAACGAGAATTACCTACACATTGGCAAATTTATGGAGGTTGTAAGTGGTTAGCTATTCCCTATAAAGTGCAGACCGAGATAAAAGAAAATCAAATAAAAGAAGCATTCCATATACTCAAAGATAAAACAGAGAGTACACAATTCCACTCTATTGTAGAATCTCCTGAAACTGAATGATATAGAAATAAAGTAGAATTTTCTTGGGGGAAATATATTAGCGCAAAAGAATGAGTACACGATGAATTTCGCTTTGGCTTTCATGCACCAGGACAATTTGATAGAATTATAAATTGCACTCACTGCATTCTTGCAGATGACAGAGTGAATGAAATATTTCGAAGTGTTGATGAATACTCGCGCCTATCATGACTTCCAACCTATGACCCGAAGACAGGGGAAGGATTTTGGAGACACCTTGTCATTCGACAAAGCAAGAAAACAGGAGAAACTATGGTAATATTCAGTGCAAATACGAATTATCCTCATTGGTCACGAAAAGAAGAATGAGATCTTCGTATTTTCATAAATACCCTTACACAAAAATATAATGATATCGTAAGTGTATATATTCTCTATAATACTGGACGAGCTGATATTGTTACCGGGGAAGCAATTCTTCTTCATGGAAAATCAACTATTACTGAAGAACTTCTCTGAAATCGATTTGAAATTCATCCGAAAAGCTTTTTTCAGACGAACTCACTCTGAGCTGAAAAGCTCTATACTACTACTATAAATCTTCTTGATAAAAAAGAGAGTTCAACCCCATCCTGAATTCTACTTGATCTCTATGGATGAACTGGTACGATATGAATACTACTCTCTCAACACTTCAAAAAAGTATACTCGGTAGAGTTGGTAAAAGAAGCAAGTGAAGATGGAAAACGGAATGCACTCCTGAATAACATTCATAATGTAGAGTTCATAAATATGAAGACGGAAGAGTGGCTTCCTGGATTTATAGAACAAAAAGTAAATGAGCCCGTAACACTCATTGTTGATCCTCCGCGAGATGGAATGCATCCAAAAGCTACTAAGGACCTACTTGCTTTTGGGTCGGATATTATCATGTATGTAAGTTGTAATCCTGCAACCCTTGTGCGCGATCTTATGATTCTCCTTGAAGAAAATACATATATGATTACCGATGTTACTCCTGTTGATATGTTTCCTCATACACATCATATTGAAACAGTAGTACGGCTCGAAAAAATAAAGAAGAACTAACGTTCTTCTTTATTTTTTTGTAATAGCTTATTTACCTCTGAACCTGTAATTTTTGGAATATGGATTGAATCTTTTCAAACCTCTTCAAAGAAGTGATATATAATTTCAGAAAGAAATGTTGCAATCATTGTCATACTCATCCCTGAGGCTTGTAAAAATTGCATATACGAGAATGTATCTTTTCCGTGTCGCATACAAAGAATAGTATCAATCTTTTCACTCAGGTTCTTTGCTCATTCATAATGAACTGCCACCTCATCAAGATCACATAATGGCAACTGATGAATACATTGGTTTACCATCTTTTGAACTTCTTTTGTTTTTTGAGTAGTTCGCTCGGAGTTAAATTTTTCAATAGAAAACTTTCAAGAACCGTTCTTTGCATGTTTCTGAAGTGAGAGAGCGGTTTCATGGGAATTATTTGATCGAAGCTCCCACTCAAATATGTTTACCAACATATGAGATAAAGAATTCTTTGGAAAAAAAATCTGGAAATCTCTCTGTAATCAAAAAGATATATCACGAATACTTTTCCCCTCTATATAATACCAGTAAGCAATAAAAATAATTGGGTCAATTTTTTCACCCGAAAAGAATATGCATAATTCAGATGCAAGTAATTCCAATTTAGAAGAAAGTCGTGTATAGCTTCATGGATGTTGCGCTTGACGAACAAATCGATAATATGATGAGAGTGAATGTATTGTATAATGTGAAATACATCGGATACTTGAACGTAAATCATTATCTGAAATACTTCTCATAATTCCCTTCATTCAAAAACGACACTGCATAAAGTAAATTACTAATATTAAACATAATATACATTCATAATGTTAAATGTCAATATATATACTATCAGAAGAAATAAACTGATAGAAACCATGAGAAAAAACTCGATTTGTATTCTCTACTCTGGACAAGAATATATCCGAAATGGAGATATACACTATTCTTATAGACAAGATTCTGATTTTTTATATCTCACTGGAATTTCATCGCCATATTGTATATTCGTTCTCTATAAATGATGAGAAAAGAATGATACATTGTGTCTTATATTTTCAGAACCCATGAATGAGAAAGAACTTCTATGGGGAACGAATCGAATGGACCCATATACTATTACTCAGATATCTTGAATTCAAGATATCTATCCTCAAGAAAAATTTCAAGAAATCATACAGGAGTTGATGCAAAAAGATACCATACTCTATAGAAAAGATATGCCTTTTGTTCCAAATATTCTTTTCGAAAAACAAGAACAACTCGGTATATGAGAAAACATTCATCTTCTCCGGCAAATAAAGACGCTTGATGAAATTGAAACTATAAAAGCTGCAATACAAATAACTCACAATGCTTACGAATTTCTTAAGAATACTCTTCGGCCAGGAATGTTCGAATATGAGATAGAGGCTATGATTGCATATATATTTCGAAGAAATCATTCAACAGAAGCATTCCCAAGTATTGTTGCAAGCAATAAAAATAGCTGTACCCTACATTATACAAAACATTCACGAAAGATTTCTTGTAATGACTGGTTATTGATTGATTTTGGGGCAGAAATAAATGGATATGCTGCAGATATTTCTCGATCATTTCTGATTGGAAAATCAAATAAACGTTACATGCAAGTATTTGAAAGTGTACAAAAAATAAAGGAATATGCCGAGAATATTCTCCATCCATGAATAAAAATTGCAGATTGGAATAAGGAAGTAAAAGATATGGCATATACTATCTGTATAGAGTTATGACTCAAAATGACAGAATATACCCCTCTGACAAATCCATACTTTCCTCATTCGATTGGACACTATCTTGGTCTCGATACACATGATGTTGGAGATAGAAAATCAGCCCTTCTGGAAAATATGATACTCACCTGTGAACCATGAATATATATTCCTGAAGAGTGAATAGGAATACGTATCGAAGATGATATACGTATCACTCACAACGGAATAGAGAATCTTTCAAATTGTATTCCAATCGAAAGTTTATTTTATTAATTCAAACTGTGCAGATATCGGATAATGATCAGAACTTTTCACTGTATCAAATATTTCACATGTTATCGGGGCCAAACCTCTATAGAGAATATGATCAAGCTTTAAAAAGCGTGGATCGTATGAAAAATCAATTTTTTCAAGTCAGAGAGATTCTGCAATTTGCATAAGAAATTCCATACGTCACTTACTCCATGTATTGAAATCTCCCGCCCAAATCATCGGTCCAATATGTCATTGAATGGATTCTGCAATTTCAGAAATTTGTTCCATAAATGGGGTTCAAAAATTGAAATTCATAGCATGTGTATTTATTACCATGAGTTTCTCCATTGAATTCTTAATTGGGAAAAGTGAAATTCCTGAGGCTTTTGGTGTCCGAAGAATAGGTTCTTTATGTTTTGTTGGAAGAATCGATTGTGCAATCCGATCGAAGCGACTTCCGGTAAGAACTCATGTCTCACTATTTTTTCGAAGATTAAAACTTTTGAAAAAACTCCATTCAAAACGATCAAAATATGCGAGTGCTTTTTCCCAATATTCAGAAATAACTGCTTCCTGCATAAGGACTATATCACAATATCGAAGCATATATTTTAAATCTTGCTCAAGTACATTGGACAAGCATTTATGAACATTCCAAATAAGAACATTGAAAGTACCATCTACCTCATTATTATCTGGAGTTCCAAAATTCTTTATTTTTGTATGCATGTTTATTAGAAATCGTATACGTTATAATAACCATTCTATCACGTTTTTTAACTGCATTCAAATAATAATTGAAAAATCTTTTTTTTGTGGTACAATGCAGCCGTATTCTTTCACAATTTTCTATGAGTAAAAAATGAATTATCACTCTCCTTGCATGATATGCAGCAGGACTTGCAATTGCTCTCAAGTATAAAAAAGAAGCAAGACAGGAAAAATTAAATATTGATACGGAAGAAAAAAAACCGACCATCATTGAGGATATTGTTGACATTCATAAGCATGCTTTTTCTGAAATAAAAAATAAAATGCAATCTACTATCGAAGAATGCAAAGACATTGAATCACTGAAAGAAAAAGCCTCATTTACTCTGGAGAGTTTTAAGAAAGAGGCAGATAACCTCTTAGAAACTTTAAAATCATCCGAAGAAAATGGAGTTGAAAAAATAGAAGATGCACTGAAATATCTATATGATAAAAAAACAGAACTTCTTAAAGAAGTAAAAGATCATGGAAATACATTAAATGATGAAATGACTGATACAAAAGATGACTTCATTCATTGGGTTGAATCTTTAAAAGCACAACTCGATTCAAGTTATCAAGAAATACTTGATATAATACAACGGAAAGATACATCATCCAAAAAATAAAAAGGATTCTGAAAAACCCCGGAATAATCCGGGGTTTTTCTTTCGATGAGAAAACTTGATTTTCTCATGCTTTTCGAGACAATATGCAACGCATTTTAGTTTATTAAATACTATACTTATGTCAGATGAAATAAATCTTCCAGAAGAAGAAAATAATCAAACCATTCAAGAATCAGAAGAAGATTCCACTCAACAAACACAACCAGTTTCAGAAAGTGAAGAACTGATAAGGCTTCGTGATGCACTTTCTCGTGCACAAGCAGATTATCAAAATCTCCTGAGACGTATGGAGCGTGATCGTGAAGAAATGATGTGGTTTATTACCTCTGGAGTTGTAAAAAAATTCCTTCCCCACATTGATAATCTTGAACGTGCTATTGCAACAAAACAGTGAGATGAATCCGATGCTTGGGTAAATGGGGTTCGTTCTACTATCTGAGGAATTGAAAAAACTCTTGCAGATATGAATGTAAAAACATTTGATTCTATAGGGGAAGAAGTTAATGCTGATAAACATGAGGTCATGAGTCAGACAACTGGTGAGGCAGGAAAAATTGTCTTTGAATTCGAAAAAGGATATATGCTCAATGATAAAGTGCTTCGTCATGCAAAAGTGGTAACGGGAAACTGAGAAGCAAATGTTATCTAATGAATTTATAGGAGTATTTCTTGTTCTGATTTCATCCCTATGATATGGGTTATTTAATGCGCTCTCTTCTCGAGAAAATGAAACAGGATGAAAATATCAACTCATAGCCATCCAATATTCTGTAAATCTCCTCATATGAATAGGGCTTCTTACTCTTTTTTGAATAGGGCATATAGGAGATTTTCATTTTCAAGAGATTTGAGTGCTTCTTATCGGATGAATTGCTGGTTATACTGGAATATATTCTCTATTTTCAGGCATTCAAAATGCATGACCAACCCTCACGATGCTTATAGGAAATAGTTATATTATTATATTGTTTTTTTGGAATATTTTTTTCTATGGAGGTAATGAGATGCTCTCTATTACAAAAATCATACTAGGAAGCATTTTTATTATTGGGATTGGATATCTTGTCTGGGATACTCGGTCAGAAAAAAAGATATCAACTAAGAAGCTATTCTTCCCTATAGCAACTGGTATATCATGGATGATATATTCATGAACATCTACTTATATAATCAAACAATCTATTCTTTCTCCACTTACCACACTTGTTGCATTGGAGGGAATTATTACTTTCATTGCGCTTATAATATTTTTCTATAAAAACACATCAAAAATCTCAACAAAAACACTCAGAGAAAATATAACATGAATGAAAATATTTCTCTGAATCTTACTAGCACTTGCTGGAATGACTTGGTTTTTTGCTTATAAATTCCTCCCAGCAAATATAGTCAATATTCTTCTGATGTCACAAAACATTACTACCATTGCCTGTATGGCAATAATTCTTAAAAGACAATATCCTCTAAAAGAATGGATTATTATTGGGATAATGACTGGCATATTAATGGGATTCATCTTTTTCTAGTAAATAACTACATACGTAGTTATTTTATCTAATAAGTAAGTTCTTCTATAATCTCTTTCACGCTTTTCAGAGTACTGATTTTTAGAGCAGAAACCCCTGTAAAGTACAGTGCTTCACTCTTAGCATGAGGACGATTTCATTCTGTACCACGAGCAAGTGCATGAAGAATACACATTTGAGCTGGTGTATCACCACTCCCCTTGAGTTCACCTATTCAGTCCCGATATCAACAATGAATCAAACAATTTTCAATACACTTTCTTGTTTCAGCTACTCGTCACTCAATCATATGAAAAATCCCGCTTGTAGCAATTGCCCGTGCTGGTAAAAGAGCATTTGACGTATAAATAGTTATATCTTTTTCGTTTGCATGTAAAATAGCATTCTTAAAATCATCACTCGCTCAGCTTTCATGGGTTGCAAGAAAACGTGTTCCCATCTGGACTCAGGATGCACCAAGATTCAAAACCCGGTTCATATCATCACGAGAAACAATTCATCCAGCAGCAATAACAGGAACATGGAGTCATTCTTTATTTAAAAATTCTATTACTTCCGGAACAGCAACCTCAAGAGTAGTGTCAGAATTATCTACATTATTTACACTGGCTGATCATAAGTGTCCACCAGCTCGCGATGGATCCTCAAGAATAATTGCATTTGGAATACGCCCAAGTCGTTCCCATTTCTTTAATAAAATACGAACTCCTTTCAGATTTGATAAAATAGGAATAAGTGAAACATTTGGATATTCTTTTGTAATTTCAGGAAGATTGAGTGGTAATCCTGCACCTGAAACAATACCGTCTACTCAAGCATCACATGCAGCCAATACTTGTCGTGTATAATCATTTACAGCCACCATAACATTGATCCAAAGAGCTCAATTCCCTTGTGCTACTTCTTTTGCTTTTTTCACCTCCTCATAAATTGCAGCAATATTTGCATCATAAAAAATACGCTCAAACTCATGTTCTGGAATCTTTCATCCAAAATACGCTTTTTTTTCTTTAATCAATGCATTAAAAAGTGGTTTATATGCTGGAGTTACTGAATGTCCTACCGATGAAAGGGTTCATACTGCTCATTCTTTTGCAACTGTTCATGCTAGTCTCCAATTTGAAATTCAAACCCCCATTCATCATTGTATGATAGGAAAAGTTGATTTATTCCCTATGGTTAGTTCTGGAAGTGATGAAGATGAATTCATATACAATAGAAGGAAAAGAATATATATTGATTATGGACAGCAAGAAAAAGAAGTCAAAAGAAATATTGAAAGACAAACAAGTCTTCCTATACTATCGACATAATAATTATACAAACAGTATGCACGATAAAATTACAGAGTTGCTCGAAAGATTTGAATCTATGAAAGAAGATCTTCGAAAGGAATATGCAGCACTTTCAGAAAAATATGGATTCTCTGTACAAAAAAAGAGAGTAATATTTCTAGAAGAGATGAGAAAACGAAATAAATCATTCAAAGAATCATTCATTCGAATGATATTTAATGCACCAATACGTCATCTCCTTTCAATACCATTCATTTATATGATGGTTATACCTGGTCTTATACTTGATATATTTCTTACCTTCTACCAATACACTGCTTTTACCCTCTATAGAATTCCCTATGTAAAAAGAAGTGACTATTTTATATATGAAAGGCGATTTCTTGATTATCTCAACTGGTTTCAAAAAATTAATTGTCTCTATTGTAGTTATATGAATGGTGTATTTTCATATGCAGTTGAAATCTGAGCAAGAACCGAACGATACTGGTGTCCACTCAAAGCATCGAGTCATCCTCGACATACCCATCCATGGTATAAAGATTTTGCTGATTACTGAAATCCTGAAGAATGGAAAGAACGTTATACTGATAATGAGAGAGCATTTTGTAAAATACAACAAAAATAATTAGTTCCGGATCTCACATTTTTTCACAAAATATAATGCCTGTGATTGCATTTTTATAAGTATCTCATCTGATACACTCGATCCAATAAAGTTTGGATTGAGTGTATCTTTTGGTCGATAATTCTGCAAAAAATAATTGGATGCACCCTGGATATATGATGCAATAATTCAGATAGATTCAGGAGTATGTACTCATGCGATGACTGTTGTTCGAAATTCATATTGCGGAGCATGTGCAATAATAATATGAGCACTCTCTTTATATTTCTCAATATCCATACAAATACCTGTAAGATTCTCATATCATCCCCAAATATCTTTGATATCCATGGCCACATAGTCAATAATTTTTCGCTTTAGAAGATCTTGTAATACATGCGGATTTGTTCCATTGGTATCAAGTTTTATAGAAAAACCCATCGAATGAACTCTTTCACAAAAAGGAATAATATCCCCCTGCAATGTTGGTTCACCTCAACAAATTGAAACTCCATCGATGAGTCATTGTCGTTTTTTGAGAAAATCAAAAAACAACTCTTCATTCATCCAGGAATTTTTAAGTTTTTGGATACGTTCTGGAAGAACAAAATCAGGATTGTGACAATAACCACACCTTAAATTACATCCTGGAGTAAAAACAATACAGGCAATATTTCCAGGATAATCAATAAGAGAAAGTTTTTGGAGTCAGGAAATATACATAATTACAACAAATGAGTAAGCTCTTTAACCCGTGCAAATAAAATAGTATTTTCATACGTTGCATGAATCTCAGTATCTTCTATCATTTTTAAAAATGTTCCGTAACATTTTATAAATAATTTACATGCATCATCTGGAAGAATAAAATTATGAGTAATATGTTTCATTTGTTTAAATAAGTCATCAAATTGCTCATGTTCATATTCCATTTGATGAATTGGATTTTCAATACTCCCACAGTGAAATTTTGGTCTCTCAGCATTCTTCGTATATGCATTTTCAAGCTGTAGAATCATTGGAAAAAGAATATCCTCTTCTTTTCTCAGATGTTTTTCCATATCAGTACGAAAAGCTATGAAACACTTCTTTAATAACTCTAATTCTGGATGTTCTTTACCATGTACCTCGATCATTCTCGTAAGCATGGTAGATATTTCTGGAAGTATTTCTTTTAAGGGAATATGATACGTTTCGATAATAAATGAAATCATATCTTTTGTACTTTGGATATTCTGTATCATAAAAAGACAGAATTAATAATTACAAACACTTTTTCCTTCTGTAAAATACTTTCTTGTATAAAATTCAGATTTTTTTCAATTATTAAATTGAGTTACTGGTCTATAATACCCCATTACTCGTGTATAAATCTCACAACGTGTTCGTTCCACTTTATCCCCATTTGCATTATAAAAATAGTCCATAGAAAAAATATTATAAAAATTAAAGTAAAATAGTTTCAAGATCACTTCGTTTTTGATCATCTGCCGTATAAGGAATACGTGCGTTCATATCAAATTTCTGGCCAGAATATCCAATTTCTGCATCACACTTCGGACAATAATCATGCTCACCGGTAATATATCCATGTTTTGGACAAATCGAAAAAGTCGGAGTTACCGTGATATACGGAAGCTGATAATTCTCAATTACTTTTCGAACAAAATTCTTACAAGCAATTGCATCAGTTATACGTTCCCCCATATATAGATGAAGTACGGTTCATCATGTATATTTACACTGAAGCTCATTCTGATATTCCAATGCTTCAAATGCATCATCAGTAAAATTCACAGGAACCTGAGTTGAATTGGTATAATACGGGTTTTCAGGAGTGCCCGCCTGGACAATATCAGCATGTTGTCGTTTATCTTCACGAGCAAATCGATAGGTAGTTCATTCTGCTGGTGTTGCCTCAAGATTGTACATATTTCCAGTAGATTCTTGATATTCTTTCAAAATTTCTCGCATAAAATCAAGAATTTCAATAGCAAAAGCCTTTCCTTGATCAGTCGTGATATCTTCAGCACCATTCGTAAAATTCAGAATTGCTTCATTCATACCATTTAATCCAATAGTTGAAAAATGATTTCGGAAAGATCGAAGGTATCGATAAGTGTAAGGATATAATCCTTTTCATAACCAATCAGAAAGAACTTTACGTTTAATCTCAAGTGAAGTTTTAGCAAGATCCATGAGTTCATGAATGCGCTTCTTAAATCATTCCTTGTCGCCCTTATTTAAATATCAGATACGTGCAACATTAATTGTAACTACCCCAATTGAACCTGTCATTTCAGCAGAACCAAACAGACCATTTCATCGTTTAATAAGCTCACGCAAATCAAGCTGAAGACGACAGCACATAGAGCGCACTGCTCATGGTTTATATGCATCATTATTGGGAACACGCTGTATGATACCATCTTCATCATGAACACGCTTATACTGTGAACCTATGAAGTTTTGAAAGTATGGGAGACCATACTTTGCGGTCATTTCAAAAATACTATTTACTGCATCACTTTCCCATGGAAAATCTTCTGTAATATTATAGGTTGGAATTGGAAATGTAAATGCTCGACCTCGATAATCTCCCTCTCAGTATACCTGCAAGAGTGCACGGTTAATAATCTCACGTTCGTGATCCAATTCCCCGTACGTTTTCATATACAAACCTTTTTCATATCCACCAAGATGAAGTGCTTTATCTATCAAATCTTCTGGACATGACCAATCAAGTGTAATATTTGTAAATGGTGTTTGTGTTCCCCATCTGGAAGGTACATTCAGTCAAAAAACAAAATTTTGCATCTGTTGAAGGACATAGTGATAGGTCTTTTCTTCAATAAATTTCTCCTGCAGTTCGATAGTATCAAACTGCATATTATACATTTTTATATCAGACCGAACTTCTTCCATATGCTTATGAACGAAGGGAGAAAGATAGGTATCAAATGACGAAAAGGCTTGTGCTCCAGCCCATTCATTTTGAAGAGTTCAAAGAAAATTTATCATTTGATTAACAGCTGCCTGTAGGTTCTTCGGTGGTGCAGATTCTATACGATTCGGCATACCATTAAATCACTCCTCAAGCAGTTGGCGCAAACTCCATCCAGCACAATATCAACAAAACATATCAAGGTCATGAATATGGTAATCTCCATTTCTATGAGCATTTCAAACATCTTTTGGATAAATATGAGAAAGCCAGTAATTAGCCGTGATTTTTCATGAAGTATTAAGAATAAGTCATCCGAGGGAATAACCAGAATTTGCATTTGCATTTACACGCCAATCACTCTTTTCAAGATATTCTTCCATGGTTTTCCCCACCTCAATCATCACTGCTTCATCAGAACGAATTTCAGCTCGTTTAGCACGATATAGGATATATGCTTTTGCGACTGTATCATGACCATCTTTAATCAATACCTCTTCTACTGTATCTTGTATAATTTCAAGATCAGGGATAGCATCTCATTGACGAACAGATATAAGAGAAATAACCTGATTTGTAATACCTTCTATAAGTGAGTAATCCTGCCCTCCAACTGCCTCAATAGCTTTCGCAATCGCGGTTTCAATTTTCACCCGATCAAAGGTATCAATGATACCATTTCGTTTTCGTATCTTATATATTGCCATATTATGAGAATAAATATTATAAATATATCTATATATAGTTGTACTTGTTGTTAACGAAGCACAATATATTGTAAATATACAATAATACCAAAAGAATTTTAGAAAAAGTAATCACCAAAGATTCCACCAGGTTGCCAAAATAGCATAGGAAATAGGAGAACTGAATACATTGACATAAAAAAATCATACTGCCAAGTGATAATATCAATATATAGTATATACTATATATTGATATACAATCTCATAATAAGACACATTATATAGTATTTAAAATAAGAATAGATACCATATAAACAAAAAAAACGGTAGACAAAAAAAATCTCTTCATACACTGAAGAGATTTCTAGAATGGAATTGTATAATAAACTAGCTTACGTGAACATAGATATCACGATAAACACGTCCGTCAAAACGAACTCGACGCTTCTCAGTAAAAGAAACTACACCATCACGTACTGCGAAAAGTGTAAAATCAGTACCCTGTTGAACACCTTCACCCGGCCAGAATTTATTTCACTTCTGACGAACAATGATATTTCCAGCGATTACTGACTGTTGTCCATATACTTTGACTCCAAGTCGCTTCGCTACACTATCTCGACCGTTGACGGTCGAACCCATCGCCTTTTTATGAGCCATATTGGATTAAAATTAATAGAGATAAAGTCAGTAATTATTTCATATTAGCAAAACGAGCAAATGCTTTGTTCGCTTCAGCCATTTTATAGACATCAAGTTTTTTCTTGATAGCAACTCCAGTTTCACCGGCAGCATCAATAATTTCTTGTGCAAGAAAATAAGCAAAATCATTTCCACTCTTAGAGCGTGCTGCGGCAAGAAGCCAACGACATGCAAGAGCAAGAGAACGACCTGGCTTTACCTCCATTGGTACCTGGTAGATAGCTCCACCAACACGTTTTGGACGACATTCAATTTTTGGCATTGTATTATCAAGTGCCTTATCGAATACTTCTTCCGGATTAGTATAACCCTTTTCACGGAGAATATCGAATGCTTTATTAAGTATCTTGTAAGCGAGAGTCTTCTTACCATCCTTCATGACATAATTCACGAATTTATTAAGTCGATCGTTTCGAGTTACAAATGATACGCTTCCTTTCGTACTCATAAGAATAATATTTTAGGGGAATCAAAAAAGTGGATTATTTCTTCGCAGCCTTCGGTCGTTTTGTACCATATTGAGAACGTCCTTGTCCTCGTTTGTCAACACCTTGACAATCAAGAACTCAACGAACGATATGATATCGTACACCTGGAAGATCTTTCACACGACCTCCACGAAGCATAACAACAGAGTGTTCCTGAAGATTGTGTCATTCACCTCCAATATAAGAGATTACTTCATAACCATTCGTAAGACGAACCTTTGCAACCTTACGGAGAGCAGAGTTTGGTTTCTTTGGAGTAGAAGTATACACCTTAACACATACTCCACGACGTTGTGGGCAAGCGAGAGGAGTATTCTCCTTTTTAAGAGAATTTCGGTTCACTTGAAGTGCTGGAGTTTTACTCTTGCGAGAAACATCCTTACGCTTCTTACGAACGAGCTGATTAATTGTAGGCATAACGAGAAAATAAAAGAGAAAATATCGGAATAAAATTAACGTTTTGACCAAGATGGACCCTTACGAGCCTTATGAAGACCTGGCTTTTTACGTTCAACCTGACGTGCATCACGAGAGAGGAATCCTGCTCCTTTCAACACTTTCTTAAGGTTAACATCAGATTCAACCAATGCACGAGAAAGTGCATGACGAATAGCTCAAGCTTGAGCGCTTTCTCAAGAACCTTCAACGGTTACTTCAAAATGATATGTATCAAATACTCCAGCAACCTTAAGAGGTGCAAGAATAACATGGAAAAGATCGGAACGCTTGATATAATTATCAAAAGCAAGACCATTGATCTTTGAATCTCCTTTTCCAGTGTGGAGACGAATCTGGGCTACGGCAGTCTTTCGACGTCCGACAGCATAAATGTACTTGTTAGCAGTCATATACTAATGAAGACAGATTACAAACTAAGAGTTTCAGGCTTTTGTGCAGCATATGGATGAGTATCACCGAGCTCAAGCTTCAGACGATCTAACATTCCATCATGGAGACGATTCTTTGGAAGCATACCGCTAATGGCATGCTTTAAGATGTGAACTGGATTCTTTTCACGCATTTTTGCAAGAGTAGTTTCTTTGAGTCCACCCATATATTGAGAATGGGAACGATACATTTTTACTGCTTCTTTTGTACCAGTAACTGATACCTTTCCAGCATTAAGAATAACAATGTAAGCACCATTATCAAGATGTGGAGTAAAATCAACACGATTTCGTCCAGAGAGAATACGAGCAATTTGAGTTGCAAGGCGTCCAAGATTCATACCATTCGCATCAACGACGTACCATGCACGCTCATTTCCGCGGAGTTGTTTCGCAACAATCGTTTTCATAAATGATTCTATAAATAGCAATTAAATAAGTTCAATTTTAACGAGCTTAGCAGCATCGCCATCACGGTATTTAATCGGAGTAATTCGAGTAAATCCGCTCTTCTGCTCTTTATATTCACCTGCAATCTGCATAGCAGCAATTCCAGCTTCTTTTGTATACATTGACTCATTAAGGGTACGAATCTTATTAAACTCCTCCTTAGAAGAATTAACAAGATTAATAACGGAATCAATAAATCCAGTGAGAGCCACAGCTCGCTTCTCGGTAGTAACAAGAGCGCGATGTGTGAAAAAGCTTGTAAGGAGATTACGGATAACTGCATCTCTATGAGCACAATCTTTCTTCTTGAAATGCAGATGTTTCTTAACTCGATGTCGCATACGATAAAATTTAAAAACTGTGTAAAATGATTTTTTCCGACTAACCTACTTTTATCACCGCCATGTTGGGAAAAAGTATTATAATCTGGAGCTTGAGGTGGTATAATTAGTCATCACCGAGAAGCTTGAGGGCTCGCCCCTTAAGTGCATCTCGTACTTCTGTCATAGCTTTCTTTCAAAATCCCTTAATGGAAGATAATTTTGCTTCCGTACATTTTGTAAGTTGTTCAATAGAGAAGATATCTCAATTTACTAAAGCATTCAAAGTGCGTGGAGAAAGTCACATAATTTCGATTGGTGTATACGTTTCCTTTTCAAGTTCACTCTTTACTTCTTGTTTTTCTTTCTCAATAACTTGTTTAATATCAGCAATGAATTCACCACCAACTTGAAGAGCTTCATCATTGAAGAGTGCAAAATATGATTCAAGCATTTTTCCAGCAAAATGAAGAACATCTGAAGGAGACATTACACCATTTGTTCGGATAGTAATCTCAAGTGAATCAAGGTTTGTTATCTCTCAGTAACGAGTACTCGTTACTTCATATTTTACGTTTTGAACTGGGGAAAAATTTGCATCAATCAAAAGAACTTGTGGATCTTCTTCAATCTTCTTAAGATCTTCAATACTCACGTAGCCAACATTACGTTCAATACGTATATCCATTTCAAAAGAAAATCATTCATCGATACTCGTGATATAAAGTTCTGGATTAATAATTTTTACTCCAGAAGCTGTAATATCAGAAGCTGTAACGAGTCCGGCTTTTTTCTTTTTTAAATGAATCCATTCAACACCAACGTCGCTTTTTTCTACAATAAGTCATTTGAGATTTAACATGATATCAAGAACAGAGTCTCGAACTCATGGAAGAGTTGTATATTCATGTGCCGCACCGTGAACCTTTATTCCAGTAACACGAGTTCCAGGAATAGAAGAAAGCATAACGCGACGGAGTGAGTTACCAAGAGTCACTCCATATCCACTTGGAAGTGGTTCAATAATGAACCGTGCTTCACTTGCAGATATATTATCATGACGTACCTTTGGCACACCGATAGTATTATGAATGATATGCATAGAGGAAAGGGAAAGGATGGGAGGTAAAGATGTTTCAGGAGGAATTACTTAGAGTAAAACTCAATAATACGCTGAATATCAATCATCTGATCAAAATCTCCTTTTTCCGGAAGTGCAACAACTTTGATCGTGAGGTTTTTTGCATCTATTTCGAGCCATTTAGATGTAGATACTGTTGCGCTCTTATTTTTAGAAGCAAATTCTTGAAATTCTTCAAGAAGAGTCTTATAAATTGGAGATTCCTTCATTCGTTCTTTTATGGTAATAACATCACCAATAGAAACTTGAAAAGAGGAAATATTATTTTTTCGACCATTTACTGTAAAGTGAGCATGCCCTACAAATTGTCGAGCTTGCATAATAGTTCGAGCAAAGTTTGCACGAAGAATTACAGTATCAAGACGACGTTCTAACATTTGAAGCATGTTATCACCCGTAACTCCTTGACGACGAAATGCTTCCTTATAGTAACGAGCAAATTGTTTTTCAGAAAGACCAAACATACGCTTTGCAGCCTGCTTCTTTCGGAGCTGAACACCAAATTCAGAAAGCTTCGATCCACGACCTCCACCAAGAGGCTTACGATGATTATCGTTGAGATTGTATTTTTCTGTACCGAAGAGATTATATCATTCACGGCGACAGAGTTTTACTTTAGGACCAGTATAACGCATAATATAATAAGAGAAATGAAGTATATGATTAAGAAGTGACTAGAGTTTTCTTCTTTTTGGACGACGACAACCATTATGTGGAACTGGGGTTACATCGTAGATTGCAATAAGTTCAACACCTGAATTTACAACACCACGAACTGCTTGTTCACGACCAGAACCAATTCCCTTTACGTAAATAGTTGCACGTTCAATTGCATGAAGTGTTTTTGCTTTTGTCACTGCTTGTTCACTTGTAATTTGAGCTGCATAAGGAGTAGCTTCACGTGCACCCTTAAATCCTGCTGTACCACCTGTAGACCAAGTAAGAACTTGTCCATCAAGATCAGAAACAACAACGTGAGTATTATTCAAAGTAGCATTCACATGAATTACTACTTCGGGTATATTTTTACGAGTTTTCTTAGAACGTTTCAAAACTTTTGCCATAATAAAATGAAATTAATTGTGTGTAAGAGAAAAGTGTTTTAGATACAAGGTTTGAGGGGTGCAATTTATACTCAAAAAAGTATTACTTCTTCTTATTGGCAATAGCGACTGCTTTTCCCTTACGAGTACGAGCATTCGTTTTTGTGCGTTGACCACGAACCGGAAGACGCTTTTTATGACGAGTTCCTCGGTAAGAACCAATTTCTTGAAGACGTTTAATATTTCAAGCAACTTCTCGACGAAGATCACCTTCAATTACAAAACCCTTAAGTTCCTCACGGATTTTATCGAGTTCCTCTTCAGAAAGTGCTCACATTTTACGATTACGTTCAATTCCTACTTTATCGAGAATTTGTTGAGCAAGAGGACGACCAACACCATATATGTACATGAGAGATATCTCAGCATGTTTTTGATCGGGAAGATTTACACCAGCTATACGAGCCATATTGACTATTTACAAAAGAAAATAAAAAATTACCCCTGACGTTGCTTATGCTTTGGTTCAGAAGAACAAATTACACGAATAACACCCTTTCGACGGATGATAACGCACTTATCACAGATTTTCTTAACAGATGGACGAACTTTCATACTTAAGAAGGATTATTTTTAACAACGGGTTTGCGGAAGGTAATTCTTCATCGCGAGAGATCATACGGCGTGAGCTCCACCACCACATTATCTCACGGGATGAGACGAATTAAATTCTTCTGCATTTTTCCTGATACATATGCCCGAATAACCATACTATTAAAGGTTTCTGGGAGTTGTACTTCAAAAACAGCTCAAGGAAGTGCTTTGAGTACAGTTCATTCAACCTCGATCTTATCGTCTTTTGGCATGAGTAAAGGAAAAAGTGGTCACTTATAAAAAATAAGCTCGCGTATTATATAAGGAAAGGGGTTAAATGCAAATCAAATTTACATTTTTCCTATTATTTTCTTATAATCAAGTGATTTTTCTATTCATAGTCTTCCGTTCGTCGATTACTTTTTGTATACAAGCAAGAATTTCAGGATGTTTTATTGCAAAATTTTCTATTGCATAATCAAGCATAACTAAAATTCGAGAAATTCAAGTAGATCGAGCACTTGCCATTCGAACTTTCTTTGCCAATGGATCAAAAAGTGCCATTTCTCACAAATAACCACGAGGCGTAACCGTTCAAAGATACTGTTCATCATCTTTCCCTATTGTTCTATAGACAACAATATCTCATTCAAACACAATATAAAATACATTTGCAAGCTCTCCTTCATGAAAGAGTACTTCTCATGGTTGAAGAATACGTTCCTGACAAAAAAGCATTAATGTATCTTTCTCACTTGTTGAGAGAGTGGAAAAAAGATCAAAATCAAGATTTGTCATATTAAAATTAAGAACTATTTCCTTTGAACCATTTTATATACCTCAATATTGTCTCATTCGATTATCTGTACGTCTCATTTATAATTTATACCACAATCATCTCACTCAAGTACTTCATGAACATCAAGTGGCCCCATTTTTAGGTTCACAATTTCTCCTGAACCTACTTTTCGTCCATCACGAATAATACGAATCTTTGCACGGTTTTCAATCTTTCATGATTCTACCCCAAGACCAATAATCATCATTGAACCACCTTTCTTTGTATAAAAGATAGCTTTTACTTTTGTTACTCCAAGTTCAAGTTCTTCAAAACGAATATCAATCATTCCTGTGATAATTGCCTCTACTTTTTCGAGAATATGATAAATTACCTTCTTATCAATAAATTCAATTTTAGAATTTGACAGAGTACTTCGGGCACTTGCAATTACTCCAACATTATACCCTATAAGAAGTGCTTGGGACGTTCCAGCCATAATGACATCAGATTGATTGATATCACCTACTCATGCGTGAAGAAAGGTTACTTGTGTCTCATTGGTTGATAATTTTCATAAAGCAGCCTTTAGAGCCTCGAGTGAACCATTTGAGTCACATTTTAAAACAATTTTTAATTGTTTGAGTCAACCACTCTTTATTCGTGCCATGAGCATATTAAGAGAGGCTCCCTCAAATGCATTAATCGAATGTCGACTTTTTGCAAGATTGTATTCTTTGGCTCGTTCAGTTGCAACCTCCTGACTTACTACAACTTGAAGAATATCGCCACCTTCTACAACACCTGAAAGCCCTGTAATCTGTACAGGCGTACCAGGTCCAGCTTCTTCAATATTTTTTCCTTTAAAATCTTTTAATGTTCGTACTTTACCGTATGAATTCGCACAGACTATATTATCCCCCTTTCGAATAACTCAACCATTTATAAGAATAGTAGCAACAGAACCGAGTTTTTGATCGAGATGAGCTTCAATAACAGTCGCTACCGCATTACGAATTGGATTTGCTTTGAGCTCAAGAAGTTCAGCCTGAAGAATAATCATATCAAGGAGTATATCCATTCCAAGACCCGTATGTGCAGATACTGGAACAACAACGGTTGTTCCTCCCCAATCTTCTGGTTGAAGACCTTGTTCTGCTAATTGTCATTTTACAAGATCTGGATTTGCTCCAGGCTTATCCATCTTATTAATAGCAACAATCACTGGAACTTCTGCAGCCTTTGCATGATTAATAGACTCAATGGTTTGTGGTTTCATTCCTTCATCTGCCGCGACAACAATGACTGCAATATCCGTAAGTTTGGCTCAACGGGCACGCATAATACTAAAAGCTTCGTGACCTGGAGTATCAAGAAATGTAATTTTTTTTCCATTTTTCTCAATCTGGTATGCACCAATTTTTTGAGTAATTCCACCAGCTTCAGTTGCAGCAACTGTACTTTTTCTAATATAATCAAGAATCGATGTTTTTCCATGATCAACATGTCCCATAACACTAATAATTGGTGGACGACTCACAAGATTACTCGTATCATCTTCTTTCAAGAGTTCCTCAATATTTCCATCCATAAGATCATTCACTGATACCTCATCGGAAAGTTCTTTTGTAATCTTAATTCCAAACGTTTCACCAATTAAATAACATGTATCATAATCGATTGGCGCATTTAAACTTACTAACATTCCATTCTTCATAAGTTCAGCCATAACCTTTGCCACGGGAATACCGATTTTATCAGAAAATTCTTTTACAGAAATAACTTCTGGAATAGGAACTTCTTGTCCAGTACGATCTACGAGTATCTGTTGAATGTCTTCGGCAGACTTTTCTTTTTTCTTTTGTGCTACCTTATGTCCACGACGAAATGATCCATCATCATGAACAGAGAGTACTTTTACTCATTTTTTTCATCATTTTTCATCAAATGATGTATAAGGCTTACCATTTTTTCCTTTCTTTCCGGTTCCATCTTTTGTAGGAGTGGTGTAACCAATATTTCGCTGAAAAATTGGTTTTGCATCATCACGAAGACGCTTCTTATCTCCAGAATTTACCGAAGGGGTAGAGCTCCCATTTCCACTCATGACAGGTCGATTTTCCAAGGCCTTAAATGGAGATGGAGCTGGTTTAAATGAAATAGCTGGAGTAAATCGTTTCTTTGGTTCATCTTTTTTCTCTTCACGATTGAAAACTGGTGAAACTCTGCGAACAAATTCCTTTTTTAAAATTTCCTCTCTTGGTTTTATAGAAATTTCCTCTCTTGGTTTTATAGGTTTAATTGGTTCACGTGCGATAAGTCTTGCCTGTGGTTTCGGTGTTTCCACTGGCGTATCAGAAATAGCAGGTGTAGATTCCATTTCAGGTATTTTCTCATCACTTTCAAGTTTCTTCACCTTTAATTTTAATTTTAAAGGTTTTTTTGTGTCAGATTCATCGTTCTTTTGATCGGTTTTTAAATGTGCATAATAATCATCTTGTTCGTGTAACTGTGTCATGAAAAGAAAAAATACGAAATAATCGGGTTCAATGGAACCCGCTCCTGAAAAGGTAAATTCGGCAAAGAGTGTGAACGAAAATACTCCTGATCAAGGAGAACGAGGGAAATTCTATAGAAAATATAGAGAATGTCAAAAGAAAGCCTTCACCCATTTTAGTTTTTATTTATATCGTTCTTTTGCTTTTGCAGCGCTTAATTTTTGGTCAACAATTGTTGGAATATACAGATGAGAAAGATTTAATGAATGAATATCTTTCGCACTTACTCCTTGTAATTCTGGAAGATATTTCTTAATAAAAACAGCTTGTAAATCAAATCGCTCTGATTGGAGAAGTGGATTAAATATTCGTATAGGTTTTGGATCGGCCCCAACTGACGCGCTCCATTGCCAATTTCCTATATTTATAGCCTCATCATAATCAATAAGGTACTGACGAAACCACTTTTCTCCCCTTCTCCAATCAATTCAAAGATTCTTGGTAAGAAAAGAGGCAACAACCATACGGAGTCTATTATGCATCCAATTCGTTTCATAAAGCTGACGAATAGCAGCATCTATTAAAGGATATCCTGTTTCTCCATTTTGAAACTTACTCCATAAATAATCATTCATTTCCCATTGAATATGACGCTTCTTTTCCTGAAATTCTTCATAATATATATTTGGGAAATAATATGCAATATGATACCAAAATTCTCTCCATGCAAGCTCATTTATAATAGTTGGATTATATTGGAATTGGCGAAAAAGTTCTCGTATTGAAAAGATTCAGAATCGAATATACGGCGATAATCGTGTAGATCCATCGATTCATGGAAAATTTCTGGTATCATCATATGTATCCCAATTTATTTTTAATCGGCTTTTTCCAAAAGGAATAGTCCAGTAAGGATGAAATTTTGGATATCAAAAAACTTCTCATATATCTCTCCTCTCAAGTGGGATATACCAATTGATTCATCACAATAGTTCATCTTCAATATCAAAAGAAATGGGAGAAGCATATATATGGTTAAATTCAATATGTTTTCTCCATAGTTTTGAGAATGGAGTGAATACTTTTCGAACTTCCACTTCCTCAGGTTCTACAAGAAGAAAATCTTTTACAAGTACATATGGAATGCCTCTACTCAGTGCAAAATCATTGATAGCATCATCTCGTTTTTTTCCATAAGGGGAATAAGAACGATTTGCGAAAATACTCGAAATTTTTTCTTTTTGAATAATATCTTTTACCACTTCCAATGGATCTCCAATATATACAGAAAGCCTCCCTCCATATTTTTGTAATTCCCTATCTAGAACCTCCACAGCTTCAAGAATAAATCAAAATCGAGGATCTTTCACTCCAAATTCCTTGCGAATATTGGAATCAAGAATAAAAATAGGAAGAATTTTCTTGGAATTTCGCATCGCTTCTAATAAACCTTTATTATCATGAAGTCGTAAATCCTGTCTGAAAATAAAAAGTGTTCGCATAAAAAATACAATTAAAACAGAAAAAGAAGCTATTAAAAGTTGAAATCTTTCTAGGAAAGACATCTAAGATGAGATCTTTTGAACTTTTCACTCAAATAGGAAAAAGATATTAAAAAAATCCTTCAAACTTGAAGGATTTTTCAACTCAAAGAATTATTGAAGTTGAGCCTCAACTTCTCAAGCAATCTTAATAGAAGGTTTGAGTGTTTTAGCACCAATTGCCCACTTTGCAGGACAAGCAGTTC
Source organism: uncultured Candidatus Altimarinota bacterium (assembly GCA_936941205.1). GTDB lineage: Bacteria > Patescibacteriota > Gracilibacteria > BD1-5 > UBA2023 > SSGK01. The sequence continues at coordinate 12,428 of CAKZJF010000072.1, read as the reverse complement.
CTGGGTTTGCAGCCATAAACTGTAGTGCTTCAATTTTTCGAAGAAGTTCATCAGAATTTCGTCCAAGTGGACCAGATGTTACTTCGATTCCACGGCAAATTCCATTAGGATCTATAATAAAAGTTCCTCGTCCTGCAATTCCAGACTTCTCATCAAGAATGTTATATGTACTTGCAACTTCTAGTCCATGATCAGCAAGCATGAGATAAGGAAAATTTCTCATAAGACCCTCATGTTTTACCCATGCACGATGAGAAAATACTGTATCAGTAGATATAGCAAGAACTGTAACTCCGAGCTCATCAAACCTTGATTTTGCTTCAGCCATATCTTTTAATTCCGTAGGACAAACGAAAGTAAAATCAGCAGGATAGTAAAAAAGTACCGTCCATTTGCCTTTCATATCTTCACTCGAAACATGTGCTTCATCATCCTTAATTGGATCATATGCTGGAAGATCGAAAGTCGGTGCTTCTGTATCAATTTTTACCTGAGAAAAGTAGAATTCATTTTCACAACAAGACATAGTAATAATTTTTAGAATAATAAATGTGTAGATAACTACAGGTAATACTATAAGAATACTCTTGAAAAAATCAAATATAAATGAGAATTGTTCTCATTTATATTAACCAATAACTCATACCTTTTTTAAAGATTTCATCATCCAAGCTTTCTTCTCAAGATCATATATAAAACTAATGAACATATCTTGGGTTATAAGATCAGATTCATCCTGAATCCATTCTCTCACTAGTGTAGTAATAATTTCTGTATCATGGAGCAGAGTTTGAATCATCTCTTTCGAAGTCATGCCTCCCTGTTCTTCAATGGGAGAAATAGAAAGAAATTCCTGAAATGTTGCTTTTGGATAATTATCCAAAGCCCGGATTCTCTCTGCAAAATTATCTACCTCATTAGAAAGAAAATCATAATATGCTCCAAAAAACTCATGGAGCTCAAGAAAACCAGCTCATTCAACATTCCAGTGGCATAAGCGAGATTTTTGAGAAAGTACTGAAACTCAAGCTACTAATATTTGTAATCTGTGAATAGTATGTGTCATAAATTAATATTTAATATGATATTAATTCTCATTATATGAGTATACGATTTGAATGCAAATTTTAATGATAATTATTATCATAATATAGAAATATTGCTTGCATTTTTATATTTTATCTATATATATAAAATATATTTTCACACCTCGTTGTATGCGTACTCATGAATACCGTGATATAATCTGTTCTCTCTGTAATTGCAAACACCTCACTGCTGAAGAGGTATTTCTTGAGGTAAAGAAAATAGAACCAAAAATTGGAAAAGCTACCATTTATAGAAACCTAGAAGATATGAGTAGCTCTGGAATGATTCGAAAAGTTCCTGGAGTATTTGGAAAATCGTATTTTGAAGCTACTCCTGGAGCTCATGCACATCTTATATTTGAAGAAGAGGAAGTAATTAAAGACTTCTCTCTTGAAAATATACACATAACTCATATTCCTTTGTGATATGAAATTGATGAAATTCGTATCTCACTTAAGAAAGTATCAACCAATTAATATTATATCTATATTCACTATCTGAAACTAAAAAATACCATTCATATGAATGGTATTTTTAAAAGTTCTTTTGAAATTACTCTGCAGCTAATTCTGGAGTTGCAATCACTTTTTTTGGAGCAGCCTTTGGTGCAGCAGGTGTTTTCGCTGTTTTAGAAACTACTGGCTTTAAAACCTTTGCAACCTTTGGAGATTTTGGAGCTTTTACCTTCTTTACTTTTGCTACCTTCTCTTTCTTCACCTTTGGAGCTTTTACCTTCTTTACTTTTGCTACCTTCTCTTTCTTCACCTTTGGAGCTTTCACTGGTTTAGCTTGAGGAGCCAAAAGTACATTTCCATCAAGAAGAGCAACAACAGAGCTAATTAGATTTTTTAAATCAGCATTCTTTTCAGTCTTATGGAGTTTCTGAAGAGTTGCAAGAGTTTCTACAAGTTTACTTGTTGTAGTTTTTTTAGCCATATAATGAATAATTAAAATAATATATTGTATCACACAATCATATAAAAATTGGAACAATTGTCACCTTCTCACATCTTGACTCCCATGAAAAATACATACACTAAAGAAGTTATATTGTTTACAACATAATACGTCATATATTCAATAGACATATTATGGCTTATTAAAAGGAAATATATATATTTATATAAAAAGACTATTATTCTCATAAAAAAAATCCCCATGTCAGCAATTATACTCTCCCATGTATCGAAATGGCTCGATAAAAAACAAATTCTTACCGATATATCTCTCACAATTAAAAATTGAGAAATTTTTTGATTCCTTGGACCAAATGGTGCTGGTAAAACTACAACCATGAAATGTATTCTTGGTCTCATTATTCCAGAGGAAGGTAGTATTCATATTCTTGGAAATGACCAGTTAACGGAAGCAATTAAAAAAAAGATTGGTTTTATGCCAGAAAATACATACCTCTATAAGTATCTAACAGGAAGAGAATTTTTAGAATTTAACGGGAAATTCTATGATATCCCCTCTGATATTCTTAAAGAACGAATAGAAGAAATCCTTGTGAAAGTTGGACTTGATCATGCTGGAGACAAGCGTCTTGCTAAATATTCAAAATGAATGCTCCAGAGAATTGGGCTTGCTCAAGCAATTATCCATAAACCCGAAATTGTATTTCTCGATGAGCCTATGAGTGGGCTTGACCCAATTGGTAGAAAAATGGTAAAAGATTTGATTATTGAACTGGGAAAAGATGGAACTACTGTATTTTTTAATACCCATATCCTCTCTGATGTAGAAGAAATATGTGATAACTTTGCAATCATTCATAAAGGAAATATTATTGCAAATAACACGATTTCTTCACTTCAGGAGCCGTTAGAAACATTCTTTGTAAAAGCCATTGAAGCGAATACGCATGGAACATTTCGAATTGAATAATCTCTTTTTTTCATGTATAACAATCTTCACTGACATTCTCATATCTGAATTGATCTTGATGAAACACTTGCACTCACTTTTTGATGAATGCTTGCATATGCACATTCCCTTGGGAAACTCATGCAACTTCGAACACTGGAAGATATTATAGAGCATGAAATCACGAGCATTCCTAATATTGACATCACTGCTCATGAAATGAGTCACATATGGGATACTTTTTCTAATACTCAAGAAGAACGAGAAATTCCTCTCATGCCACTCGCAAAAGAATCCATCAAAAAACTTTGTGCACAATGAAAGAAGCTTTCAATTATTACAGCAAGAAATGAGGATAAACGAAAGGATTCTACTATAGATTATGTTCATTATCATTTTGGGGATATTTTTGAGGATAGAATATTCTTTGTAAATCATTATTCTGATAGTCACAAACCAAAGTCCGAAGTCTGCAAAGAATTAGGCATCACTCTTATGATTGATGATAATGAGATAAATGCTCTCGATCTTGCCTATAGAGATATTGAGTGTATTCTTATCGAAAAGCCATGGAATAAATGAAAATCAATTGATCATCCATATATTACTCGTGTTCAAGGATGGCACGAAATTATTTAATACCCATGACAAATCCTCGAATTTGAGTTGCATGTATTCTTAAAAATGGATCACAAATTCTCATAGGAAAAAGAAAAAGTAAACATTGATCAGGAGTTTACTGATTTCCTTGATGACATCTAGAAATGAATGAGACCATTCTTGAATGTGCGTTTCGCGAATGCAAAGAAGAAACCTGAATACAATGTATTCAAGGCAAAATACTCTGATTCACAGAAGATATTTTTTCTACTGAAAATCATTATGTTACTTTCTTTGTTCAAGTAGATTCATTTAAATGAGTACCAGAAACACTGGAAGAAGAGAAATGTGAATGATGGGAATGGTATAGTGGAAATAATCTCCCGAAACCATTATTTCTCCCTATTCAAAATTTACTAAAACAATATCCTCATATATTTCTCTAAACTCTTTTATGCGTATACTTGTTTGACTTTCTTGATGAGTTGATTCAGCTGTCTCAGCTGGACTTTTACTCGAGCAATGACACGAAGTAGTTGGAGGTTTTATGATTAACTATATTGCAGATGAATGAGATTGTCCAACGGAAACTGATCTTATGGAAGCAAAAAAAGTTGCTACCCATCTCTGAATAGAGCTCTATACATTTGACTACCGAGAAGAATATGAGCGTCGTATTATAGCATATATTTATAGTGAATATGAAAAATGACGTACTCCCAATCCAGATGTCTTTTGTAATAATCTCATAAAATTCGATATTTTCATGGAAGAAGCTCTTGGTCTTTGATTTGATGCTATTGCTACTGGTCATTATGCTCAAATAAAACACGTGGATACTGAATATATACTAAAAAAATGAATCGATCCAGAAAAAGATCAATCATACTTTCTTTCTCGACTCACTGAATACCAACGATCACATGCAATTTTTCCAATAGGACATCTTAAAAAATCTGAAGTACGAGTGATAGCTGAACGAATGAGTCTTCCAAATGCAAAAAGAAAAGATTCGCAATGACTTTGTTTTATTGGAAAGGTAAGTATGAAAGAATTTCTCGAAAAAAGAATATCAAAAAAACCTGGCAATATTCTCGATATGAATGGGAAAATAATTGGAGAACATGATGGGGCATTTAGTTATACAATTGGACAACGAAAATGAATTGGCGTAGGTGGTGGACCTGCACGGTTTGTTGTTGAAAAAAATGTAAAAAATAACACTATCACAGTTGGATGAGATGAAGATATTGAACTCTATAAAAATACTCTTATAGCAACAGAATGGTTATGGTCTTCAAAAAATCCACCCCCTCTTCCCTATGTTGGAAAATGAAAAATTCGTTATCGGCAAGAAGATCAGGATGTAACCATAGATTCATGGGATAATAATTGTATTCATGTTACTTTCTTACATCCACAAAGAGCTATCACCAATGGCCAAATATTTACTCTCTACTCACCTGATGGATTCCTGCTTTGAAGTGGAATTATAGAATAGTACTTCACTATCTTTTTGTAACTGCTTTCAATTCTTTTGGTTCGCTCGATGCCATCATGCATGCTTGTCCAAGTACTAAAATATTATATTCTCTTTCAGTAAGAGTTTTTCCGGTTTGTTTTTTATACCATGACTCATATTTTTTTGCATATTCAATGGATAAAATAGCGCACAAATCTGAGAAACTTGTCTTGTCCTGTCAATGAGCGGGTGCCGTATCGATTCAAAAAGCACTTCGATAAAATGGTCGATTCACTGCTGGAAGAGAATACCGAAGAATCCACTGTTCTACCATTTTTTGAATTCTTGGAAGGTTATCTTGATTTCTACAATATATTACCAAATTATCGCACTTTTCCATATATCCAGAAAGAAAGGCTGGGAATTTTGCGCTAATTCTCTCACCTGAATTATCACCAAATTCTCGCGCAATCATACCATAGAGCTCAGGGAGTTTATCGATATATTGATTCCAGGCAGATTCAGTAAATGTTTGATAGTATTTAAATGTTGTATTTCATCGAGGAGCTCATGATACAATCTCCGTCTCTACAAAGACATCTGCATCAATATGCGCACCAAGACTTTCTCAACGTTTTATAAACTCTGTAACTTTTTCTCTGTACTTCTGTTGTTCATTTTTTGATGTCGTCTTTATTTCGTATCACCGAGAAGTAAGAAAATGGTAAATTTCTACACCAAATATACGATGATTCCTTGATATGAGAGACTCAAATGCTGGAAGTCGTCATAAAAGTTCTCCCATTTGTGAAGATATGTTTGCTTTGAAAATATCCGGAATTTTTGCTTGAACTGTCTCAGTAAGATGATCCAGTTCAGGAGATTTCTCTGGGGATGTTATAGAAATCTTCGGATGATTGTCTGTGGAATTGTAGGAAGAGGGAAATTGGGGCATAGTATGATAATTTTTTATGACTTCTTCGTTTCACCAACACAGGTATGCATATAATCCAAAATTGCTTTTGTAGTATTTGTCCCCAGCATGCCGTCTTGTGAGTATTTAGAATCCAGTGATTTACCATTATCTAACATACCTATACAATGTTGTAATAATCGTACGTCATTACTGGTAAAATTATTTGTTAAAATTGTATCCATTGTTGTTTTAAAATCAGTATTTTCAAACGAATCATGCCATGCCTGGTATTCAGGAACAAGACTTTTCCATTGTGTTCATCCCATCCATCGCTTCGATACTCACATTCTATACTTCTCATCAGCTATGTTTACTTTTCCATTAATTTTAATTTCTCTCTTAATATCCAAAACTGCTGATGGACCTGAGTAACATTTTTTACAATAATTTGCTGCAGCTTCTGACGAAGTGGTATCTCTATCATTTGGAAGAGTGAGTCAGGAAGATGGATCTTTATCTTTATTAGCAAGATAAGCAAGTAAAAGAACTCAGGGGATAATTCCAGCAAGAGACCATTTTTTCCAATTTATTGGATCTTTTACAGCTTCCTCAAGTGCCTGAGGATTCGATAAAATTCGCACAATCTCTGGTGCCTTCGATTGGATAATTTCTTCTGTACGCAACCTGAGTGTTTCTCGTTCAATAGTATCAACTACTTCTGTTCCAGGCTTTCGTGGTCAGACTATATTCATCTCAAGTGCTTTTTTGATTTCAGGGATTGAATCCAATTGTTTTACCCTCAGTACCGTGTCTTTGATTATGGTATCATATTCCCGTATTTTTGCAGTATCTCCGGTTTGAATACGCTTACTTACATCTCACTCCGCCCCTCGTTTCATAGAATCAGCAATATCTCACCGAACTTCTTTCGTGATTACATATTTCAATCCATTCACAGGCAACCTGGAATCTATTGAGCCCTTACTGGAAAGAATTGGGTTTGACTTTTTTTCTATACCTCAAGTGATTCAATTTCATTCCATTTTTTTGCTCAAATGAGCAATCTCTGAAATAAAAGATTCTACCGTATCAAAAGTTCTTACTTTACCATCTATTACAGTATCAAGCTTATTCCCATCAGTATGTCGATTAATAGTATATTTATTTCCTAGAAGCTCAACTCTTTCTTCCCCAGTTCATTTTGGAATACTTTTTACACGATTTATGGCAGTATCTATAGCTTCTTGAGAGGTAGAAATAGTATGTGAATTGACTCATTGTAATTTCTCTGATTTTGATCATATAATAGAATTTGAAGCTTTAGAACTAGGATTTATAGATTGATTACTTCAATTTATATATTCCCTATAAGACCCATAAATAGTATTTTCAAAAACATTAAGAAAATTCTTTACAGGAATATCTATTGTTGCATTTTTTAATTGTTGCATGTAAGAAGTAAAAACTTCAGGTTTCTTTATATATAAACTCATCATCTCAGCAAAATCTTCAAGAATCTGAACATTTCGTCATGCTCCTATATAAAATCAATCCATAGCCATTGGTGATATGGTTCATGCCATTAGCTCTTGATACTTAGACTCAAGATGATTCTTAACTTCAGGATGATTCTGCAGGTATCGAATAGTAATATCATGTCCGATTTCATGACGAAATACAGTATTTATATGTCACTCGGTTTCAATTCAAAAAGCTTTATAAAGCTCTTGCATTTTCATATGCAAACCTTCTCATCCTCTACCGATTCAAATATTTATAAAAGTATTCTCCCAATTTAATTTTCATCAAATTGCTGAGGAAGATATCCAAGATTCAGGATGGAGATAAAGTTCTCATCATAATTCTTTATATCTTCACCATGCTTTTATAAAAAGCGGATTATCCTTAACTCCTTGATCAATTATATTAAGAATTTCTGGTGTTGCTAATATAGATTCAGGATGAGTTGATTCATATGCCTTTTTTTGACCTGAAATATTTTGAGTCGCAAATTGAATTCCTGCCGATTCTTGCATTTGTTGTATTTTAGCTCGTATTTCTGAGAGTGAATAGAAATTCTTATCACTCCCTCATTCAAATGTATATTGCTTATCACTTTTGCCAGTATTCTTATACTTAACAACGACAATATCAGGAAATCCCAGTTCACCAATACGTATACGTATAAGCCCATCCGGAGAAGCTAGAGTTGATTTAAATACGTCTCTATTCAATACATCTTTAATTGTTTTAGAAGCATTGACCACTTCTTGAGATCAAGTTTCACGAACTCAATGCTGGTTTCCTAATTGAGCTGGTTTCCTACTTTCTACTTGAAAGATTTGAGTCTCAGGAGATCGTAGAGGTTCTATATATCATTTGGATGGAGATAATGATCCATTTCGTATTTCTCCTGCTTCAAATTTTGCTAATTCCCATTTTGTTGAAAGATTTGGAAATTGCTTTGCAATAATATCTGGAAGTTTTTGAGTACCTTTCATCCCAACACGAAATGCTAATGCCTGGAATGCACTCATCCAGTCCCATTCAATATTTCCTGTCTCTGCAGCATGAAGTGCTTGCATAACAGCAACATCTCATGATGTAAATGCAAGTAATTTTACACCATTTTGAATCTGGAATCATTCTGCCTTTGCAATTCAAACCGGTAAAAGTTTCCCTATAACTTTTTCCATGCCCGCAAAAGCTCAAAACATGACAAAGTTCGTTGATAATTTCTTTATAAATTCATCAAATCAATCAACCTCACCTGGAGCGCGTACTCGATTTCGAATAAAAGCATCAAGAGTAGTAAATTTTAAAGCCTCTGATCCGAAACGAGCCATAGTACTTGTTTGTCCAATCTGTGCAGCTTGTTCGAGAGTCCATGCAGTTCATTGTGCTGTTTTTGCTTTTGTAGTTGCTATTCCTGCACGCATAACCTTCCCTTCTTGAGCAAGATTGGTGGCTCGTGCAAGATTGGTTCATTGAAGGATTCGAGCTCCAACTCCAAGTGAGCCAAGAAGTGGTCAAATACCAGCTGTCAACGCAAAAGATGCAACCATAATAGCCATCTCTTTTGTCATTTTAATATTCTCATCACTCCAATTATCTATCCCGTATAACCCCTTCATGTCATTATATTTTCAAAATGCAGCTCAGAGACCCTTGTCTCATTGATCTTTAATAAAAGTATCAATACAATATATAGCTGCATGTGCTTCTGCGATCTTTTCTTTCGCCTTTGGATCATTCTCGAGAAGTATTCTCTGTGGATGATTTACTGGAAGTGCTTGTACAAGTTTATTATACTGAATTTCTGCTATTGGCATTGATATATTGGTTGATACCGTACGCATATTGTTATTCAAATACTCCCCAAGTGCCTTCTGTTCAGGGGAAACAACATTTTTTTCAACTGCTCGTTGAATAGTTTGCTGTCATTCTTTAATAAATATATCTCCTGCATTTTTTGTGTCTCATAATTGACGAAGTACCATTCAAAGACCTTCTGACTCATCAGGACTCAGAATGGCCCCTATAGAAATCGATGAATAGTTTGTAATAATTCATTCAACCGATTTCTTGAGTTTTTCATAGTCTCATTGATCAGCAAATTGTAATCATGTTCGTATTTGAGTTGTATATTTCTTTGCATCTGGGTGATTTGAAAAAGCTACAAGAAATCGAGACAATCGAGAAATATTTTTTTCTTTATCTGGATCGAGTGGTTGCCTATCAAGTGATTTGGAAAAAAAATTATTTAAAACGACTGGATTCTTTAGAAGTTGTCATAAAAAATATGTCATTTCTTGTTTTTGATTATAGAGCCCAAATTTTCCTCGACCAATAACTTGTTTCTGTGGACTAGGATTTTCTACTTTTATCAATGATTGCATAATCACTTCAACAGAATCTCTTTCTGTATCAGTTAATCAGAGAATAGAATATTTTGTCGGATGATTGAGTGCATCTTGTAATTCAGATAAAATAGTAGCACGCGCTTCAAATTTTCGATACAGCTCATGTGAAAATTTTTGAAGTTCTGGCCATTTTTTTAGGATTTCATTTCGTGAAACAGTTTCTTTTTGCTTTTCTTTAACACTCTCTCATCCACCTTCCTCGAAAGTGCTTAAAAAAATGCGTGTATTCATTTTTTTCTGAAGAATTGTATAAGACATATACGATAAAAAAAACAATAATATATTCACTATTGTGCCACAAAAAGAAAGCTGATACAAATAAGTACCAAAGTATCGGAAAAGATATATTGACAATACAATAATAGTATAAATGAATATAAAATATAATTTGTATGAATTTATTTGACATCTCCTCTATATTTCATATACTTTCACTCATCATTTTTTATATCTTATTTCTCTTTTCATGATCTGCTTCGCAACTCGTAAAGAAGGTGAATCAAACGAAAAACTTATTCTCCGCTACAAGAAAGCATTCTTTCAAACTCGTACTGCTAATCGACTTAAGAATAGTCAAACTCACTCACGAGATGTTTCTAAGAGAAAAGCACGTGAACAAGCAATTATTCGTGAATACTACCGAGCAAATGGAACTGGTACAAGTTCAGGTCGTCGTTAAGAACTCATATTTAAAAACTCTCTTCTCTCCGAAGAGAGTTTTATTTTAAAAAGAAATATTTGACAGTTTCAATTTTTCCATATAATGTGCCCACTGTCCGATTGCAAGAAACAGTTCATACTCTTCTTGCCAATGTAGCTCAGCTGGTTAGAGCACAGGACTCATAACCCTGAGGTCGGCGGTTCAAGTCCGCCCATTGGCACCATACATTCATTTCCGCGGAGTAGAGCAGTGGTAGCTCGCCAGGCTCATAACCTGGAGGCCGTGTGTTCGATTCACACCTCCGCAACCATCATTTGATATTTCCCCTTCTGGATTGGTAGCTCAGTTGGTTAGAGCAGGGCCCTCTTAAGGCCAAGGTCGAGGGTTCGAGTCCCTCCCGATCCACCATTTTTTAAAAAACTTAGATAAAGCACTTTTCTCTTGTATAAAAGAAAGGTGCTTTTTTGATATTTTGCAAAATGGCTTAAAAATAGATAAATTTAAAGTTTGAGGACCACAAGGTAGTTTTTGCTTTATATTTTAACTAAAAAAATATAGGAAACTGAGAAAGTTATATTGATAACAAAGGTAAAAAATTGGATATGGATAAATTCAGCTTATTATACTGATGATGTTACAATTAGAGAGGCTGAGAGCAATATCAGAAAATATACTAAAGAAATAGCACCTGCACTTTTTGAGTTGGTTGCAAAATTAAATTGAAAAAAATTAAGTAATTGGTAAAGTGAAAATAGATAAATTTATTTTTAACAAAAGAATATGAAAAATATTATTTTAATATTTTGTTTATCTTTTATATTAATTTCTTGTTGAAATTATAAAAATAATACTAATTTAAGTGAGATAAAAGGAAATAAAATAGATAAAAAATATAATTTATGATGAAATTATAGTAAGGATGGAAATAATATTTACTTCGATAACCAACTCCTTCTATCTGATTATGATTCTTTTGATGTTCTATATCCTGAAGAAAGCAATTTGATAAAAGATAAGTTATATTTAAAAAAATATTTTAATTATTATGCAAAAGATAAAGATTATGTGTATTTTAATGGTCAAAAATTAAAGAATGCTGATTTGTCTACCTTTAAAGCTTTAGACTTATTTTATGCAAAAGATAAAAAATATTTTTATGAAGCATGAGTTGTGGTAAAAAATATTGATCCGAGTACAGTGGAAGTACTAGAAATTACACTTTATAAAGATACTAATTGTCTGTTTTGTGGCTGAAAGTAAATAGAAGGTGTTTATATTGAGAATGTTGAAGTTATAAAAATGCCTTATATTAAGGATTGAGTTAATATTTTTTCATGTGCTAAATGAAAAATAGAAAACGTTGATTATAATAGTTTTGAACCTATAGTTGCATTAACACATCCTGATTGAAGTACTTTTAATTTTGATTTTTGAAGAGATAAAAATAATATTTATTGGGCAAATAAGGTTATCAATAATGTTAATAAAGAATCATTTATAACTTTATCCTATTGATATTCTAAGGATATTAACAATGCATATTTCCAGAATAAAGCTATAGAAGGAGTTAATGTTTCATTTTTTGAAAAAATACCTTTAGCAAATTGAGTACCATGATGATATTATTCTAAAGATAATATAAACATCTTTTATGAAAGTAATATAATAACTGGTATAGATTATATTACTTTTAATCCTATTAATGAAGTATATTCAAAAGATAAAAATAATGTTTATTTTAAACAAAAAAGAATCTCAAATACTGATATTAATACTTTTGAAGATTTAAATGTAATATTCATATCAGATGAAAACAAATATGTATTTTTTTGAAAAGATAAAAATAATTATTATAAAGATTGAGAAATTATTACTGAATATGAGTATTTAAAATATAAATAGTTTTTATAT
>CAKZJF010000071.1 GCA_936941205.1 uncultured Candidatus Altimarinota bacterium | reverse complement strand
ATTCAATGCTTCTCAACTTCTTTACGGAGACAATGACGGTGGAACTAATGTTGATAGTCTACGTCTTGATATTACTAAGCTTGATGGTGACAAGATTACTGACTAATCAGTTTTCCTCACTTTCTCGTGTTCTCTGAATTTCAGAGCATAAAATCCCCCCTCTTCGGAGAGGGGATTTTTTGTTGTGTTTCTTTTTCTTGACCAGAGCGACTCTCTCTCTATAATCGAATGTATATTGTTTTTTTCTTATGCGTATTTTTCTTCTCATTCTCGCACTTCTTACTCCTCTGTCTACCTGGGCAACGAGTGAATTCCTTCCGTATGCTGAGATACTCGCAGAAAATGCTATTATCTCTGCTCAGCCATACGAGGCAGGGTATCGACTCGACTCGACGATTACTCGTGCTGAAACCGCGAAACTTGTTATGTTGGTATCGGGGATTGACCAGATAGACTGTCGATATATCGAAGGATATACGTTTCCGGATGTGGATAGGTCATTCGGTGATCTCTGTGGATACATCGAGTGAGCAGCTGATGCTGGTATCATCCGTTCATGAAATGGTCTTTCCTATCGTCCAAAACAAAATCTTACCCGTGCAGAACTCGTGAAGATGCTCCTTGCAGCCGTTGGGGAAGCAGGTTCCGATACGAGTGCTGGATATAGTGATGTCACCGCTTCTCTCGGAGATCTGGAAGGATTTATCAATCGTGCCTATGAGATAGAGTGTATCACTGCTGCGACATACTTCCGCCCAAATGCAAGCACCACCCGTGGAGAGGCATTTAAGATTGCATCCTGTGTAGCGGGCCTTTCAATCGATGATACTCCTCCCGTTGTTCTCTCAGGAAGTTATAGTTTCCAAACCAATACTTCCATCGATACCTTTGTGACGTCTGGTTCACTCGCTCGAACGGTGGCATCTTTCGCTATTGGACCTTCTTATATCGCTGGCTCACTTGGAACTCTTGTACTCTCTACCGATGGATATCTCGATCTTCCGACGATACTTTCTAAGGTAGAACTCTACAATGCTTCTGGAATACGAGTAGGTACCGGGATAGTAACACGGTATGGTATCGCCTTTGCTGATATGAATGTCGTGCTTTCTCCTGGTACACTCAACCAATTTACGGTTCGTGCTGATATTATCGGCACAGGGGATCAAGCTATACCATTTCGTATCGTATCAGCGAACGATATCCGTATTATCGAAAGTACCAATTCTGGAAATCTCATGCAACCATATAACGTAAGCTTTCCAGTTTCATTTCCATTGGTGCGATTCCAGGGGACACTCGGTTCATTTCTTCCAGCGAGTGGTTTCTCGAGTTCATACTCACTTATTGCTTCAAAAACAGGGGTAACGGTATTCTCTGCGATAGCAAATCTCACCAGTGATGTCGATGTAACGAAAATAACTCTTTTTCATACTCCAGCTTCTCCCGCAGCACTTGGTGCGGTTGGTATATGGGCAGATGGTCAGTTCCTTGGCTCTCCGACCAATGGAATACTCACAACGAATGCACACTTTGCAGCCAATGTTCCACGTACAATCCAAGTGATAGCGGATACCGCTACAAGCGCTTCTGGAAACTATACATTCACGATGACACTGGAAAGTATCCGTGCTTCGAGTTCTGCTACGATGCTCACAGGAGCCATACTCTCAGTAACCTCTCCGACCGTTCAGGTAGTGAATGCATGACTTGAACTTGTAACCGTTTCTCCTCCAGTTTCCGCATCGAATAAGATAGTTCCAAATGTGACACTCCTTCAAGAAATAGGACGAGTAGGGCTCGTATCACGTTGAACGGATGCAAAAGTACAAGAACTCTATCTCTATAATGCGAGTGGCTCACTCAATATCTCAGATATCGCAAGTCAGGTAGTTCTCGCAGATGCAACCACCAATGCTGTCATCATGACAGGGAAAATTCTCGGAAAGACGGTGTATTTTACAGGAATGAATATACTTCTTACGCGAGATATTACAAAAACAGTAAAAGTACTCCTTCGGGCGAATGCATTTCACTCGGTATACTATAGCTTCCCAGTACAGCTCGCTCCTGGAATCGGATTGGTAACAGGAACAACTGGGGTGGTAAACGGAGTAAAGGCTCTGACGATATCCAATGTTCCGATTATAAGTATCGCATGAGCTCCAACCCTCCAATCATATCTCCTCGCAAGTATTGCTCCTCCATTTGTAAATCTTTGGCATCGTGGAAATGGAGTTGTACAGATTGATTTTCTCACCCTCGATGAATCTATACCGCTTCGCATAGAAGGAATCGATGTTACTATTAATCTCTCAGTCGGCTGAGCAGCAGCAACCGGGGATATAGGCCTTCGAAATATCGGTCAGACGGTATTTATCTCCAATACGGGATCATTTGCTTCCAATCAACGACTCAATCTTATCCCTGGAAATGAAATCGACCTTGATGTGTTGACACGACGAACGGCTGCCCGTGACTTGTATGTGAATATGGCAAATGTTGGAAGTGGACAATCTCTCTCCCTTACGGTCACAAAAGTGTATTACAATAATGGAGATTCTGGTATTGATGGCAACTCCGTTCGAGATATTATCCTTACACGGTAATACTGATATTCACTTGTTTTTACGCCATTCTCTATATAATGAGAATAATTCTTACATATAAACATATTTTTCCATGCTTACGCTCGAACATTTGTCAGTTACTATAGACGAGAAACCAATTGTTTCAGATATTAGTCTTACTTTTTCCCCTGGGAAAATATATTGTCTCCTCGGTCATAACGGAAGTGGAAAGTCTTCTCTTGCCTTTGCTCTTATGGGACATCCACGCTATCAGGCAAGTGGATTCCTTACGAAGGATGGGAAAGATATCCTCTCTATGAGTGTCAATGAACGAGCACTTGCCGGGATGTTTTTGTCGTTTCAGAATATTCCTGAGATCCCAGGAGTTCGTGTTCTCGAGTATCTCAGAACCATCTATAACATCCGTCTTAAGCAAAAAGATCCATCTTCCAAAGGGATTTCATCATTTCTCTTTCGTCGGTATATCGCTCCTATGCGAGAAGCACTCGGAGTAGATGAAAAATTTCTTGATAGAGATCTCTATGTTGGATTCTCTGGTGGTGAGAAACGAAAACTTGAACTCCTTCAGATACGTCTTCTTGATCCAGATTGTATTCTTCTCGATGAGATAGATTCTGGACTTGATATCGGTGCTGTAAAGCTTCTTTCTGAAGAGATTATACGACTCAGAAAAGAGGGAAAAACCGTTATTATGATTACTCATAACTTTCACCTCTTGGATACGATAGAGCCAGATGCTGTTATCGTTATGAGTGCTGGAAAGATACTTCGTGAATGAGGACATGACCTGGTAGAACAGATACGATCCAATTGATTTGATAGCCTCTAAAAACCATGACAGAACCAAAAAATATTTCACCCCGTGAAGATGTGCTCCCATTTGGAGAGATTTCACGTGAAACCCTTGATACCAGTGACGAGGTAACTTATGCTGATATGGCACTTCCAGGAATCAACGAAGTGGTTGTACGGCAGATTTCAGCAGCAAATAAAGAACCAGAATGGATGCTAGAAAAGCGTCTTGCTTCTTTGCGCACTTATCTTTCCATGCCTTTACCGACATGGGGAGCTGATCTTTCAAAGATTGACCTGGATAGTATCTATTATTATGCCAAACCAGCAGGAGCCCATGATTCCAAATCATGGGATGATGTTCCTGAAAAGATTAAGAAAACATTTGACCGATTGGGGATTCCAGAGGCAGAAAGAAAGGTACTTGCTGGGGTATGAGCTCAATACGATAGCGAAGTAGTGTACCATAATCTCCGACAAGAGCTTCAGGATGCTGGAGTGATATTTGAAGATATGTCTGTGGCTATTATTCAACACGAAGAACTCGTGAAAAAGTACTTTATGAAGTGTGTTCCTGCTACCGATCACAAATTCGCCGCTCTTCATGGAGCCGTCTGGAGCGGTGGAACGTTTCTTTATGTTCCAAAGGGGGTAAAAATCAGTGATCCACTTCAGGCATACTTTCGTATGAATGTGCAGTCAGGAGGACAATTTGAACACACCCTTATGATCATCGATGATGATGCAGAGGCACATTATATCGAAGGATGTAGTGCTCCAAAATACGGAACAGCGAGTCTCCATGCGGGATGTGTAGAGATATTTGTCGGAAAGAATGCATATATGCGATATTCTTCGGTAGAAAACTGGTCAGTTGATACGTATAACTTGAATACAAAGCGTTCCATCGTTGAAGCAGGAGGAAATATCGAATGGGTATGAGGAAATCTCGGTTCAGGAGTGACTATGCTCTATCCATGCTCTATATTAAAGGGGGATAAGAGTCGTGCTCGACACCTCGGAATTGCATTTGCTAATACCAACCAATATACCGAAACTGGAGCCAAGGTAATACATATCGGTGCGGATACAACCAGTGAAGTTGTATCAAAGTCACTCTCCAAGAATTGATGAGTTTCTGTATACCGTGGATTATTGGATATTCGAGCCTCAGCACATCGGGCAGTTGCAACGATTGATTGTGATGGACTCTTACTAGATGCTCTCTCTGTAAATACGACGATTCCTGATATCCGAGTAGCATCGAGTGATGCTACCGTAGCACATGAGGCAACAGTCGGGAAAATAAATGAAGATATGCTTTTTTATCTCGAATCTCATGGGATTCCAACCGATGCAGCCAAGACTATGGTAGTGAATGGTTTTCTTTCTCCACTGGTAAAAGAACTCCCTCTTGAATATGCTTCAGAAATGAATGTACTCATCAGTATGGAAATGGAAGGAAGTATTGGATAATGATTTTGAAAAGAAAATTTCGTGAAAAGCATCGCTCCCGATATAATGGGAGCGATTTTAGTATCAAATATGCCAGAATTCGAAAATCGACATTCGTTCGATGCTGGGAAACTCTCTGCAGAAAAGGAACGCCGTGAAAGAAATAAACGGGAAAAAGACGATGAACTTATACGAGAAGTATTTGAGTATTTTGATGTCCGAAAAAAATGAGTCCAAGAAGGGATTACACGTACTCGAGTTCTTGCTCTCAGAAAACGATTTGAAACAACGAAATCCCTCGATGAGCTCAGAAAGCTTCTCGAGACAACCCTCCATACAAAGGAGATTACTGATGAAGATATTGCAAAGATACGTTCCATCTTCGAAAAGGTATATGAATCCTCTCGAAATGAGCTCGATAAACTTAAGCAATTCATCAATCCACTTATTGTTTCTCCTTCGCTTCGTATCGATCCTGCAGCCTATCCACTCCATGGGTGGCAGTTTGTAAAGATGCTAGAGGATCTCCCTATGGGGCAAAAGCCATTTCTCGATATAATCGCGGTAACGATAGGACTTCTCGAATCCTCATATGTCCTCGGTCGAGAATCATTTCTGATTCTTCTTGATCTCCTGAAACTTCCGTATGATGCTTGGAAAGATTGGACTTTGTATATGGATTCCAGAAAAGATAAATAATAATGAATTCATAATTGTACACTATGC
Source organism: uncultured Candidatus Altimarinota bacterium (assembly GCA_936941205.1). Classification (GTDB taxonomy): domain Bacteria; phylum Patescibacteriota; class Gracilibacteria; order BD1-5; family UBA2023; genus SSGK01. Next base: position 4,207 of record CAKZJF010000071.1, on the reverse strand, counting down.
AACGTTTTTTTGTGGAGTTCCCACTCCAGATTGATATGAATATAACAGATGCAAACTTACTCCATCAGATTGGTCGAGTTCTTCGATCAAAACCAGGAGATACGATTGTATTGTTTGATGGGGATGGATACGATAATGTCTATGAGATTATTCGAATCGAGAAGGCAAAAATACTCCTGAAAGGGGTGAATCGATACCAGACAATAGCAGAACCCAAGAAAGCACTTACCCTCTATCAAGCACTTCCGAATAAATATGAGAAGATAGAGTATATCCTTGAAAAAGGGGTTGAGATAGGTGTAAGTCGATTTATTTTTTTTAAGTCTGCTTATTCACAGAAGCTGATAATCACTCCTAAGAAGATTGAACGATTTCGAACAATAGCTCAAGAAGCGCTTGAACAATGTATGGGTGCACACATGCCAGAGATTCTTTTTCTGGATATGTTCGATCCGAAATACATATCATCTGAGGTATATCTTTTGACGACAGAAATGCATGGAAAAACCCTGCAAGAACTTACACCATCAAGTGATATAACTCTTCTTGTTTGACCAGAATGAGGATGGAATAAGGACGAACAAAGCATGTTTTTAGAACAAACATATACACCTGTTCGAATCGGAAGAAGGATTCTTCGAACGGAAACAGCAGGAATTGTTATTGGTTTCGCACTCCTCTGGGGAAATGGATAAATGAAGAAATAGTATCAAAACACCATATATAGTGCCTCTCTTTCTTATAGAGGACAACGAGAGAAAGAAATAGATACAAAGTTTGCACATATACCTGACTTTTTCGCTCGAGAGAGCGATTTTTTTGTATACATATCCTGTTCAATTTTATGAAAATATGATAAAAAGGGTTTAATAAACTTACATTTTATGAAAAAGAATTCAATAGAAGAGTATTCCTTTTCTTAAGCGGATGAGTGGAGAGAGGTGCTATATTTTCCATAAGAACACATATGAGTCAATAGCTACGAAGTAGCACGGAATAATAAATACGACTATAATGACTATGTCTTCAATCAATTACTGATTGTGAGACACTTGAACCTTAAAAGCCCCGACCTACCGATTATAGGTAATCCAAACCTCATGGAACCTACCTGCTACAAATTCAAATAAAAACATATACATCTCTAAACACGAATGCTTCCTTTTGACAAATACATACCAATACTTTCAAGAGAGCAAGCAATTCATACCAATACACAGAGAGTATACACAAACAAACACGGTGGAGAGTCAGAACGATGTACATAATTTCGATTATGTCTAGCGTTCTGACTCTCCCAAAAAAGGCTTCTTGGGCGTAATTTTCTGAGCCTATCAGAATTGCCAAAGGTCGGTTGGGCCACACTTTATGTGTGCTGTGTCTGAGGGACACAAAAACTTGATCTTCTCTCCTCCTGGACTTATACATTCTTAGTCCGCAATGAGTGAGTGAAGACTTCTAAAATATGACCTTCCATCGTACCAACGATTGGAAGGTTTTTTTGTGCCTTCTCATCATTGCAATAGAAGGAACTTCGCATATAGTAGGATTCTTCATATCACCTTTTTATGGATATACTTCCGATTCGAACTCGTATCGATCAGATTGATACCGAACTTATAAAACTCCTCAATGAGCGATTTGCTCTCTCAGAGCATATTGCCCTCTATAAAGATGAAAGACATCTCCCAATTACTGACCTGGTTCGTGAAAAAGCACTTGTTTCTCATCTGCAATCACAGGCAAAATTCCCAGTAGAACCCCTATGGCAAAGGATTATGGGAATTTCAAAGACATTTCAATATGCCTTCCTTTCCAAAAAACACAACCAGCAAAACGTTGGTATCGCAATTCAAGGGGGAAAATGAAGCTTTAACGATATTGCTCTCCGTTCCTACTTAAAAACACAAAAGATCATTCCAGAAATACACTATGCGTATACGACAGAAGCAGTACTCAGTCTCTTAAATGAATGAAAGGTGATGTATGGGCAATTTGCTATCGCAAACTCGATTGGATGACTGGTAGATGAAACGATTCAAGTTCTATGAAAGTATGATTTTACCTATGAAGAACACTATGAAATCCCTATAGAACACTCTCTTTTAGCCCTTCCATGAGTTCATAGGAATGAAATAGGAATGATTATGGGCCATGATCAGGCACTTCGTCAGTGTCAATGAACCCTTCGTTCTGTATTCTCTGATGTAGAATGTATTGCTGGAACGGGTGAATATATGGATAATGCAGCGATTGCGGCTGGCATATCGGATGGAAGTATTGCTTGAAATACTGCCTGTATAGGACACCGTTCTCTTGCTGATATCTATGGACTCGAGATAATCGAAGACCATATGGAAGACAGAAAAGATAATAGAACAACATTTGTGCTTGTCCGAAAATCCTACTAGTCTCTAGCCAAGGATGGAAGTCTTGAGTTCATCAAGAAGGGTATTGTATTGTTCTTCATCGACTCATAATATACATGCGAGATGAGTTCTAAGAGCTCCTTCTATCATAAGAATTTCAGCATCCTCTGTAGGCATTCCATGACTCTTGAGATAGAAAAGATGTTCGTCAGATATGCGGCTCATACTACAACTATGACCTGCTTCTACATCATTGGTAGCGATATCAAGAACAGGAACTCACTGAATAGAAGAAGTTGTGCCAAGGAGGATGTTTTTTTGATGAACGTATCCAGATATACTCTTTCCTCCTTCTGGAATATGAATAGTACCCCCGATGGTAAGTATAGATTTTTCAGTAGCAATTCCGAGAAGATGGAGTGTTCACTTTGTATTGGTACCAGAGAGGGTAACATTCATATTAAATGAACATTTATGGTTTAATTTTCCAACAATTATACCAAAGACATCAAGAGATCAGTCTCAGAGTACTTGTATATTTCGAAGAATGCTTCCACTTCTTCCAATAGAAAGAAGGGTAACATGTGCTCCGCTGGGAATCGTGATTTCGAGAGAAGAAGTATCCTCTTCTTGTGGCTTATCTACCAGGATAGTTGGCTGTCATGGAAGTATGGTATAAGGGGAAGAATTCGATATATTTTGAAGAGTTGGAGACATAGAAAAAAACAAGAAAAATGAACGCTTCCGAAGTATAGGGAAACTTTTATAAATGACAATAGGATTTCCTTGAGTTTTTTCCTCTTTTCTGGTAGCATGATGGTATATTATTCTTTTGTGAGTATGCTTATAAAAAAATTCTTCCAACTCTTGAATGAGGTGATTGCAAATAATCTTCCAGATGTTCATTTTACTGTGGGGGATGTTCCATATATCCGAAGTCCACTTGGAAACCTTCAGCGGGTTCTGGATTTTTGACCCATCGGACCAGAAACGATTCATTCCTTGATTGAACATATTCTGAAAAGGAAAATCCAAACGGATGAGGTTATTTTTGATACGGATACCGATTATACCTATATGACGACACGTTTTCGTGTGAATATATCACAAGGCGAATTCGGTAAGGCTATCGTTATGCGTCGAATCAATGATGTGCCTCCGAGTATCGAAGAAATCTATCTCGAACCTTCTCTTCTTCCTCTTCTTGCCAAAGAACAGTGACTTATTCTTATTACAGGTGCAACTGGTATGGGAAAGTCCACGACACTTGCCAGTATGATAGAATATATCAATCTTCATTATGAAAAGCATATTATCACAATAGAGGATCCGATTGAATATATTTATACCAATAAAAAAAGTCTCTTTCATCAGCGTGAACTCAATACACATACTCGTTCATTTCAAGATGCAATTAAGAGTACATTACGAGGTGATCCTGATATTATTGTGATCGGTGAAATGCGAGACCAAGAAACATTTGAAGCAGCACTTACACTCGCTGAAACGGGCCACCTTGTTCTTTCTACCCTTCATACCAATGATGCAGTACAGACAATTGACCGTATTATCTATTCATTTCCTCCGATTATTCAGTGACAGATTCGAACTCAACTTGCCTTCGTACTGAATGCTATCGTCTCTCAGGTATTATTGACTCGAGCTGATGAAAAAGGAAGAGTAGCAGCACGAGAAATTCTCATCAATAATGAGGCAGTTCGGAGTAGTATTATGAGCTCAGCCTCTTCACAGATGTATGCTATCATGGAACTCTGACGAGACGAATGAATGCAACTGATGGATTATTCTCTTCTCAAGCTCTACAATTCAGGAATTAT
>CAKZJF010000070.1 GCA_936941205.1 uncultured Candidatus Altimarinota bacterium | reverse complement strand
CTCCATCTGTATTGAGTGGAATTGTATGAAGAATCAACCCTGTATTCTTATCAATAATACGTATGATTTCACGTTTTGTATTATCATCAAAGGTAAAGGTCTTTTTTCTTGCCTCTATTCCATCAGGAAGTCCACTAACCCTATCATACTTATCTCATAGGGTATTCAAGTCATTTTGGAGACTACTTACATCTTTTGAGGTGTTCGCTTTGATATCTTTGGACTCTTTTTCATATTTCCCTTTTAACTCAGCAATTTTTGTACGATATTCATCATTTATTGCTTCACTTCCTTTTCTTGTATCTGCATCCCAAAGGAGGAGATCAAATAACCATTTCGTGGTTTTTTGCTTTATTTCTAAAATCTTTGTTGGGTCACCTTTGGCTTCTATAAGCTTTTCTGTTTGTACATCAAAATAAGACGAAACATCTGTAAGTCCAACTCGTTTCTTCATCTCTTCTGACATCTTATCGAAGAGAGTAACGATATCCTTGTTTAATTCTGAGTTACCCTCAAGAAGTGTTTTGAGCTGATCTTGAAGTTGCTTTTGCTCGGGAGATTGTGCTGTTTGCTCATTTCCGTTTCATGGAGCAGCTGAAGGCGTATTAGTCATAAGAGAAAAATTAATATATGTATATCTTCAGTGTACCAGAGAGTTTATTTTTATGCAATTTTTCAAAGCTTCTTTTTTTGCTATTAAAATCATAAAATATTGACACTTTATATTTTTGTATTCCTGACAGTATATCAAGTTTTTTCTTGCTTTTTTGTATTTTTTCGTATACTGAGCCACCAGCACTCACAAATATTGATTGTGTAACACACGTGAGGGCATGTTTTTGCGTTTTTACATGCTTTCTTAATTTTTCATGACCAAAAAGAAAATTTCCTCTCCCTCTGGTGATGTGACTGCCCCTGATCTCAGTGATCTCGGAGCACTCTATAATATACAGGGGCGTTATTACTTTACTGATGATAAGACGATTCTTGAGCTCCCAGAGCTTATAGAAGTTCAACTTCACAGTTACCATGACTTCCTTACTCGTCGACTTGGTCAGGCATTCGAAGAATCCTTTCCTATCGATGATTTTTCAAGTGAAAAAATCTCTGTATTTTACAAGGGATATACACTTGATGAGCCAAAATATGCAGTTTCTGACTGTAAACGAAAAAATCTCAATTACGAAGCCCCTCTTAAGGTTCGTCTTGAGATGCTCAATAAAGTTTCTGGAGAAATCAAGGAACAAGATGTATACCTCGGTGGTATTCCTCTTATGACTGAGATGGGAACTTTTATCGTAAATGGTATTGAACGTGTTATCGTTAACCAGATTATTCGTTCTACTGGTATGTTCTTTACGCCTGATCAAAAGGCACTTGGAATGTATGGTATGAAAATCATTCCTCATAAGGGAAGTTGGTTTGAAATCGAAATCGAAAAACGATGAGTAGTGAATGTGAAGATAGATAAGAAAAGAAAAATCCCTGTAACCGTTCTTCTCCGAGCTTTCGGATATGAATCAGATGCAGATATCCTTGATATGTTTAAGGGTGAAGATGAAATTATTACAAAACATATTGCACCAACTCTTGAAAAAGATAAAACAAAAACTCGTCTCGAGGCTTTGTATGCTATCTACAAACTTATTCGTCCAGGTGACCTTGGAACCGATGAACGTGTAGAACAACTTTTTACAACTACTTTCTACGATGTGAAGAAATTCGATCTTGGAGAAGTAGCACGTATTAAGATTAACCGAAAACTCTCAGAAAAATTTAAAGACCATAAGAAGGCAGTTGAAACAGAAGATGCTGATAAGTTTCTTCTCGCTCAAGATCTTCTCTTCGGTCTCAAGTATCTTTTCAATCTTTGTGAAGGGAAAGAAGGGTACTACTGGGATGATATAGATCATCTTGAGAATCGTCGTGTACGTTCTGTTGGAGAAGTTGTGTATGATAAAGTAAAGGTAGGTCTTGATCGTATGGAAATAATTGCGAAGGATCGTATGACGATCATCGCAGATCTCGATGAGGCAGTTCCAGGAACTTTCATCAACTCTCGTCCAATGATTGCTGTTATGCGTGAATTTTTTGGTACAAACCAACTTTCACAATTCATGGATCAATCCAATCCACTTTCAGAACTCGCTCATAAGCGTCGTGTTACGGCACTTGGAGTTGGAGGTTTGACACGTGAACGTGCTTCATTTGAAGTTCGTGATGTACATCCTACTCAATACGGTCGAATCTGTCCGATTGCTACTCCAGAAGGACCAAATATCGGTCTCGTTCTTCACTTTGCATCCTATGCACGTGTAGATAAGTATGGATTTATTACCACTCCATTTCGAAAGATCAATCATTTCGTTGCAAATGATGGAACCGCTGCAACCAATCGTATTGCCCTCAATGATATTGAAGGTGACGATGGAAAACTGATTGTTTCCCAAAAGGAATATATTACAGAAAAGCAGGCAGGTGAGATGAAAAAGAAGATTGCAGCGGAAACAATCGAAGTTCGAGGATTTGTATTGGATGGGTATGAATACTTTGATGCTTACCAAGAACGTGAATTCGTTATTGCGGAAGCAAACTCACAATATGATGATTTTGGAAACTTTCTAGATACCCGCCTTTCAGCTCGTAAATCTGGAGAAGCTACTATTGCATATATCCGTGAGGTAACTCATATGGATATATCTCCAAAACAGATCATGAGTGAAACAACTACATTGATTCCATTTATTGAACATGATGATGCGACTCGTGCGGAAATGGGAACGAACATGATGCGTCAAGCAGTTCCACTTATTCGTTCTGAAGCTCCAGTCGTTGGTACTGGTATGGAACGTGTAATCGCAGAAGGTTCTTGATATGTTATTAAGGCAGAAGATGCTGGGGAAATTATCGGAGTAGATGCAAAACATATCTCTGTTCTTTATAAGAATGGAAAAAAGGCAACATACCCACTTCGTACGTTTGAACGTTCAAACCATGATATGATTATTCATCAATGGCCACGTGTTCAAACAGGAGATGTATTTGAGGCAGGAAAAATTCTTGCCGACGGTCAATCAATTGATAATGGGGAACTTGCAGTGGGTCGTAATCTTCTTGTAGCCTATATGCCATGGGAAGGATATAACTTTGAAGATGCTATCATTATTAATGAGCGTCTTATGCAAGGGGATTACTATACATCAATTCATATCAATGAATATGTAATGGATGTTCGTGAAACAAAACTTGGCCCTGAACAAACAACAAACGATATTCCAAATGTTTCAACTGCAAAATTGAAAGATCTTGATATTGATGGTGTGGTTCGTATTGGAGCACAGGTTCATGCGGGTGATATTCTCGTTGGTAAGGTGACTCCAAAGGGAGAAATCGAACTTTCTCCTGAAGAACGTCTTCTTCGAGCTATCTTCGGTGATAAGTCAAAGGATGTAAAGGACTCTTCACTTATTATGCCTTCTGGATCAGGAGGAAAGGTAATTGGAGTTCATATTCTTCGTCGAGAAGATGGAGATAATCTTCCTACTGGTGTATTTAAACAGATTAAAGTGTACGTAGCTCAGACTCGTAAGATCGAGGTTGGTGATAAGATGGCTGGACGACACGGAAACAAGGGTATCGTATCTCGTATTGTACCTCAAGAAGATATGCCATTTATGGCTGATGGTACTCCTGTCGATATTATCCTCAATCCACTCTGAGTTATTTCTCGTATGAACATTGGACAGATTCTTGAGACTCATCTCGGAAGTGCTGCCCGTGCTCTTGGTATTAAGATAGCAACTCCGATTTTGAATGGTATTACTACTGAACAAATCGGTGACCTAATGGAAGCAGCTGGTATCCCACGTGATGGAAAGGTTCAACTTTTCAACGGGAAAACCGGTGAATGTTTTAAAGAAAGAACAATGGTTGGAGTAAAATATATGCTGAAGCTTCATCACCTCGTAGAAGACAAAATCCATGCACGTTCGGTAGGTCCATACTCTATGGTTACACAACAACCACTTGGAGGGAAGGCTCAGAACTGAGGACAGCGTCTCGGGGAAATGGAAGTGTGGGCTTTGGAAGGATATGGTGCTGCCAACATCCTCCAAGAAATGCTTACAATCAAATCAGATGATATCAATGGTCGTACACAGCTTTACGAGGCAATCGTAAAGGGAAAACGTGTTCGTCGTCCAAATGTTCCAGAATCATTCAATGTACTCCTCCGAGAGCTTCAAGCCCTCAACCTGAATATCGACCTCCTCTCTCAAGATGAAGTTGTTATACTTGAGGATCATATGAAAGCACGTTTCGAAGAACTTGAAAAACTTGAATGACAGTATGATGTCGAAGTGGATATACCAGTTATCGAAGAAAAGAAAGATGAAGATGCACCAGTTCCAGTGGTTGAAGAAACGGAAGAATAATAAAAAATATTCATACTGAATTCGCTTTTCAATTTTATAACTTCAACTTTTTTCTATGTTTCCAATGAGTAAAGATCTTGAGAATTTTCTCAATGATAAAATCACCGATTACTCCCAGATTAATCGGTTTGCAGGAAAACGAGATGTCACACAAGGAAAGAACTTAGATAACCTCGCGGCTATCTCTATTGGACTTGCTTCTCGTGAGCAAGTTCGAGGACTTTCTTACGGTGAAGTATTGATTTCTGAAACAATTAACTATCGTACACAACGTCCTGAACGTGGAGGACTCTTCTGTGAACAGATTTTTGGTCCACGTAAAAACTATGAATGTGCTTGTGGAAAATATAAGCGTATTCGTTATAAGGGTGTTATCTGTGAACGTTGTGGTGTGGAAGTGACTACAAGTCAGGTTCGACGACAACGTACTGGTCATATTGAGCTTGCTGCTCCAGTAGCTCATATTTGGTACCTCAAGAGTGTTCCATCTCGTATTGGTCTTCTTCTTGATATTTCTGTAAAGAAGCTTGAGCAGGTTATCTACTTCGCTTCTTATATTGTTACAGAAGTATATGAAGATAAACTAGTTGAAGGAACCAAAGAACTTGAGCTTGCTTACAAAAATCAAAAAGTAACTTTCCAAAAACAGATACAAGAAGAAATGAATACTTTGACGATTCAACTTGAAGAGAAGAAGATTTCAAAGAAAGAATACCATGAGATGGAAACGATGTTAACTCGTAAGCTCGATGAACTCGATGCTGAGTATAACAAACTCAAGGATATCTTGAAACAATTGAAGCCAGCAGCGGTTATTGGAGAACTTGATTATCGAGTAATCTATGACAAGTTTCCTCACGTATTTAAGGGAGGAACAGGAGCTGAACAT
>CAKZJF010000069.1 GCA_936941205.1 uncultured Candidatus Altimarinota bacterium | reverse complement strand
ACTCATGAAAGATGTGGGGTATGGTGCAGGATATGAATATGCCCATAATCTCGAATCAAAAAAAAGCTCACAAGAACATTTTCCTGATGAGCTCAAATGACGAAAATATCGTACTAAAAACTAAAGTGCGATCTTTTTCATCTTTCCCGTTTGTTTTCTATGAATCAGAAATTGATTGAAGTACCTATTACGGTAGTGAGTAATAGCACTTGTAAGTTTTTGTTCCCCTGGGAGATATAAAACCTCTCACCCATCTTTTTGATAATTAAAGGGGAGAAAAGAATCTCCTATAAGATCATCTGCTCAAACAATAGTTGCATAAAAAAGCATCTCATGCCAGATTGCCTTTTCTATCTCATCAAGCATATCAGCATAACTATCGAGAAAAGGATTGGATGGGTCAAGTGATTCCTCCAAACGAGTGGAAAAATTATGTGCATAGAGATCCTTCTCTCGTTGAAATAATATATCCGGATCAGCAAATCAAGCTAGGGGCTTTACAATATCTCAACGATTCATAAGTTGAAATACCTGGAGTCGTACTTCAATCCATTTTTTGAGAAGAGGAAGAAAGCGATCTTTTTCTATCGCATCAATAGCCTCAAGTGTTCGGGTGGTTGTATCCTGAGCGACAGCTCGAACTTTTGGTGCAATCGAAAGAAATGATGGATTCATCGCAGCAAGAGAGTCATATCATGCATGGTCTGCACGTGATATAAAAGGAACAGTTACTTGTTTAGTACTCGTTCTATAGAGTGAGCTATATGTAGAGTATAGATTTTCTGATTCTTGTTCGATTCATATAACTGCATCGATCATGGTTTTTGCATTTAAAATCACTGTTCGAGAACGAGGAATAAATGATTCCGCTAAAACCTCAAGTCATCATGGAATACTTCGAAGTGATGGATTATTTTGATTTTTTGAAAACATACAAATATATTTATAGGGGTACTTATACATAATTTTTAATATATGTAAAATATTTCAACGACTCCTCATAAAAATCTGTTTGCAATTTCAAGAATTGTTCATATAATTTTTAAGAATAAAAGATTGGCCACGGTTGGCGAATCTTTTTTTATATCATAAAATCTATTTGTTATGTTTGATATTCAAAAAATTGAAGCTGCTATCAATCAGATCTCTGCAGAGAAAAAAATCCCCAAGGCTCGTCTTGTAGAAATCATTGAAGCTGCTATCAAAACAGCCTACAAGAAAGACTATGCTACAAAGGAAACGAATGCAAATGTTCATATCGACCTTGAAAATCAAGCACTTGAAATTACAGTTGAAAAAACCGTAGTTACCGAAGTAGAAGATCCAGATATTGAGATATCACTTGAGGATATTGGAGTGGATTCTGGATATGAAATTGGGGATATGGTAGAAATTGATGTTTCTGATGAGGTACTTTCAAGCGAAGGCTTTGGACGTATTGCCTCTCAGGCGGCAAAACAAGTAATTGTTCAGAAGATCCAAGAAACAGAAAAGGAAAAACTCTACGATCTCTTTAAGGATAAAGAAGATACTCTTGTAAATCTTCGTATCGAATTGGTTGAAAAAAATCGTGTTGTATTTGAGTATAATGGTCAGCAAGTTGTCCTTCCAAAGAGTGAACAAGTTACCAAGGATAAATATACTCCTGGGCAACGCATGCATCTGTATGTTCGTCGTGTAGAACAAGATCAAATCAATGGACCTCGCGTTATTCTTTCTCGAAAAGATAAAGAACTCGTGGTGAAACTTTTTGAACTAAATACTCCAGAACTCGAAGAAGGGACAGTAGAAATTGTTTCTATCGCTCGTCTTCCTGGTGTAAAAACAAAAATCATTGTTGCAAGCGACTATGAGGAAGTAGATCCAGCTGGTTGTCTTATTGGACCAAAAGGAATTCGTGTAAAAAATATTGTTGATGAACTTTCTGGAGAAAAAGTTGATATTATCAACTATACTACTGATAAAACGGAAATGGTACGTCGTGCACTCATTCCAGGAACGGTTGAAACGGTTGTAATCAATGAAGAAGACAATATTATCAATTGTACTGTACGGGATGATGAGAAGGCAAAAGTTCTCGGTCGTGGAGGAACAAATATCAATATTGCATGAGAACTTCTCTGATATGATATTCGCCTTGAAACCCTCGAATGAACTAGCTCTCCTGCTACTGAATAATCTCAAAATCCCTGATAATCTCAGGGATTTTTTATAAAAGAGAAAAACTTGAAATACACAAAAAATTCATATGATATTTTTGTGTATTTGCAGGCATAGCTCAATTGGCTAGAGTACCGCCTTGCCATGGCGGCTGTTGTGGGTTCGAGTCCCATTGCCTGCTCCATTTATGTTTTTAAAAATCCTCCAGATAACTCTGGAGGATTTTTCTTTATTGTATGGGAATAAGTCACTTCGGGAGGGATTCACAGACAACACCATCCTTGTCTCTATCAAGTCCATATATATCAAGAGACTTTACTTTCCGCACATCAAGTCCAATATTATTTGTTATAATCTCACTCGCACATTGACTATACTTAGATTGGGCTTCAGTTTGAGTTTTGAAATGACTACAATTCAGATCACCTTCGCCCTTAATTGGTATAGCACAAGAGCCAACGAGTTTATATCCATCTTTTGTATGAGATACACGAGATTCTTGAATATTCCCTGTTTTCCATAGCTTTCCAAGATCGAGATCATAATTAAAGGTCTCAATACCGATAGCTGCAAGGAGAATAATCCCAAATCCAATAGCAAACCCAGTCTTAATAATTTTCATCCACCAAAGAATAAAAATAATCACCATGAGTCCAACCATAAACCAGATACGAGTCGACTTTGTATTCCGCGCTGTTTGAAGCGACTGTTTGATATCAGTCATAAGAAATAATAAAAGGTAATACGGTGATTATATAGGTTGTATATGGGAAGGCAAATATTTACTGATAAACTAAAAAGGAAGAGAAAAAGATAAATCGCTTCGAAAACTTCTCAAATAGTATTCGAAAATATAACTGGGATTTTACAATAGATTTCATTTACGAATGGATTTTTTTGCTTTTTATGCCCATTTCTATATGATGGCGCGGTATTTACTATTCTCAAATATTATTATGAAAACAGCTCTACAAGCTCGCCCAGGTACTGTTCTCCGCATTGGTAATGATCTTATGCTTGTTGTACGACATGAAATGCGCCGTGGTGGACGTGGTGCAACAAACGTACAAATGCGATTAAAAAATCTTATCCAAGGAAATACTTCGGATCGGGTTATGGATAGTGAAGAAAAACTCGAGGATGTTTCACTTGAACGGGCAAAAGCAGAATTTCTCTATGAATCTACTGGTACATTTGCATTCATGAATCAAGATACATACGAAACGGTTGAACTCTCTGAAGACGATGTAGGAGATGCAAAATACTACCTTACAGAAGGACTTGTTGTTGATCTTCAAAGTTTTGAAGGGAAATTTATCGGAATCGTACTTCCTATACGTGTAACATTGAAAGTTACTGAAGCTGAACCTTCAGTAAAGGGAAATACAGCGGATGGAAAAACAGATAAACTTGTAAAACTCGAAACTGGAATAGAAATTCGTGTTCCAAGTTTTGTGAATGAAGGAGAATCTATTATCCTTAGTACAGAAACAGGTGAATATCAAGAACGCGCAAAGGCATAATGTATGCCTTTATATAAAAAATCCTCTCAATTGCTGAGAGGATTTTTTATTCTATGAACATGGTCATTTTGTTTGAGCATTATACTGTTTATAGAGAAACTGAGAAATTGGAGAAATCATATTTTTGAGATTTTCACGCAACTGTTGATAATCATCAATAATAAAGAGAAGTACTGTATGTGCTGCGTATGTTCGTTCAAAATCACGAAATGCTACGAGTGCTTGAGGATATACATCTTTTGCACGCACTATCTCATTATTTACCTGAAGTCCAATTGATGCTATCCTTGCCTTCATTTGTTCTGGAGTGATAATTGATTGATTTGATGAGCGTATAGTACTTTCTCCTCATTGTTCTTCGATAGCACTCTTATAGCCTGCAATCTGAGCGTTAAGATCGCGCATATTCCAGAAATTATACTCCACATTCTCACGAACATGTTCCAAGTAGTATCGGTATTTACAATATTGATATGTGCTTGTATCAAGAAGTTCCTTACGAAGCATGACCTCATCTGCAATAGGAATTTTCTGACATCCATTCGCTTCCATGGTTGCATCAATCTTTTTAATTCACTCATCAAAACGACGAATGGTTTCGGTTTGTATATCTTTTGTTAATTTCTTAATTTCATCAGGAACTCGTCTCTTTACATTGAGTACTGCACACATATAGATAGAATTCATCGTTGCACGGTACGACGCGCCAACAAGATTGATAACTCGAAATCAATTATCCATTTGCATAGCACCATAGGCAGTGGAAAGTTCCTCCTTTGAAGTTGGATTTTTTTCTTGATTCATTCGTTCTGTATAGTACTGTTCTATCTCTTTACTCTCTAAACGTGGATATGCCGTCTGTGAAATATTCTTAATAAAAGAATAGCTTTTATATCAACCCCATAGGGCTTCTTTATCCTGCCCTTCAAGATCACAATCCTGTTTACTCAGTTCCAAATATTTCGTGTAATCTAAAAAAGGTGACTGCAGTGCCGTAGGATCATCTTCAGCAAACACAGGAACTACCAAGAAGAAAAGAGAGAAAGAGAGAAAATAGCTATATTTCATATATAAAAAGTTACATGGCTCCTATTCGGAAAATAATTTCTTTTTCGACAAATTCACGTTCACGACCGTATTTGAGACGAGAAAGTTCACGAATTGCAGCTCAAAGTTTTGGGTCTCCATGGTCAAGATAAGGATTTGCAGGTACTATACTAAAACCAGGTGTTGGTTGTGTATCAACAGAAAGCTTCATGGCAGCTTTGAATTTATCCATATTTATAAAATCCTGATCACTATAAACAGGAGTAAATTGTTTCGACATAAACTCTGCATCTTCTGGACCAATTTTATAGCTCATAATAGAGCCAACGTTACCAAATATTGCATCTTTTAGGTTAAGACTGGATTTAGTAAGCGCATCTGATTTCTGCAGCTGACCAAGATACTGATGAGCAATAATGAGTCATAGGCGATATTTACGAGCTTCTGAAAGTATACTCTCAATAGAATCAGTAATATAATTCTGGAATTCATCGATATAGAGGAAAAAATCTTTTCTATCCTTTGGATCTATACTCTGTCTTGCCATAGCAGCAGTCTGAATTTTTGATACCAATATAAGACCAAGGAGGTTTGAGTTAAGATCACCAAGAATACCCTTTGAAAGACCAATAAGAAGAATCTTCTCATTATTCATGATATCAGAAATATTAAACGCACTTTTCGTCTGTCCAATAATATTACGCATGAGTGTATTCGTAATAAATTGTCCAAATTTTGCTGCAAAATATGGGATAATTTCTCACTTTTCTCGATCCCCCATCTTTGCATAGGTATAATCCCACCAAGCACGAACAATCGGATTTTTTAAAGTCGTTCGGCGTTCTCTCTGGAAATTCTCGTCAGTAAATAAACGAAGTACATCAGTGATAGCTCCTCATTGAGGATAATCAAGCAATGTAAGACAACCATTTCGAAAATAGTCCTGAATTCGTGGTCCGAAAATTTCTCCTCAGAATAACTTAATCATAATATTATTCGCATCTTGCACCACCATTTGTTTTTCATCATCCGTTGTTGCCTCTAAAAGATTTAATCCCATTGGACGAGAAAGATCTCCTGGATCAAAATAAATAACATCATCTGCTCGTTCTTTCGGTATGTGGTTGATGAGGTCTTTTGCAAAATCTCCATGTGGATCCAAAACTGCGAGTCATTTTTTATTTTTAATATCCTGACGAGCCATAACCGTAAGCATCGTGGATTTACCAGTACCCGTTTGTCCAATAACATAAAAATGTCGGAATCGATCATCATTTTTGAGGTACACGGGGCGATGTTCTCATCGAAAGATATTTTCTCCAAGGTATACTCATTCTTTTGGAAGATTCGTTGGAGCTTTTACAATCTTAAAATTTTGCCAACGGATTTCAGGTTGACGATTATATTTTGAATGAGGAAAATGATAGAGCGTACTTATTTCCTCACTATTCATAATATCCTCTCGTTGAATCCATGAGAATTGTCGAAAAATATAATTACGTATCAGGAGTTCAAGTGATTTATATTTAATCTTCTTAAATCGATTATATGCTGGGGAGGCAAACTGAGAAAATGAAGAGATAATATTTTGAAGTTGAGACTCTACCAAAAGTGCATCATTTCCGGTTGTAATAATACGAATCACGAGTGAGTATCCTGTTTTCTTTACTTTTTCTTTCATGAGTCCTTCATCATCTATCTGATCGTGTTCTTCTTCTTTTGGACTCTCTTTTATAGATTCTTCGGGATCCTGAAGAAGGAGTTCAAAAAAGGTTGAAATCCAAACAAGAGGATTCCACGAGAAATATGACTTTTTATTCCCTTTTTCCAATTTTTTAAT
The DNA here is from genome assembly GCA_936941205.1 of uncultured Candidatus Altimarinota bacterium. GTDB lineage: Bacteria > Patescibacteriota > Gracilibacteria > BD1-5 > UBA2023 > SSGK01. Next base: position 19,073 of record CAKZJF010000069.1, on the reverse strand, counting down.
CTTCTTCTTGATGATCTCTTGCCAATCATCATCTACTGGTCGCAACAATATTTGAATTGCGCTGGATTCATTCTCTGAAAGTTTTCATAAAGAGGCTATAATGGCATTCATACTATCCGCTTCTAACTTCTGATAGGTACGAATAGGAAACTCATATATACGAGCCAGTCGCATAATCTCACCTCGAACAACCGTACGATCCTCAAAAATATTCACCTCCTCTGTTTCTTCTACAAATGCATCTGGGTAAAATCCAGTAATCTGTTTCTCAACCAGTATTTTTGCCTTTCTCGGAACGACAATATAAAAGAAAATTTCTTGTTTATGGGCTATGTATTCAAGAGAGATATAATCCTGACCCAAAAGCCAAGATTTAATAGAATGAGAATAGAGTGACTTCAAAGAGGCGAGCAATTGCTCCATAATAGAAATCTGCTCACGAAAATCTTTTACCGTTTCCCTCCTTTCATCACTTTCACTATCTTTTCGAGCGATGACAACCCGAAGAAATACCATATCAATTGATCGCAAAAATTCTGCCTTCCTACGAATAGAAACCAATACAACAATAGCCACGAGAGTAATAATTCCTCCAAGAATAATATCTATGTTTTCTATTCCATATATCATACTCTCATTATAACAAAATCCATGTGAAAAAACAAACTATACTCGTTCTTTTCGAAAATACTGTATTACCCCACTCATATCATCTTTATAAGGCGCTTGAATGGTAAGATTTTTTTTAGTTTCTGGATGAAGGAAGCTTACAGAATATGCATGCAGCATTTGACGTTTAAGAAGACATTCTCGTTTGAGAAATGAATTTATTTTCTTATCCCCATATGCCTCATCTCACAAGACAGGACAATCTATGCTTTTCATATGCACCCGAATTTGATGAGTACGTCCGGTTTCTATTTGACACTCAAGAAGTGAAGCACTCTTATCTCATATGTGCGGATATATTTCTAGTATAGAGTAATGTGTAATAGCCTCAAGTCAGGCCTTATCCACTCGCACCTTCGCTTCATTATGAGCATCTTCTATCCGAAGCAATGGTTTCTTAATGGTTCATGATTGATGTGATGGCCTCCCTAAGACAATAGTATGATATATTTTCTTAAATCCACCACTTTGAAGTTGAGATAACATACTATCGAGGGATCGCTTTGTTTTTGCAATAATAATAACTCCGCTCGTATCTCGATCGATTCGATGTACTAAAGATGGCCGAAATGTGAGCGAATTATACTTCTTTCAGAAATAATCGCGCACTTGATCGATCAAAGAGATTTCATCTGTTTTATGATCTCATGGATGAACATTAATTCCAGGTGATTTATTAAGAATCAAAAGAGCATCATCTTCATACAGAATATCTTCTTTCTGAAGAGTACCAATATTTCATTTTGGGATAATCTCTTCATCTTGCATTCTTTGAAGTGTCGTAATCTCTTCATCAGAAAGCCATATTTTTACTTCTTCACCCACTTGGAGTTTATAGGTATTTTCTCGCTTCTTTCCTTCTATTTTTACTTTCCCGGTACGAAGCATTTTATAAATACCACCAAGAGGAGCATTTGGAAGAAGTTTTTTTATAAATTTATCAAGACGTTGATTGGCATCATTTTCTTCTATATGAAATATTTGCATGCTACTGAAAAACGGTAAAATCTAAGGCTGTATTGGTGGTAATTTGCGGAACAAAAATTCGTCTTGTACGGACATATCCACGAGAAAATCCATATGATTGAAGGGTCATAAATTGGAGAGGGATCTGGAGTCCAGTAGGAAAATTCACTTTATATTCAATATATGGAAGCTGTTTATCATTCACGAGTACAAGTGGACGAATGATAGAAAGCTTTAAGGTACATTGGTATCAAGGGGTATCATTACAATGAATTCCTGTTAATCCATTTCATGGACCATGGGTAGCATTTATGTAATAATCATGTATGGTTCCCGTTGGTCAAGTCGGAGAGGTAAATTTCCCATTTTTTGCTCGATCGGTAATAATGTTATATGGTGCGGTAGCTATTCAACCATACGTTGACCCTGTCATTATGATATCCATTCATTTTATAGTATTCAATTCTCCACTTGCATAAAATGCTCCTGTTCCATATATGAGCATCCAGTTTACATACCCAGATCCCATATTTTGAAGTTCGCGTTGTGCATTGGGTATACCCGAAAGAAACTCATCCGGTATACGAAATGAAAAATCCACATCTGTCCAGACAACTCAGGAAGGAATTACAATCTGTACTGGCCGACCAAGGGAAAGTATGTTCCAATTTGCATCATGCGGGCTATTTCATTTTCAGATAGCAGGAATGTTATTACTTCCTGTGGACATTTCCATGATATATCCAGTAAGTCCTTTTGCGATTGTTCCCATATCAGTCTTAGGAGTAGCATTCCATGGACTGGTTCAGCTCATAGTAAGAAGCGTTTCCTCTACCGAAGCAGTTGCATAGTAGTATGAAATATTACTATCCTCAATATTACGAACTAACTTCGTATATGGATAGAGTTTTTCTATAAATACCACAGTCATGATGGTAACAAATGCTAAGAGCGAAATGGCTATAATAAGAGCAAATCCTCATGTATTATTTTTAAATGATTTCATAATCTGCATATTTTAAAGATCAAATTCATTAAGATTTATAGTCGTTGATATCGTCATATCGAGTTCATCTTGTAATACACGGAGATGGAGGAGTTTCTTTCGTTCCCATGAAAATCCGAGTGTTACACGAATTCGTACATATGGATGAATATAGTTCGCCATATCACCATTTGCCCAAGAGAGTATAAAATCATTCTTTGGTGCTACATAGAACTCTATATTTTTTACATTTACAAAGTCAGGAAATATTTTTACCCATTCATTGTCAGTACCTCATGGAAGTTTCGCTGTTCAGGCAAATATAGCTGGTCCAGTACATTGGTCTTTCCAATCATCATGACATCTCCAGGTGTCTACGATTCCATCATGAGCCGTATTTCCTGCGCCATCATGATTCATACCATAATCTTCTCCGGTTAACCGAAGCATTTCAATATTTCCAAGACACCCACTTCCTGTTGGCATTCCACCAGCAAAATTACAAGTCGCTCAGAGCATTACATCTGGATCAGGTTTTACAACCCAACGCAATAAAAGTCTTTCATACCTTCCTTGGTCATTTTTACGAATAAGGTAGATTTCACGATAAATTCCAGATCATACTACATCCGGTCAAGCTCAGAGATCTCTATCATCATCGTCACCAATAATACTTCCGCTTGCATCACTATTTTCATCACCAAGATCGTCATTTCTATTTTCATTATAGTCTATAAACTGAAATCGAAACTCTCAAAATCTCTGATACGTTCAGCTATAGTTCAGTCAAGTTGATGCCCCCCCTGTAAACCCTCGAGAGATGTTTCCACTATTCGTTACAGAACTTCAAAGGCATCAACCTGTCCCCATGAAGGAACCATCTCCTGAAATGCAATAATAAAATCCATTTCCGTATGTTGTAGTTCCAAGTGTTCCACCATTCCCGTAATTTCCAAATCCAGTTGATGGAATAAAATGTCCTGACAACATATTGGTAGAAACTACCTTTCTGTTCCAATACTCCTCATAATCAATACCTCAACCATTTTTAATAAGAGACACCAGTTGCTCCACAAAGAAATGAAGTTCTTGTTCAAGTTCTACACGATTAGTAGTATAGAATTTTGCAAACCCAAAAACAGACATAGACTGAAGAGTTGCCATGAGAACAAGTGCAAACATGGTCATTGCAATAAGAAACTCGATGATAGTAAAGGCCTGATTATTTTTGAGAAGTTTCATGGTGAGATGGAAAAATAAATGAATCCGTTTTTTTAAAAAGAAAAATAATCATATTTGCAAGGGATCGACCGATTGATAAGGCTCTTGGTGATTTCCAGAATAACTTGGGTCCTTGATGAAAAATATGATTTGTTAATTCTAAACTTAGATTGGATGAGAGAGTCTTTTTTTGGGAGGAAAAAAGGAGGAAAAAGGAGGAAAAAATCCCCTTAAAAAAAGAAATACAGAGTGTAAGAAGGATGATAATACGATTTTGTCAAAGATGCAACATGGCAATAGAAAAAGTCAATATCTGAAAAGTTTACTTATAGGGGAATTTTCGTATAAGTAATGGAATAATAAACTCCCATGAATTATATTGCAAATTCAAAAAATAGGAAACTAAAAAATAAAATCTCGGCTCTTCTTGCTCGGATAAATTTTCGAGCTGTTCACTTTTCAATAGGAAAGAAAATTATCCTTGTGGGAACCCTTTTGTGAATTGTTTCATTATTTTTTTGTTGGACCTCCATTGCAAATGCAACATGGAGTAGCTTTTCTCTCTATAGTGGCCTCATATGATATATTGCCATTGTTCCTTATTTTTTCATACTCCTTTCTCTTTTTTCAGCTTCCAAGATCCATACTATTAAAACCATTCTTCGTATGAAGATGAGCGAATGACATCTCGCGCTTATTAGTGGATGTATTCTTCTCTGTTCAACAATTATTGTTATGAATATGTCTCTTGCAATGGGAAATTTTATTCACCGAGATGCAGCGATTGGAAATGGTCTTATATTTGGAATGATTTGAAATATTTTTATTATAATCGGAGGAATACGGCGTCATAATGAAGAAAAGAAAGAAGTTATGGAGCAGGTCTATATCCATACTCCATACCATATAAACAATACTTCTCAAAATATGCATCCGGAACATTCTGATAATCGAGATGGACAAAAGAAAACGAATATGACACTTCCATTTTAGAAATGAATTTTTCGAATTTAAACTTGACTTTCAATAAAAAAACATTAAACATCTCTTAATAGTTTCCTAACTAAACTATCCATTATATGACCACCCAAGAAATGATCATCCTTGAGAATTTTAAGAAGGTACTTTCGTCACTTACTGAAAAAGAAAGAAGCGTTATCGACCGTCGAATTGGTCTTACCGGACAAAAAGAAACTCTCCAGGAAATTGGAAATAGCTATGGAATAACTCGTGAGCGAGTGCGACAGATTGAAGATGTAGGTATTAAAAAGATTGGAAGAATTGTACGGTCTACACACCTTGCGAAAATTCAAGAATCAGGAGAAAAGATTATCAAGCTTCATGCAGGACTGGTTGTGCGTGATAGACTTGTTACCGCTATTATTGAAGATCTAGGTATTGAAGGTGCTGTAAATGATAATATCATTGATATCCTTCTTCAGGCAGATTTTACAATTCAGAAATCAAAACCACAACTCGGAACCCAAACGTATTTTTTCTCACCAGAGATTAATAAAAAATTGATAGATGCGATTCATAAGGAATCTATTAAAATCCTTAAAAAGAAAGGAGATATCATCGAGAATAGTACACTTTATGAAATGATAAAAATCAACCTATTTGCACAATTTGGAAAAGTTGATGTTGAATTGATTGACTCTGTCCTTGATGTATTCCTTGATGTTGTGAAAGGAGAAGAAAAATATGTATGACTTAAGAAGTGGAAGATTCTTAATCCTTCCACCCTAAAAGATAAAGCTATCTATGTTCTCAAGAAGAAGAAGGAACCTATGCACTTTATTGAAATCGCAAATGCTATTACTGAGCACTTTATGGAGCCAGTAAAGATATCTACTATTCATAATGAACTTATTCGAAATAATGAATTTGTACTCATAGGACGTGGAATTTACGTTCTAAAGGAGTGGGGATACAAGTCAGGTACTGTTCTTGATGTTATCATGGAAATATTTAACAAAGCTAAGGTTCCACTTTCTACAGAAGAAATTACTGCACGAGTTCTCAAGATTCGAAAAGTAAAAACTACAACCATCTATATGAATCTTCAAAATAAGAAATATATAGAACGTGTGGGACGAAATCTCTACCAACTTCGAAATACAAAATAATAAAAAATCCCTGAATCATTCAGGGATTTTTTATTACATATTGAATTGCATAAGAAGAATGACAGCTACTCAAAATATCATCGAAATTATGAATGTTCACAGAACACTTCGACCAAATTCCTTCTCACCAAATCGCCATGCAATACTTCATTTTACCATATTGTTTGACATGACTGCAATGAGAATAGATGTAGCAGCAATAAAGAGTCCTATTGATCCCTCATGTGCTTTTGTGGCCATATCTTGCGTAATTGCATCTACGTCAGCAAATCAAGATACAACTGCCAAGAGATAGTACAAAGACTTAATATCAAACAATTGTATAACTCCAGAAATAAATTTAATAAAGAGAATAAATACTGCAAATTTAAGAGCAGGTCCAATTTGAAATGGGCTATCAAATTCTTGCTCAACATGAACTTGTTTTGCTTTGATTCATTCTATATGAGACTTATAGAGAAAATAGAAAATTGATGTAAGGAAGACCCCAAGCATGACAATGGCTGGAAGGAGAATGGTATTGAGTAATATGGGAGCAAAAAAAGCGGTAATAACAATAACACGAATAAACATAATTGCATTTGCAAGGAGGGTTGCAAGGATATATGGATATCGATTATGAATATCATCCACACTTCTTTTTGTCATAGCCGCTGTTGTTGCTGTAGATGAAACTAACCCACCTATAGCTCATGAAGCGAGAATTCATCATTTTGAACCAATAACTTTAGAAAGCACATATCCAGTGTACTCAACTGCTGCCATAATCACCACAAAAAACCAAATGCTATATGGATTAAAAAATTTCATGTACCATACGCATTCAAAAAATGCACCAACACCATTTCTACACTGATCCATTGTAAAATTCAGAATATCTCCAGTATCCAGAAAAAAAGCTCAAATTTCTGCAAAAGAAAATTTCATCGCCGGGAGAATTGGAAGGATAACAAAGGCTATAACTGCAAACTTTATTGTATTTCCAAGCTCTTCTCGGCTAATTCTTTCGCGCCATCGCTGAAGATGTTCCTTGAGAGCAAGAACCATCATAAGAAAAACAGTAAAAACAATAGCTACTTTCCAATATCAAAGCATAACAATCGATCCAACGAGATATACAAGAAGTGCTGCATATTCACTCGTAATACCAATAAAATCCTTTTTAAAAGAAGCATATACATATGATATGGCAACAAATATACCTGAAAGAATAGCCCCGAGCAACATCCAGATATGGGTTCCCTGTAAAATATCAATCCAAGTACAGAGTGCTCAAAACATTCCAATAAGTGCATAGGATCGAATCCCTCCAAAACGAAGAATATGATTATCCGTTGTTCCTACATGTGGTGTTTCTCGTTCTATCCCAATTAATCCACCAAGAATAGCTGAGAGAAATATTCCAAAAAAAATGGTTTGTTCCATAGGAAAATGCCTGAAGAATAAAATTCTATTCTATTGTAACGCGAAAGGAAAGAAAATACAAAGAACTCCTCTTGCGAAAAAGATGTTTTCGATTCTTCTTAAGATTATGGAATATACTCTGTATTCCCAAGGTGTTTTGGTCATATATGAAATAAAATGTCAATATATGCCATGAATCGTGCACCAATTTCTCGTAAATATACTCGTGGCGCAATAAAAAAATCAATTTCTCAAGCAGAAAAACCGATAGCCTGGATATGGAATCATTGTGCAATATATAAGGCTCGCTTGAGATGAAAATCTTGAGATATAATCGTGAATGAATTTTGTCAAAATATCTCTTTTGCGCGAATAATACTATCTAATGTTCGTAATCCTGCATAATCATAGTAAATGACTTCTTTTGGAATTCATTGTGCTATAAGAGCCTTTCACATGGAAGCAGGTTCATTATAATTCTTATTTCTATTATCACCTGATACGAGGATGGATCGAATCTTTCTTGCTGTATAGAGTTTAACAGCGGTGTCTATTCGTGTACGAAAAAATATATTTTCATGGTCTTTCGTATTTGGATTCGTTCATAACAGAAGTCCTACATGATTGTACGGGACAAGAGAAACGGAATGATATATACTTGGTTCTAATAACTCTACACGATTCCATATAAGAAAAATACCCCCTATTCATAGAAGAATACAGAGTATTAAAGCATACAAAAATGAAACTTTTTTTACAATAAACCTACGCATGAATCTCAATTATTTCAACATCATTCATCAGACGAGATTTCAATTCATATCCACCAGCAGCAATTGTCTTATCCGATACTACAATACGGTATGGAATACCAAGAATATCAGCATCTCCAGCCTTTGATCCAAACCCAGTATCCCTATCATCAATAAGTACCTGAGCACCATCTTTTTCTAAATATTCTGCCAAGGCTCGAGCACGTTCAAGATTATCACCCATAACTATCATATAATGCGTATATGGTGCTATGGTTTCTGGCCAAATAAGTCACTTGTCATCACAAAATTTTTCAGCAATTACCCCCATAAGACGAGATATTCCAATACCATAACATCCCATATAAACCGGATTTTCTTTTCCTTCTTTGTCTTGATATTTCAGTCAAAACGCATCTGAAAAACGTGTCCCAAGTTTGAATATATTTCCCACCTCACTTACCTTTTTTACATCGCATTCTTTTTTTCCACATTCCAGACAAGTAAAATCTTTTGAATCAATAATTTCTTCATTATGAGACTGTCCGCAGTGTGTACATATATATGCCATATCTTCACCAATTCCAACATCGGTTTGAAATTCGTATGAATATTTTGTAAAATCCCCTCCACTTGCGAATGTGTAGTATGTTGTATCCTTTAGTCCCAATCGTTCATATACACGATCGTAGGCAGCATGTACAACATCAAAATATGTGTCGAGTTCTTCAGCACTTCGATGAAATGAATACATATCTTTCATGAGAAATTCACGACCTCGAAGGAGTCATGATTTTGCGCGTTTTTCATTTCGAAATTTCCACTGAAGTTGATATACACTACAATTTTCAAGATCTTTATATGAACGAATAAACTCCCCAATAAGTGGAGTAACAATTTCTTCATGCGTCGGGTTGAGAGCATATTCACGCCCTTCGGCAGCTGGAAGTTTAAAAAGTACATCGATTTCATCCCATCTTCATGCTTGAAGCCAATGTTCTTTTGATCACAATGCTGTCATAAGTATCTCGTTGGAACCTATGCGATTCATTTCTTCTCGTACAATTGTTTCGATATTTCGTAACACACGAAGTCCAAGGGTAGTAAATATATATGCCCCTGCCAGTTCTTGACGAATAAAACCTGCCTGAAGAAGATATCCAGTACTTCGATTATCAGAACCACTTGGAGTGGATTTTAACGTTTTGAATGGAATTTGAGAAATGAGTTTCATAGAAAAAATAGATACAAAAAATGAATTCTATTATATAAAAAGAATTCTAAAACTCAAAATGTTCTCTCTATATTACAAAATTAAGCTGTGAGACGATTTATAGCCTGTTGTATAAAGGCCTTCTTTTCTTCGTGCGAATATTTTTCAAATACTGGAAGAACCTGCATATCAGCCATAAAGCCTCGAACAATATCCCAATACATTCATTGAAAAGCAGAGAGATGTTTCAGAGTTGGATCGATAAGCGCAATAATATCACAAAAGAGTCGAAGCGTATCATGCATAAAATCCACTATAATTCATGTCATATCAGTTGTTGTATCGAGGGTTAAAAAGGCATTTTTTCGCTTCATAATTTCTGGAAGTTTTATTTCAAGAAGTGATTGTACTTTCGTTTGAATTTCTGAGGAAAGTTTTCATACTTGTACCTCAAAACTTGCTATAATGTTTCCGATATTTTCTTCGGGATGAAGAATTGTTTTCATATGAAAATGTGTTATAATTTTTTACATTATTGCATTAAATATATATAAGTCAATTATTCTTCAATAAAACTTTACTTTTTCTATTTTTCTATATAATTTTTGTAACTTTTTTGGGCCTTGCTCTCAAGCAAGGCATTTTTTAAGTATTATTTTCCTTATTTTTCTTTCATGAAATACCGCAATGTAGCGATAATCGCCCATGTAGATCACGGAAAAACTACTCTCGTAGATGCTCTTCTCAAGCAATCTGGAGTATTCCGTGAAAATGAACAAATTGATACCTGTGTAATGGATTCCAACGACCAAGAAAAGGAACGTGGAATTACTATCTACGCAAAGAATACAGCTGTATATTACAACGATGTTAAGATCAATATCGTTGATACTCCTGGCCATGCAGACTTTGGTTCTGAAGTGGAACGTGTACTTCGTATGGTGGATTCAGTATGTCTCGTAGTTGATGCCTATGAAGGTCCTATGCCTCAGACAAAATTTGTACTCAAGAAAGCACTTGAGCTTGGATTGAAGCCTCTTGTTATTATCAATAAAATTGATAAACCTACCGCTCAACCAGATGCAGTAATTGATATGCTTTTTGATCTTTTTGTTCAACTTGGAGCTACCGATGAACAACTTGATATTACTGATGGACGTATTGTGTATACGATTGCTCGTGAATGAATCGCAAAACACAATCTTGCTGATGTTTCTGATAATATTATCCCTCTCTACGAAACTATTATTGATAAAGTAGCGGAAGCAGATAACGATACAACAAAACCATTCAAGATGCAGATCGCAAATCTTGCGTATGACAACTATGTTGGACGTATGGGGGTTGGACGTGTAACAGAAGGAAAAGTAAAAGTGGGACAAAGTGTTACTATCATTTCAAATGAATGAGTACGCCGTACTGGAAAAGTAAGTAAAATTTATACCTCTCTTGGACTTAAGAAAATTGAAGTAGAAGAAGGAGAAGCAGGTGATATTATTACTATGGCTGGTATCCCTGATATTTACGTAGGGGAAACGGTATCAAGTGATCCAAATGCAACTGCTATGCCTGCGATCCATGTTGACGAACCAACTCTTAAGATGGAATTCATGGTAAATGATTCTCCATTTGCTGGAAAAGAAGGAAAATTTGTAACAAGCCGTCAGATTCGTGAACGTCTTGAAAAAGAAATGGAAATGAATGTGGGTCTCAAGATTGATTTTGAGGGTTCAGACGGAAATGGATATGTAGTATCAGGACGTGGAGAACTTCACCTTTCTGTACTCGTTGAAACTATGCGTCGTGAAGGGTTTGAGCTCCAAGTAGGATGTCCTCAAGTAATCTTCCATGAAGTTGCTGGTAGTAAAAAACAAGAACCAATCGAAAACGTCGTTATGTGGGTACCAGAAGATCGTTCTGGAACTATCTTCGAAATGCTCGGAAAAAGAAAGGGAGTTTGTAAAAATATGAATACGGTAAATGGTGTAACAAGTATGGAATTTGAGGTTCCAACTCGTGGTCTTCTTGGATTTCGTTCTCGTTTTGTTATTGAAACAAAGGGAGAGGGAATCATCTATTCTAGCTTCTCTCATTACGAAGACTATAAGGGACCAATCGAAAAACGTGATGTTGGTTCTATGATTTCTGGAACTCCTGGAACTGCTATGGCTTACTCTCTTTGGAAGCTTGAGGAACGTGGACCAATTCTCATTGATCCAACTACTGAGCTCTATGAAGGGATGATTATTGGTGAACACCTCAAGGGTGGAGACCTCGTTGTAAATGCTACAAAGAATAAGCAACTTACAAATATGCGTGCATCTGGTACCGATGAAGCAATTCGACTCACTCCAATTCGCAAGATGACTCTTGAAGATTGTCTTGATTATATCGGTGAGGATGAACTCGTTGAAGCGACTCCAAGTTCTCTTCGTCTCCGTAAGAAATGGCTTACTGAAAATGAACGAAAAAAACATGGTTCAAAATAATATCCCATTTAAGAAAAATCCCCTCATACTTGAGGGGATTTTTTAATACTGCAATATAATATCAAATTGAAGATTACTCTTATAATCTCATGAAACTTGTTCTCAATCAACGGAAGCTCCATACTGGATATGGTATGTATAGGAGTTCTTATTTCCATCGATATTTATATCTTTTCCAAGAGATGCTATAATAACCTGGGAAGCGAGAGAAGAAAGTGTATCAATATATCAAGAACCCGAATGAATTTCATATCAAAATCATAGCATCCCATTCCAGTGTGGCATGGATAGTCCTCCAGCATCAAATGTACTTCCACTCATAGTAATATCAAATGCAGCTCATACCGTTTTTACTGTTAAAATAAGTTCATCATTTGGATAGGATGTTGCAAGATTTCCGGAAGAAATAAGTCCAATACGAACAGATCCAGTATTAATGGTAAATTCTACTTCATCTACATAGAATATGTTTCCAATCGTTCGAATATTCCCAGCATAGTCTCCCACGGAAACCATATAACGATATTTTCCATATGGAAGATTTTTTAGAAGAAATATCCCTGTTCCCATCGTACTATTTGGTACTCATGAAAGATAGGTTGCGACAATATTTCATCCCCAACTTGCACCATTCCACTTTTCAAGAATTAAAGATGTTTGTGCTGGATTTATTCCAACTCCACTATCATTATACGTTGCAATAATTGGAAAATTTCCAATAGGCAGCAAGGAGCCACCGGAAGGGGAAAGTGATATAATAACAGGATCGGTTGTATCGAGATTGATTCCTATCCATGCAAAATAAGGAGCAGATTTTATGTTTATCGTCGTAAAAGCTCATCCGATTATAATATTTGTATCAACATCCAATCACATGGTGTAAATAGTACTATTTACATTGGGAGAAAATGTTGTATCTACTATTCCATAATATGAAACCCGAGCAATACGATTGCGTATTGTCACTCATCATCCAATGGTAGTAAAACTCCCTCAGAGTACTATCTGATTATCTGGCATGAGCGTGATGGTATAGACGGTTCCATTGAGATTTGGATTAAATACTGGATCAATCGTTCCTCCGCTCTGTACTCGAGCTATACGATTTCTTCCAGTTCAAGCAAGGGTAGTAAAAGCTCATCCAACAAGGATTTTTCAGTCAGGCTGAGGTACAAGAGACCAGACGGTGGAATTGGCATTTGGATTAAATGTAGCATCAATCGTTCCTCCAGTATTCACTCGAGCTATACGATTTCTTCCAGTTCAAAGGAGAGTGGTAAAATCTCAACCCAAAAGAATCTTTCCATCACTTTGCAGTGTAGTTGTATAGACGATATTGTTGGCATTTGGGTTGAAAGTGAGATCCAGTGAGCCATCTGGATTGAGTCGAGCTATACGATTTCGAGTAGTTGCCACGATTCAAGTAAATGACCCTCCTACTAGAATCTTTCCATCGCTTTGCACTGTAATAGTTCGTACTTGATTATTGGCATCAGGGTTGAAAGTGAGATCCAGTGAGCCATCCGGGTTGAGTCGAGCTATACGATTTCTCAGAGTTCAAGATACACCAGTAAAGGCTCATCCAATCAGAATTTTTCAGTCAGATTGTACCGCAGTTGCATAGACGATATTGTTCGCATTTGGGTTGAAAGTGAGATCAACCGCTCATCCAGTATTTACTCGAGCTACTCGATTCATTCCAGTTCATCCAACTGTTGTAAACTGACCTCAGAGGATAACTTGTCAATCAGATTGGGTAGAAAGAGACCAGACAGTGGAGTTTGGGTAATCAACAAAAGGAACGTATCCAAGAGTGAATGTTGAAGCTCAACAAGTATAAAATGTTACCTTTCCTGCCTCCACTGTTCACTGATTACTTGGCATATCTGTATCTCCACTTCCATCACACGTTCACTCGCCAAGAATAGAAAGTCAACGAATATTAAAATCATTATCTCCTGCATGCTGTACATAGATCTGAACTTTTGTCCCTTCTGGAATATCTCCTGCATCAACGCTCATTTCCACTGGATGGGAAAAAATAAGATGGGAATCTGGAATTCAGAATTCAAACGTCAGAGAGTAAGATTTCTTTGCAGAAATAGAACGTGCCGATTGATATTTTTTCTGAGCCAAAGCAGTACTTCTCTCAGAAGCGGGATGAATTCCTATCAGACTTGGATCAATCATACTTCATGAAGTAGCTTGAATACGAGTATTTCGCTGCACTTTTGTACGAATATTTCCACTCAAGGAATAAAAAGACTCATCTCTATCACCTATGATATATTCTTTCGTTTTCTTCGTAGAAAGTATGCGATGATGATTTCAGATATTTTCAGAAGAAGTTATTGGGTTCTTATCTTCTTTTCAAGTTCATGATACTGATTCTTTTTGTTTCTGAGGGACCGAAGAAGCTGGTTGATCCATAAAAAAACTAGGAAGTTCTGCTGGAGAATGAATTTCTCACTCAGCAAATACCCCAATACTGATACTATGGAGAAAGAAAAAGAAAAGAACACACGGGATGCTTTGTTTTTGTATGCTTTGTAAGAATCACATATATACCATAGTAGCATATAACTTTTAGCGTTCCAAATAGTGATACACTTTATATTTGACATAATACATTACTTATTGATTTATATATAAATAATACTTTTTATTGACATTATATTACTTTTTTATAATATATTTATATTACTTTTTTATAATATATGGAAGGTATAGAATGAAAATCACAAGAAGTGGCAACTACTTTAAAGCTTCTTTCCCATCCAAAAAGGCTTCTTATCCTCTGTAGTCTCATAGATGGAGAAAAAACAGTATGACAACTGGAGTGAATTTGTATGATATCACAATCACAACTTTCTCAGTTTCTAAAAAAGTTAAAGAATGAAGGGATGGTGCAATCAAAAAAAGAAGGACTCCATGTATTTTATACCATATCAGATATCCGTATTCATTGACTTCTTAGTTATATTGAAGACCATTTCTGTAAGAATGCCTGTTAACATTTACCCCTATTTTCTTCTATGTTTCAGCACATAACACCAAAAGAACTTGTTCAACTGCTCGATACCGAAACTATTCAACTGCTCGATGTTCGAAGTCCAGGAGAATATAGTGAAGTCCACATCCCCGAGGCGACTCTTGTTCCGCTTTCTTCTCTTCCGGTTTTCCTATCAAAACTCAATACCAATCAAAAAATTGTCCTTATTTGCCATAGTGGTGCTCGAAGTTCACATGGATGTTCTTTTCTTTCTGAGAACAAGATGATGAGTTACAATCTTCAAGGTGGAATGGATGCATTTGAAAAAATGTACCCCACACGAGTCGTTCGTTCTGCTCCAAAAAAACGTTTTTCTTTCTTCTAATTCTTTTTATGTATATCTCTATTTTCTGAATTTTCTTTCTTCTATTTTTAGGGAGTTGCACCTCTCCTTCAGATATTCCCTCGCAAGAACCCAATTGAACCAGTCAAACTCTCTCTCATAGTTCATCCATTCTCTATGTTGATGTTCGTGAAGATGATGAGTGGGCTCTATGACATATTGATGGAGCCATTCATCTCAAACTTTGAGATATTGAATCTGGAAAAGTTTCTACCCTTCCAAAAGATACCCCTCTTGCTATCTATTGTCGAAGTGGTCGTCGATCAAAAATAGCTGTCGATGCTCTTCAGAAACTTGGATACCCTCAGGCATACGATGTAGGAGGGATGACTGCCCTAAAAAATGTTACAATTATTCGTTAATTCCTTTCTTTTTATGGTTACAATATATACAAAAGATTACTGCCCATACTGTGTACAGGCAAAAACTCTCCTCAAATCAGAGTGAATTGCATTTGAAGAGATTGATATCACTTCAACTCCAGAGATTATCCAAGAACTCATGAAAAAATCATGACTCCGAACGGTTCCGCAGATCTATGTCTGAGATCGTTGTCTTGGAGGATACAGTGATATAAAGGCGCTCCATGATTCTGGAGAACTGAGCAAGCAAATAGAGCAATAAACAAGAGTCTTATCAAAAAAAGAGGAAGCGAACAGCCTCCTCTTTTTTATGGGGAATATATTTATGTTGGGTTTTTAAAGTTTCCACCCATAATGAAGAATTGGAAGATAGCAAGACTCGCCACAAGAATCAGAACTCCGATAAATGCATAGAGCATAATGCGTTTTGCTTTTTTCACTTTTTCTTCTTCACCTGCACTTGTAAAAATCAGCCAACCAGCATAGAGAACAGAAAGAACACAAAAAAGAAAAAGAAATCCATTTACAAAGTCAAATATCTTGCCAAAAACTGCGATGATTCCAGAACCATCAAGGCCCGTATTCACCCGTACCTGACAACTTCCGAGTGCAAGAGTATCATAACAGGTATCGTCTAGTTTTCCAAACGTATATCGTATAATAAAATATGGAGTCTTGAGAAGAATAAATCCAAGCACCGCATATATTACCGTTCGCTTCCCCTTTTTAAGAGCCTCTTCATCACCTCATGAAGTCACTATCATATAGAATGCATAGACCATCATAGAGATGAATGCAAATCCAGCAAAGAGTTGTAAGATTTGTACCAACACATTGATGACTCGAAGATAGATATTGGCTGCTGCTTTTCCAGGTGAAGTCATAAGATCACTCGTGAACATAACTCCCCAAACAGTAATGGCAAGTTCCATGATGATCAATCCTACTGTTACCCACACAAGACTTTTTCTCCATGTCTTACGGGACTCATCACTCATATCTGAGAAGAAGAGCTTCAAAATACCAACAAAGAGAAATACAACAGCCAAGGTAATAAAAAGGTTTTTAATTCCTATCGCAATAGAAAGAAAAATTCCACCCGTTGCAGCATTATCTATGAGGTTTCCATTCGCTCAAAGGTCTGAGGCATCAAAGAAAAAAGAGGAAAATCGATCAAAAGCACTTCCCCAATCACCAGAATCATCTCCATCAACCGAGACATTATTTTGTTTCACATCAGAATCAGCAGGAAGTACATAATCCGCATACGCTCCATGAATGGAGAAAAATGAGCTTACCGTCAAGAGAAGGAGGAAGAGAAATCGCATACAAAAGAATTTACAATATAATAGAATTGTAGTGTATTCCGGGGGAAAATGCAAATCTTGACTCTTTATTTTTATGCTTTTTTCTTTTCATCATCCATTTTCTTTCGCTTGTCATCTTTTATTTTTTCTTTATATGCCATCTGATCTTGTTGATATTTCTTTTCATCATCAGAAATCTTTCGTGCATATTCAAATATCTTTTTTTCTACAAAGTCTCGTTTTTTTGTATATTTCTCACGACTAATACGAAGAAGCACTTCTTTTCCTTGTTGTTCTGGAATTTCTATACGACTATGAAGTGGACTAAAGGTGGTAGCGGAAAAAACGGGTGATGGCATACCATCGATAAGGAGTTTCGTATAGATATCATATTTTCGAAGATTTGTGAGATCATAAGGAAGTATCACATCTTCTCAACCATATACTTCTGCCAACACTTGTGCATCATGGTATCATACCTGAAAAGATATCAGTGTTCCCACATTTCAAAATACCGCCATCTGAACTTCTTCTGGCATCTGTGCGATATACTGATTTGCCATCGTAAGGGAAAGTTTATACTTTCTTGCTTCCGATAAGATCGTTGCGAATGATTCTGTTGCAAAATTTTGAAATTCATCTACATACAGTCAAAAATCTCTTCGATCTGCTTCTGGAATATCAGCACGTGTCATCGCCTCTATCTGAAACTTCGTAACCATCATGGCACCAAGCAACATAGAAGCATCTTCTCCTATCTTTCCCTTGGAAAGATTTACAATAAATATCTTTCCATTATCCATGATCCATCGCAAAGAAAATGGATTTTTCGGTTGCCCAAGGATATTTCGAAGAATCGGTGAAGAAAGGAATTGTCCAACTTTGTTGAGGATTGGATTGATTGCTTCACTCATTTGCGCTGGTGCCATTCGTTCAAATTCTTGAGTCCAAAACTGAACCAGTATCGGATCAGTAATTTTGGAAACGACTTTTCGTCTATATGCCTCATGGGTTAATATAAGTGGAATAGAGATGAGCGTTGTATCTGGAACCATTAAGAGCGTCAGAATCGTATTTCGTAGAATATACTCAAGGCGTGGACCCCAACTATCTGCAAACATTTTCTTAAATATCGACACAAGACCAGAAGCAACGATAGGACGCAATTCTGGTCGTGGATTATCGAGCATATTAAACCCGATTGGATAATCGATATCCGAAGGATCAAAGAGTACAATATCATTGGTTCTCGACTTGGGAATATTAGCAAGTATCGTATCTGCAAGATCTCCATGGGGATCAATCAATGCTATTCCTCGTCCTGACAAAATATCAGAATAGAGCATGTTTTCAAGCAGGGTTGATTTTCCCATCCCCGTCTTTCCGATAATATAGGTGTGTCTGGCTCTGTCGATTGGCATCAATCAAAATGACTCTTTTTTATCACGGAAATTTGCAATACCGATCGGTGTTACTCAATCTATAATAGGAGGAATATTATGTGGGGGCTCAAACCGTCGAGTTGTAATCCAATTAATTCCAGGAGTTTTTACATAAATCGTTGGCATATGGACCATTCCGGCAAGCTCAGCAACATTGAGAATATCATATCAAGCTGATATCTTCCGAAAGAAAGAAGCTTCTTTTGTATAAAAATGTTTACACAAAAACCGATTCCCCTTCGGATTGGAAAATATATTCAGTGATCCTGACATCTCACGAAGGAGGGCACGATCGGTATGAACATCTTTTGTTGCATTCTTTCCAATCGTTACTTCGATTCGATATCAAAAAGCATCTGTTTTACTGGTTGCATCTCGAGCATCCGAGTGAGCATGTTTTTTATCTCCCACTTCTTCATGCTGTGGATTGACAAGAAATCGAATAAACTTCGCAAGAAAGAGAAATGGATACAGACACACCTTCCAGAAGAAGGAATAGAGTATATATTTTTTCAAGAAATCAGGGATCACCCCACTTTCAAGAATCGATACCTTCTCTGGGGTTCTCCATACATTGTCTGAAAGTGGAGAAAATGCGATTCGAAAGGTACTGATATCATTCCGAGAAGTCTTTACAAGAGCAGAAGTAATGCTTGAAAGTGGATCAACAGAATCTTTTTCTGTTCTATCTTTTAAGGTTGTATAGAGTTTGATTTCTTCCAATGAAAAATGTGCTAAT
>CAKZJF010000068.1 GCA_936941205.1 uncultured Candidatus Altimarinota bacterium | reverse complement strand
ATTACTACAGTGAATAGTATAATTTTCTTCATATATATTATATTATAAGATTAACAAGATCTTGGAGGAATGTATAAGATGCAATAAGAATGAGCGTAGCGATAAATGTACTCACAATAATCGATTTTGCTTTTTTCACTTTTTCTTCATCTCATCCAGATGTAATATAATGATACGCTCAAAACATCAAAAAGAAGATGGCAACTGGACCAGCAAAAAAGAGTGCAATATTGAGTATTCGAGAAAAAGTGCTACGGACCCCAGTCATATCAAAACTACTCACGATTCCTCCCCAGAACTCTATAAACATGAGAACGACGAGGCCAAGTACTCCATATACAAATCGGTTCTTTGCAAGTTTCTTTTTCTCATCATTTCCACCAGATACTATGAGTTGAAACGCTGCATATGTCAGGATAAGTATAGAAAGTCCAAAGGTAAGAACTTCCAAGAAAGTGATAATATTTTTCAGAAATATACTAGCTTCTGCATTATTATAGATAACAGTATCACAGCTCCCAAAAGAAGCCTTACAACTAAAGAGTTTTACTAAGCTCACTCCCGTATTAAGAAAGAGAAAACCTATCATAGTATAGAGTATTTGCTTTTTCCCTCGTTTAATATTCTCTTCATTGCCATTATTTAGTATCATGTCGGCACCAATATATACCATATAAATTATGGCAATTCCAGCGATAATAACACGTGCAAGGGAAAGTCATTTATTTCCAATACTTTGTATTTGATCAATAACATCACCTCAAGAGGCATTAAGTCTGTTATCCCAGTCTCACTGAGGAACACTTAATGCTGCAAATGCATAGTCTACCAATGAGACACCAAGTAAGAGGAATATTGCAAGAAGAAGGTATGTAGTAAGTGAATTTTTCATAAGAAGAATTGTATAGAAAAGTGTTTATTTTAGAAATTTATTCGTCATCTTCATTAATAAAATATCCCAAATAATCTGATTCTTGGATAACTCCTTGAGCAGCAAGGGTATCTGCACTTTTTCTCATAGTAAGCATTCCTTCTTTGCTTCAAAGCATTATATTATTATTAATCTGTTTGAGATCTCAGGTTTTAATCAGATTTTTTATACCAGGAGTGGTATACATAAGTTCATGAATTCCTACTCGTCAATCTACATCAACACGAGGAATAAGTCGCTGAGAGAGAACTCCAATGAGTGAATCTGCTAGGCGAACACGTGTTTGCTCTTGAATATCTGCTGGAAAAAATTGTACAATACGACTAATGGTTTGTACACTTCAAGATGTATGGAGTGTAGAGAAAACGAGATGTCCTGTTTCTGCAAGATTCATAGCTGCTTCGACCGTCTCATAATCACGCATTTCTCATACCATTACAATATCAGGATCTTCACGCATGGCAGCACGTATGGCAGCAACAAATGATTTTGTATCCCGACCAACTTCTCGTTGCGAAAAAAGAGAACGTCTATTGGTAAATATAAATTCTATAGGATCCTCGATAGTAATGATATGTTCTTC
This sequence comes from uncultured Candidatus Altimarinota bacterium, assembly GCA_936941205.1. Lineage (GTDB taxonomy): Bacteria > Patescibacteriota > Gracilibacteria > BD1-5 > UBA2023 > SSGK01. The sequence continues at coordinate 8,505 of CAKZJF010000068.1, read as the reverse complement.
ACGGGTCTGATTGATGCGTTCAATGATAGATACCATACTTGTAGATTTTCCTGAACCGGTTGGTCCAGTAATAAGAAAAATCCCCTGCTTTGCCATGAGAACTTTATCAAGCCCTTCTGGGAGCCCAAGTTCATTCATGCTTTTTGGATTTCGTTCGATACGACGCATGGCTATTCCTATCTTTCCCATTTTTGAATACCCATTTACACGATATGATGTCCCGTCACCCTTTGATACATAAGCAAAATCGATATCTCTCGTTCCCTTAAATAGTTCCAATTTTTGTGGATTATTTTCTATGAGTTCAATAAATATTTTTTCGATATCTTCTTTTGTAAGAATAGTTGGATCAATATGTTGTAATTCTCCATCAACACGAATTATAGTATCACTTCATTCACAAATATGAATATCAGAGGCTCGATATGCACTTGCTCGAAGAAGAATTTTTTCTATGTTTATATTTTCCATATGATAAGGTAAGGTTCTGCTGTTAAAAGAGAAATATCCTATATAATTATAGGATAACTCTTTTTTCTTCTTCTGCTTGATTTCCGATAAAAGCTTGAGCCTTTTCTACAATTTCTATCTTTGTTTTCAATTTTGTAAGATGTGACTGCTTGTCGGTAATTCGTTGTTCAATCCCCTCTCGTTCTCTTACATCTTTTGTAAGTGCTCCTTCGAGGTTCTTTCGTTCATTATGGAGTGAGATAATAATCTGTTTGAGTTCATCAGATATAGGAGTGAGCTTTGTTTCTTCAAGAAGTTCACTCACGGATTGTGCTCCTTTTTGTATAGATGAAGAGATGGTTTCTGGGGCAAAGCTAAAATCAGGAAGTGCAGGTGCAGTACTTGTTGGAGCCTGAAATATGTCTTGTACTGCTGGTTGTACTGGAGTGACTTCTGGTATTGCAGGAGTAGCAACAAGTGTTTCCTGGGGAATAATATTAAAAATAGCATTTGTATTTTCTTGAGGAGCAACAGCAGTGAGAGGAGTAGGAATTCCGAAATTCATGATAGGTTGTTCTTGAGGAATAATCTGAGTTGACTGTGGGGCAATTATTTCCTGAACTTTTGGAAGTTCTGCAGTATTGAGTATTTGAATATTTTCAGGAGTAGATGGAACTGACTGTGCTTGAATTGTTGTGTCAAAGAATGAAATTCCAGGATTTGCAACTACTGGAGGAATACTTTCTGTATTTTGAGGAGTATTTGCCGTTGGCATTTCAGGAACTGAACCAAGAAGACTGTTCATTTCTGAGAGAATAGAATTTAAGTTATTTCCAGATGATGCTGGCATATTAAGATTGAGAGGGAGAGCAGTTGATGATTGCTCTTCAAAAGATATAATATCTTGTGCAAGAATATTGTTATCACCTGATTGATCGAAGAATCACATAATAGAAAAATGTAAGATAAATAAATGAATGAAATTACTTGGTACGTTGTTTTGTTCTTGAAGGGCTTACTTTATTCATGGGCGGAGTAAGACTTCATTTTTTTCTCGGAGTTTTCACAAGGTTTCATTGAATACTTTCTGTAGAATCTTCTGAAAGCTGTCATTTGAAGAGTTCTATAAGTTCACCAATTTGAACGATTTCTCGTTCAATATTTTGAATAACTCATCTGGTTTCTGTTTCTTTTTCATGCATTTTCTTTGCCTCTTCACGATAGGAGCTTGCCTCCTGTTTTTTATTTTTTAAATCTTGAAGTTTTACATTTTTGAGATTTTGTAATTGCTCGATTGATGTTTTTACAATTTCTTTTGGATTATTGGAGCTAATTGAAGGAATATTTGGTAGGCTGAATTCTTCTTTTTTTGACTGAACGAATGGAGAGAGGATGGGTTCTATTTTTGTCTCCATCTTTTCTGCAATGGGAGCTGGTTCTACCTCAGGAATAATGAAGGAAATTGATTCTTCAATTGGAGCAGGTGTTGGTGGAATAATTTCTTCAGGCTTACTTTGATTATTTTCAGCTCCAAATATTCATGAGAAATCAATCGTATCACTTGTCTCCATCTTATCTATAATCGGAGCTGGTTCGTTAAGATTGAGTTCTTTTTTGTCTTCAACTGGAAGTATTTCTCCTTCAGGAATAATAAAAGAAACTGGTTCTTCAATGGAAGTAGAAACTGGAGCAATAACTTCTTCGGTTATTGCAGGAGCTTCATTTAGAACTGGAATAACTTCTTCTGTATTTTCCATTTCCTGTTTCTCACCACTTCCCTGCTCAAATGCATTTTTATGAATAGAAGATTCCCATGCCCAGGCATCTTGCCCTGGAATAAGTTCTTTAATAGGAGCAGTTTCATCGGGAGTAAGATCAATTCATGTTCATTGAATTTGCCCCATTGCTTCTAGAGTTTCTCCATTTCATTGTTGTGGTGCTCGAGGACTCATTGGCACCGTATTTTTTTCTGGAACTCATGAATTTATAACTTGAATTGGTTCTTCAGTTTTTACTATTAATTCTTCAGAAGCAATAACATCTTGTATTTCATTTACTGGAGGGGCTTTAGAAACTATTGTTTCCATAACAACTTCTTGTGTTCAAGAAACATCCATATCAACATTTTCTCCTACTGATGTATCAATAAGAGTCATTTCTTGAATAACTGGACGAACTTTTACTGTTACTGGAGTTTGGGGAGTTCCTGATCACCCAATTGGATCAGATTGTTGTCCTTGTCATCATGAGGATTGTTGTTGAGAAGAACTTTGAAGATTGATATCTTTTTCTCCTCAGAGAATTGAATCGAAGATGCCCATAAAGATAGGAATAGAGAATAGTACATTGCGAGGATAACATAAAAAAAATATATTTGCAAAAAATGCTGTGTTTTCTATAATAAAGGCACTTTACAATATATATTAAATAATTTATAATTATGGATTTTAATCAGGCAAAGGAGCTTATGAAGCTTCAACAAGAAGCACAAAAAATACAAGAAGAGCTCTCTAATACGCATATAGAAGCAGAGGTTGATGGAGTAGTCGTTACTGTTGATGGACAGTTAAAAGTAATTGCAGTAACTATCGAAGATACTTCTTTATTGTCAAACCAGTCAAGTTTAGAGAAGGCTATTATGGAGGCTACAAATAAAGGAATGAAGAAAGCGCAAGAAGTTGCTGCTGAAAAAATGCGTTGAGTTATGGGACAGATGGGATTAAATATTCCTGGACTTGGGGCATAATCAATAGTAATACATAAAAAAGAGTTGGTATACCAACTCTTTTTTTATTTATGTATGTATGATAGCATGTATGCTTTGACGTTTCTCTGGTTTTCATGTTTCATCTTCATGAGATGAGCTCATTTCACCGAGTTTTTGAAACATTTCATCAATTCATCTGATATATATAGCCAAGTAACCGACTAATGGAATCGCCCGGGTTGTATTATCCTCTGCTTCAAATGCTATGTTTCGTGTGATATCAAATCCGAGAGATTTTATAGAATTTTTTTTGAGCATTTGCTTTCTCTCTCAACCTTCCTGGGATATAGTATGAAAATCCGAGAGATTTTTCCAAAGATAGCGGGTGGCTATACTGTAAGTAAGGAATTGAAGCATTCGTTCTTTTTTATCACCGATAATATAGGTTTTATCGATAAGATTTTGTAACTTTTTCTCACTTGATGCTTGAATCATATCCATAGTGAGGGGTTCTCTTTTAAATAATTCGAGGGTTTCTTCTGAAAATATCTGAAGAAGATATTCTCGGGAGTTTTTTAAAATTGATTCCATATCATCGTGTACTCTTTCAGGATTCTTCTCTTGATGATTCTGTGGTTTCTTGATTGTATCCATGATACCTAAAAATAAGAAAAGGAATTCTATGATATATTATAGAAAAGTCAAAAATATTTTTTTCTTTAAAATCCATACTTCATTTTGTTTTTATACAGTGAATATATACAATGTCGATATTAATTTCTACTTATGCTTGGTAATCTTCTTTCACTTATATTTCGATGACTTTCTATATATCGTTGGAATACATTTCCTCGACTTCGGGATATTTCTTCCCTTGATCATCTGTCTTTTGTTGCGCATATTGCTATTACCCTCTCATGAATCATGGAAGAAAAGGAAGGAAAAAAGTACGATACTTGACTCCTTTTGAAAAAAATTCTTTGGTCAGGATTTTTTACCTTTATTTATTCAGATATCAGTTCTGAAGTAAAATATCGATTACGTAAGAATGAGCCTCATTTATATAGTGAGTTAGAGGGAAAAGTATATGAATATCTTCTTGGACTTGATCTTCCTCTTCATTTAAAGGATGATATTTCACTGATTATGTTACCATCTCCTGAGGATGAGATTATCGCTTTTTCAAAAGCATGGGCATGATATTATGAAGTATACTATAATAGTTTGGTATTTAAAGACGCCTATGAACCACTTTTGCAAAATATTCAAGCTCGTATTATTGAGGAAGGTGGAGAACACTTTTTTGCATACTTAAATCTTGATCCGAGTCATCAAACGAATGTAGAAAAATACCTTCTTACCATTCATAGGCTTGCCTCCAGTTATCGATGGAATCTTTCACGTCGTATTCATCCAGTCTCAGTTCTCTCCCATACATATATTATTACCTTCCTTTCTTACGTCATAGGAGCACTTGAATGATGTTCTGAGGATGATATCACAGATATGATGTTAACTGCATTGTATCATGATATTCCAGAGGTTATAACAGGTGATATTATCACACCTACGAAAAAAGCTGTTGATTGACTTGAGGAAGCTATTTGTTCAATCGAAGAATCCATGGTACAGGATTACCTTCTGGGTTATCTTGCTGAATATGATTTCACTTCAACTATTTCACGGAAAATGCTAACTCCATGGAATGAAAAGAATGGAAAGCTCGTGAAGCTTGCAGATATTTTCTCTGCTCTCTTAGAAGCTCGAATTGAACAACCATATAGTCCAGAATTTTCTCGTGTCTATAAAGAAATCAAAAAGAAAATCCATACGTATGATGCGAAGAGCGTCGATTATATTCTGAAATATTGATTGGATTACTTTGAAGAGGCTTCTCAAAATGGAACGCATATATAATTGTGTATCACTTCAAAAACGGTATGAGTCAAACATATATTAAAATCGGTATAGATGAAGCAGGTCGTGGACCATGGTTTTGACCAGTAGTTGCTGCAGCACTTGCCTTTCATCCAATCCATTCTATTCCTGATAGTTTACTTCGTCGACTTCAAGATAGTAAAGTACTTTCAGAATCCGTACGAGAAGAACTTTTTTCCGAACTTATTCACTATGCACAATGAGAGGAGCCTCAGATATTCTTTTGAGTATGAGTGGTTGATAGTCAAATGATTGATGCGATGAATATAAAGCAAGCTAATAAGGAAGCAATGAGAAGGGCTCTTATTGAAATACAGAGAAAAATCCCAAAAGAATTCGAAATTCGTTCTGTTGTTATAGATTGAAATGATAACTATACTTTTCAGGAGCTTTCAATCAAACCTATATCTATTATTGAATGAGATAGAAAAGTTTCAGAAATTTCCGGAGCTTCGATTCTAGCAAAAGTATTTCGAGATAAGCTCATGGATACCTATTCCCTGCTTTATCCAGCACTCTGAGTTGACTCTAATAAGTGATATGGTACTAAGAAACACCAAACAGTCCTCCAATGACCAAAAGATGTAACATGAGCTCATCGTCTTACATTTGCACCCATTGTTCGGGCCCTTTCTCGGAAGCCAAAACTCTTACTTCATGTTTGTTGTGGGCCAGATGCTACTGTTCCCATAATGGATTTGAAGGGAGAATACGACCTCCTCTGTTATTGGTATGATCCAAATATTCAACCGAAAAAAGAATATACGAAACGTTTGAGGGCTTTTCAAAAAGTATGTGAACAAGAGTGAGTTGAGTGGATAGAAGGAGAATATGATGTTGAAAGATTTTTAAGTGTTATACGATGACTCGAACATACTCCTGAGAAATGAGAGAAGTGTACACAATGCTATGATATGAGACTCGAACGAAGTGCTCAGATAGCAAAGGAACACGGAATAAAACTTTTCACTTCTACACTGAATAATTCCCCACATAAGGATATGTTAAAAATGTATGCCTTAGGAGATAAATATGCTGAGGAATATGGATTAAGATTTCTTAAAATCCCATTCCGTAAAAATGATGGATTCAATAGAAGTGTTGCATATACAAAGCTCTATGATATTTATAGGCAAAATTACTGCGGTTGCATCTATTCTGATACTTTTCCTGGAAAAAATAAAAAGAAAACATCAAATGATTGAGATGAATCAAACTGGTGTGGATAAAAACCCTCCGATATATTCGGAGGGTTTTTATGTTATGCTTTCTTGATAGAGATACAGATCTCAGTAGTATCAATAATTTCAGTTTTTGTAATATCAGCATTATTAATAACTGTTTGTAGTGTTCAAAGTGTCTCTTGGGAAATATAATCCCCGAATTGCTGTATAATTGATTCGGTATTTTCTCAGGTAATTGAGAGATGGATTCTATCAACTACTTGATATTCTGCTTCCTTTCGCATATCTTGAATTGTTCGGATTATATCTCTTGCGAGTCATTCAAGGCGAAGTGATTCGGAAATTTCCATATTCATCGCTATAACCATTCCATAGCCACCTTCTACATCAGCTCATTCACTCATTGGAAGATATTCCATGGTATATTCGCCAGTTTCAAGAATGAAATCATTTACAAAAACCTTTCCATCTCCTCATTCTGTGAAGGTTCCGTTCTTCGCAAGGATTATTATAGTTTGAACATCTTTTCCATACTTTGGACCAATTTTTCGAGCATCTGGTTTACAAATTTTCTTCGCAATTGTATCCGGATTTTCATAAAGTACCTCTTTTATATTGAGTTCTTCACGAATAATTGAAGTGTAGTATTCGTCTAATTTTGTTGTTATAGTAATTGACTTGAGTGGTTGTCGAACTCGTATATTTTTGCGACTTCGAAGACCGAGTCCAAGTGATACAATATGCTCACAGATTTCCATGTCACGATTGAGTTCAGTGACAATGAGATGACGATTTGGAAAACTTACATATTCAAGATGTACGGATTCTTTTTTCGTAAGTCATTGGTACATGCTCTCTGAAAGAAATGGCATGAATGGTGCAAGGAGCTTATCAAGTTCAGTAAGAACAGTATGAAGTGTTTCATATCCACTTATTTTATCAGGAGTAAGTCCATTCCCCCAGAATCTACGACGAGAGAGACGAACATACCAATTGGTAAGCTCATCCATGTAATCAACAATAGAGCGGCAAGCACGAGATACATCATATCCTTCCATGGCATCATGAACTTTTCCGATGAGTACTTGAAGTTTTGATAGAATCCAACGATCCAGTGGATTGATGAGTTTTACTGTTGTGAGCTTATATGGATCAGCATTCCCAATCGAAGTATCATAGTGGGCTTGTTCTTGATTCATTCCAAAATAATGATGCAACATCGGTCGAGATGTTCCAGCATGTGCAACAATAAGGATCTTCTTTCCTCTGTATGTTTGAAGAACCTCATCATAGGCTTGAAGAATTCGTTTTTCAAACTGTGCTATATTTTCAGTTGCATTGTTTTTATAAATTTTCCTGAGATTGATATGACTTGTATCTTTTGGAAGATTTGCCATTTCAGCTATTTCTTCAAGTGTTTTATTCGCATATTCCCCTGCTGTTTGTTCTGCAAAACCATCATGAATAATATATTCACCAGTAAAACCAATTTCCTGTCCGATGCTATATGCGGTATCTCGAGTACGGATTCGATCCGTATGAATGATATAGTCAAATTGTACTCATTGTTCCTTGAGTTTTCATCCCGCATTTTTTGCTTGTTCCCATCATAGTGAAGTGAGTTCTGGATTATCATTTCCATCACTCATCTTATTTGCTATATTTGATGTACTTTCTGCATGGCGTGAGAACCAGACTTCAGTGGTATCCTTTTCCCAACCATCGATATTCGCATATGTCGTAAAGAATGAATACGTATTCCAGATTGGGAGCATTACCCCTTTAATTGTTTCCATAATACCCTCTTCCTTAAAGTCCATATCTCCACCAGAGAGGAGTGGTGAGTTGAGCATATAGAAACGAATCGGATCAGCCCCATACTTTTCTATTGTTCATTTTGGGTCTGGATAATTTCCAAATGATTTCGACATCTTGCGTCCATCATTTCCATTGATTACTCCTGTAGTAATTACATTCGTGAAACTTGGAGTTGGAGTTGGTTTATTATTTGGATTGAGAAGTACACCAAGTACATGCATAACGTAGAACCAAGCACGAACCTGTCCAACATATTCCGCGATAAAATCTGCTGGAAAACTTGCTTCCATGGCCTCTTTATTTGCAAATGGATAATGCATTTGAGCATATGGCATAGAACCAGAATCCATCCATACATCAAGTACTTCAGGTATACGGGTGAGGGTATTTCCTGTTGTCGGAGATTGA
>CAKZJF010000067.1 GCA_936941205.1 uncultured Candidatus Altimarinota bacterium | reverse complement strand
AGTACTTTCATGAATACAAAATACAAGAGTTCGTGCAAGCTTGGAAGAGAAATTTTCCCACTTTGAGAGTGAGCATGCTGCTATCAGTAGTTATATGAATACTCATAGAAAAGAAGCAATTCGTCTCAAAAAACTCGCACTTACCATCATTGGACCAAGTCGAGAACTCTACCTAAAAGAGTCGAACACTCATGTACAGCGAGCCAATGATCTCAAAATAGTTCTAGAAACTCTTGAAAAGAAAGTACAAAGCACTCCCCTACGTAAAGCAGCTTAAGTAAAAAAATCCTGAAGTAATCTCTTCTTCCAGGATTTTTTTTAATGAGAAAAAATATACATATAGAATTTATATATTATAATATATAAATTGACTTCTCTATAAAAATCATAAGATACAAGTGGTTTTCTTTTCATTTCAATCTTCTGGAGGAAGTATCATGCGAGTTTTTCGTATATTCATGACCTTGTTTTTGTTTGCTACTATGAGCGGACATGCCTCGGCTAGTCTCTTTCAATTCTTTTATCAAAATGAATTGGCGGGGGAATTAACTATCACTCCAAATTCCGGGGCGAATCTCTATAAGAGTATTCCCAATGGCTATGTGGCAACACAATTTAGCTATAAGAATTTTCTTGGTAATGGTGTAAGCCGACTCAATTTGGAAACTCCAAATTATGATGTTGTCTGGGATGCATTCTATCAAGACACATCCATCGGATTGAGCTTTAGTCAGGAGGAAGGTAATAAACGTTCTTCCTGGATTGAGTTCTACGGAGTTGGGGATTCAGGAGAAATACTCCAGAATGTAAAAAGCTTTGACTGGAACTTGGTTTTTATCGAACCTTTCGATGTAAGCAAAGTAACAGCACACTGGAGTTATCCAGAAACCCCAATACAAGAACTCCAAGGAGTCAGTAGTGTTCCAGAACCAGGAGCCTTAGGAATGTTTGGCTTGGGATTGTGCCTCTTAGGTTTTATGACGAGAAAATCTCGAAAAGATACTGAAGGTCAACTCTGTTGTACTGGATGATCTCCCTCAATTTGACGGCTTCGGCCGTCTTTTTTATGAAAAAATTGCATTCTCTTCTTCTTTGCTTATCATTTCCAGAACCATACCATATGGTCTAAATATTTTCATATTCAAATATTATGACAACATCAAAAGCAGTAATTACTGGTCTTAAAAAGGCACTTTGAACCCTAAAAACAGTAAATGAAATGGCTGAAAATGGAAGATACTGTGCAGACATCGCCAATCAAATTAATGCAACAATTTGACTGCTCAAATCAGCCAACCGTGAACTCATGCGAAATCATCTTGCAACCTGTGGAAAAAAGAAATTCACCGAAGGAAATGATGAGGAAATTGGATTATTTATTGATGAATTGGTTCGAACTTGGGATGTTGCGACCAGAAAATAATTATTATTTCCTTTCTTCCATTTCTTCTATGCGTTTTTTATTCTTCTTCATTTTTCTTTTTCTTGTTTCTTCCTGTAACTATCAAACCAAGGAAAACTCTTCAGAACATGATATGATGAGTCATAATTCTCAAAAGAATTCTTTCGGTACTGGAAATTTTTCGATCGAAACGGATTTTATTGATGAAAGAAATGAATCATCAATCGTCAATCTCTCAAACAATGATACCTATGATCTCACTATTGGTGCAATTGGGACAAAAATTGGATGACTTCCCATTACTATGCTTGCATATAATCAAAGTATTCCATGACCAGCACTTCGTGTTCCTGTTGGATCTAAAATTATTTTTCACGTGAAAAATCTTATTAAAAATCTTCCAGAAACCCTTCATCCACATGGAGTACGAACCGATTGGAAATGAGATGGAGTATTAAAAATACATGGCTGAGCTCATGAACCTATTTTATATGGAGAAACTGATACGTATGAAATAACTTTTCCGGACACGGGAATTTATTGGTATCATCCACATATTGCCCGTGATGATATTGCACAAGAATATGGACTCTATGGAACGATACTCGTCTACAATCCAAACGAAAAAGTTCAATATACGACTGAAACCATAATTACCCTTGATGATATTGCACTTTCTCAAAATGGAATACTCCCATTTTGAGTTGATTCTATTGATCACACTATCATGGGGCGATATGGAGATACTTTTTTAATCAATGGGAAAGAGAATCCAACTTTTTCTTTTACTCCAAAAAATATTCATCGTATATACCTTGTAAATCCATCAAATGCTCGGCCTTATAATGTATTTTTCTCATGAGCTCAGATGAAAATGATTGGAAGTGATGGATGAGAATATGGAAAAGAATATATGACAACGTGAGTTATTGTATGACCTGGGGAACGTGCGACGGTTGATGTCTATTATGAATCAACGGGAAGCTATGAATTCTTTACAAATAATGAAAAAAAGGATATTTCTCTTGCAAAAATAGAAATAAAAGACTCTCTCATACAAAGTCCATCTGCTCTTACTCGTTTTTCTCAAATAGAGAGCAATAAGAAAATGTTTGATACGATGCAAAGTTGAACTGTACTTTCTGACATAGTAGATAAGTATTCGAGTCAAAAGCCAGATAAAATCCTGAGCATTCATATGGAAATGATGGGAATGAATATGGGAAATATGGAAGAAACCCATACATGAGCTATAGAATGGGAGGATACCATGAAACAAATGAATCAGATGCATACTGATAAACAAGTACTTTGGAAATTAACCGATGAAATAAGTGGAAAAAGTAATATGGATATTGATTGGAAATTTAAGAAGAATTCCTATGTAGTCTTGCAAGTAAAGAATCCATTGAATTCATCCCATCCAATGCAACACCCATTCCATATTCATGGTCAAAGATTTCTTGTTCTCACTTCAAATCAAACGAAGAATGAGAATCCAGTGTGGAAAGATACTGTCCTTATATCAGCAGGATGAGAGGTGAATTTATTAATTGATATGAGTAACCCTGGAACTTGGCCAGCCCATTGTCACACATTGGAACACATGCTTTCTGGTATGATGTTTCATTTTACGGTTGAATAAAATGTATTGACATACTAATATATATGCCTTTTATGAATTCATAAAAGGCATTTTTTATATATACAAAGCCAAATCTTAATATGAAATTAAGTAACAGAGCTTAATTGATGGGATGAAGAAGTTCTGGTAAACTATTTGGGTACATAAAACTCTGTAATTCCAATGTTTTTTTCATTTTCAAAACATACCGTAATAAGTTGTATTCTTCTCTTTAGTTTCACTGGGAATATTTTTCAGTGAACCTATGGAAATGAAGATATTTATAATACAACTCTTACCACGGATGAAATATTTGAAAACATGATACAACAACATGAAAATACCATATTTCAAGGTGAAATCTTCCCTTCTATGGAATCCCCTATTATTCTCGGAAATTGATCTGAAAAATCGATAGAACAAGATGCTACAAAAAAACGAGCAAGAACTCTCAAAAATACGATTATACAAAATAGAACTTCTGATTTTTGAAGTGGAATAATTTCTGCTGAAATTGAAAAAGATACTCAAATCATCAGTCAGACAAATAGTTTTCAAGTAAGTTCTTTTTGAATTCATGAAGCAACTAAGATTAAAAAAGAGCAAGCAAAATCTACTTTTTCCTCCAAACAAAAAAACATTCCTATTAAAAAAAGAAAAGACATACTCACCTCAAAGACATTTGAGTTTTGACTTACTGATACGCATCTTACATTTTCAAAACCAGTAAAGATAACTCTCCCTGCGGAGAATCTTATCGATGGAAGTAGCGTAGAGATACTCGTTCAACATATCGGAGAAAATACCTATGGAAGTTCTTCGATTGCAAGCCTTCCAATCAGTGGATGTTCCGATGGAACTGCAACTCTTAAGAATAACATTGTCACGGTACAAAGTGGGATGGTTGTATTTTATACTTGTGGTGCTTCTACATTCACTATGAATCCAACTGGATGAATACTCTGATCATGAGATCTCAGACTGGTCATCGGGGATTGTGGACAATTTCAACTCTACTACAATGGAACACCCAATTTTTATACAGGAAATCCTCCTGCAACCACCGGATGTAATCAATCCCTTGACAGCTGGATTGCACTTCGAATATGAGGAACTACTTATTGGAGTGATGGAGCAGGAGCTACTACTCGGTGGTCAACAAACACTACCGTTTGAAGTCAGATCGGAAATACCTATTCATGAACTACCAATCTTACACGTGTGGTAGGAGGAAGAACCTATCAGGTCATATTAGCTTGGAAATACACGGCTCCAAATAAGTTCTTTACTATTGATTATTCGATCGTAATCCCAACGGGGAATACGAATAATATTCGATTTTACATAGGATGAGATACAACGGTTGGATGATGAGATGGAAATGATGTTGGTTTCTCATGATCAGCCCCAACTTCTACCTTCTGAGTGTATGATAGTGTATTAAATCAACTCTCTGCGATACGATATGTTTCTTGAGCGCTTTGGAATGGTGCACAATCAAATAATTATACAACCATTCGAAATGTTATTAATGGTGGAACGGATTTTAATAATACTATCGTTGCCAATGCTGATCTCGGATTTTGAGTAAACTGGAATTTTGGAACTGCTCCTGGAACACGAACTGGAAGTCTTGAATGGAGACTTCTTCCATTTGTTGCTACCGCTGTTCCTGATGTGATCGTAGGTATTGGTCAACCAGTGCCGAATCTTCAAGTTGGAATCACTTCTAATCTCCCAGTAATTGTAACCAATGCTGGAAATACTTCTTCAACCGGATTACATACGGTAGTGATGAGTATACCAAATAATATTATCTGACCAGCAAATCCATTCAGTGATAATGGTTGGTCATGTTGAGCACAAATAGGAACGGGGGTAACATGTACAAAAACTACCACGATAACAAGTCTCTGAAATGATACGGTAAATATACCAGTCATCCCTCTCCCCGCAGCGAATGGGACAACCGTTCGTTTTAATGCATATATAAGCAATATAAACGACAGCAATCTTACGAATAACTCAGCCTTTGTAGATCTTCAAGTAACGGTAGCACCTGCTCCACCAGATACCATTCCTCCAACTATAGATACAACATCTATTAATAGTGGAGCCCTTTTCCCAAATGGAAATATACAACTGAGTTATACGTATAGTGACAATGTATGATGAAGTGGAATCAATGCAAATTCAGCAAATTTTACGCTCTATAAATGGAATGCAGCCAGTGGAACCTATGGATGAGATATATCTCCAAGTTATGAGACACTCCTGGAGCGAACAGTAACTGGAGCAACCTTTCAACTCATCAATCTTCCCTACGGAAAATATGAAGTTATTATGTATGTAAGTGATATAGTTGGAAATATTGCTCTTAGAAAAGTCACATTTTATATTGATGAAATAGAATTCATCGTAAGTAGTGGGAGTATTTATATAGATACTACTGATACAGACACTACTATATTATCCGATGAAGAACTCTATATAACGGTAAAAACAGTGTGAGCAGCCTTTAATATCACCATGAATAAGAGTGGAAATATTATGGCAAATGGAACTCCGATTCTTGATTGGGATGGAATGTATGGTTTTTGATATGAACAATATAATGGTATAGGATATACTAATAGTCTGAGTAATCTCACTCCAAATACCATTCTTTGATCACAAGGTAATAGCAATCATCCAGATGGAATGAAATATACGTATGTATATCGAGTGAAATATGGTACGAAAATCGATGACATTCAATCGTCATGACTTTATAGTGGTGACTTGAGTTTTAATATCGTTGCAAATTACTAATAGTAGGTTGATTTTTTGCATCAATAAGCGAAATATGATACAATAATTATAAGCTTTGTGTGAAGCTTCTTATATTTAATTATTTTCTTCTATGACAAAAACACATATACATCGTGCGCTTATTGTAGGAATGACTCTTGCAGCTGCTTGAGCCGCAAGTCTTGCAGTTCATGCTGCACAAATTGGTACTGGTACTATCACTGGTAGTGGATCATCTCCAATTATCTGGAATGATGTTCTTCCTGGAGTGGCAACTGGTACAATTAACGGAGTACAGGTAACTGGTCGAGTAGTGCCTCTACTCAATATGGTTATCAGTACTGGTACAATTAATCTCGGGGATTTGAATCCTTCATCTGCGGTATCTGGTAGTATCTCTCTTGAGATTGGAACCAATGCTGCAAACGGAGTGAATGTAACCGCTCGTTCTACGAATGCTGGACTTTCTGGAACAACTTCAAAAATCAATAGCTTGAATGGAAGTGGAAGTTATAAATTCTTATCAAGTGTTGGAGGTGTTGATTCTGGAGTTTCTGGATACACGCATTCTGGAACACTCAATGCAGAAGTAGT
>CAKZJF010000066.1 GCA_936941205.1 uncultured Candidatus Altimarinota bacterium | reverse complement strand
GTGCTGTTATAAGAATAAGTGTATTTTCCGGAGTATCCTCAAGTATTTTCAATAAACTATTTGCAGCTTCAGGGGTTGCAGTATCAATATCTCTAAGTAAAAAAATCGTGAGTTCGGCATATCCGCGTACAGATGCTAACTCTATAAATCTTCGCGCATCTTCTATTCGAAAAGCTTTCTTGTCATTTTTGTTTACATTTCATTCAATAATGTAAATATCATCCCGGGCATATTCATATACGTCTTCTGGCACATGTATGGGGATTCATTTTATATTTTCTATAATAGAACAAGCATCGGTATCACTTACTATCATTGGAGAGGGGAGAGTTCCTCATTTTATAAGTTCTAGTATTGGTTGTATTAATGGATGCATAATAGTTTTTAAATATCAAAAATTTGCGAAAAGAGAGATTATGTGTACTCTTTTGTTTGATTTCACTATAGCTATTTCTCTTCCATGTTCAACCGAATTATTCTCTTTCTTGTATCACTTTTTGGATTCCTTTTTTGAGTATTTCAGGCCTTTATTGATTTGATTTGGAGATTATATATTTTGATAGCATCATGGTATGATGCTATTTCAAATAGAATACTTGCTCTTACTATTCTATTTATATTAGCAAGTTGAATTGCTGGATTTTATTGGTATTTTTTTGCAATGAATAGAACGAGTCTTGTGCTCTATTTTACTCCGAATACAATTCCTGTGGAGGTTACTTTAGCTGGGCAGAATACGAATCCAGCATCAAAAGTATTGGATAACGTATTAAATCTTCAGAAAAACTGCTTGAATACTTGTACCTTTTCTCCAATCCCCCCATGGTCTTATATGGTGACTCTTTCAATTTCTGGGCACATTATAAAAACAGATTCTATCTCACTTCAAATAGATAAAGAAAATATATTCACATATAATGTGAATATACCCGTTTTTATATGAACAGGTCAGGTATTGGAGAATTCTAAAGATACTATACCAGAACAAGAATTATGATCAGAATTTCTATGAGCCTCGTTCATTCTTCAGAAAGAAAAAGTTTCTTATTTTTTAAGAAAAAAATCAAAGACCACAGAGGTCATAATAAAAACGCCAAATGAAGTACGTGTCTATTTTGTGGTTGTATGAGAGAATATTTATTCAGATAACAGTGGAGATTTTCTTATATCTCAAGTTGATACATGATCATACATATACTCACTTTCGAATGGATCAAGTTACTTTTTCCCATTTTCTGATTCTATAAGTGTTGTTCGACTTCTCCCAACCTGATTTCTTTCGATTAAAACAAAAACTTCCGTATATCTGTTCAATGATAATACACAGCAGTTTGATTTAAATCCATATTTTTCCGATGTATTAGAACTAAATTCAAATTATAGTATTGCATTTATTGATAAAAATGATGTCATAAAACGAACATTATTTAATCTCGAAAATGAAAATGGTACTGTATTTTTTCTCATTAATCGAACAAATGGTGAACGTCGAAAAGTAGTAACGACTCAAGAAAATGTAGCTTATTTATTATATGATTCAGGAATGACTTCTTTTATAACTATTGATGGAATACAATATCCAATTGAGAACCTTCCTTCTAACTAATTTTTCATGTTATTTGATACACACTCACATCTTTATTTTGATAACCTAGTTCCTCATGAGGATGCTGTTATCGCCCGCATGAAGGAGTATTGAGTTATTTCTGTACAAATAGGATGTAATCTTGACTCTACCATA
The DNA here is from genome assembly GCA_936941205.1 of uncultured Candidatus Altimarinota bacterium. GTDB lineage: Bacteria > Patescibacteriota > Gracilibacteria > BD1-5 > UBA2023 > SSGK01. Next base: position 3,839 of record CAKZJF010000066.1, on the reverse strand, counting down.
AAATCCATTGCATTATCTCGGAAATATCCATGAATTCTATGGGCTACAGCTGGATTTCATCCAACTGATATTCAAGACTTCAAAACATTTCACTTTGCGGATCATGATTTGCTTATATCTTCACACCGAGATCAAGAAAATCCCACTCCAATAGAATACTGAGTTTTGGAGACTTTTGAAAAACTTATTATTGATAATCCCGATCAAATTGTGGCAATAGGAGAATGTGGTTTTGATTTTCATCATCTTGACCCTGTACAGTCTGAAATTCAAAAAAAAAATCAATATAGTTGGTGGTTGATGCAAAAAGAAATAGCAGATAAATATTCACTTCCTATGATTATTCATACTCGCGAGGCACGTCAGGCAACATATGACTTTATTCGAGATAATGATGTATCACGAGCAGTTATGCATTGTTATAGTGAGGATTGGGAATTTGCTGAATCACTTTTGGAACTTTCAGAAGATATTATGTTTAGTTTTTCCGGAATTTTAACATATAAAAATTCACCTCTTATTCAGGAGGCTGCAAAAAGACTGCCACTCGATCGAATTATGATAGAGACAGATGCGCCTTTTTTATCACCCCAAGTGGTTCGTGGCACTACAAATGAACCTGCAAACGTTCGTTTTGTTCTTGAGAAACTTTGTGAGTTACGAACAGAATCTCCAGATGAAATTGCTCAAGGAGTCTATGATAATGGAAAACGGTTCTACTGATTATGTTAATTCCTAACTTGCTCTCGGTATGATAGATAGGAATCCAATATTTCTCCGTGCATTTGATATATTAGAAACTTCATTGAAGCATGTATTTCTGACTGGAAAAGCATGAACCTGAAAATCTACTTTTTTAGAGTATTTTCGTCAGGAAACAAAAAAACATGTCATCGTACTTGCTCCGACCGGTATTGCCGCTTTGAATGTACGTGGTGAAACAATTCATGCATTTTTTGGTTGGAAGCCACATATGACTATACATGATATTAAACCCAATAAAAAACAAAAAGAGATCTTTGAAAAGATAGATATGATTATTATAGATGAAATATCTATGGTTCGAGCTGATGTGTTAGATTTTGTAGATATGGCTCTTCGTGTTAATAGGGAAGGAAAGAGAGATATTCCATTTTGAGGAGTTCAAATGATTTTAATAGGAGACCTCTATCAGCTTCCTCCTGTCCTAACAAGACAAGACAAAGAAACATTTCATGAGTTGTATCAGAATGAATATTTCTTTTGATCACATGTATTTACAGATGGCGGATTTGATATGGAGTTTATAGAGTTTGAAACCATATATCGACAAGAAGACGATAAATTCATCTCCCTCTTGAATACTATCCGAAATAATACAGCAGATATAGAGGATATGCGTGTTTTGAATTCAAGAATACAACTCCCTCCTGAAGATGATGGTTTCATTGTTACTCTTGCTACAACAAATGCCATTGCTGATAGTGTGAATGAAGAACATTTGGACATGATTGAGAAGGAAGATTTTTCTTTTTCGGGAGATATGTTTGGTGACTTCGATAATAAACAGCTTCCAGCAGATAAAGAGTTAATTCTCAAAGAGTGAGCCCAGGTAATGTTTGTAGCCAATGATACACGGGGGAGATGGGTAAATGGAACTATTTGAAAGGTGAGTGGATTTTGAATTGATGCAGATGGGAAAGATATTATAGAGGTACTTCTTCCTAACCAAGAAATCGTTTCCGTTGGTCAATTCACCTGGGAAATGTATCATTATGGTTTTGATAAAGAGAAACACATGGTCACTCCTGAAGTTATTGGTATGTTTACTCAATTTCCACTTCGACTTGCCTGGGCAATTACGATTCATAAATCCCAAGGAAAAACATTTGATAAGGTTATTGTTGATATAGGGAACGGATCTTTTGCTCATGGTCAAGTTTATGTGGCGCTTTCTCGTTGTCGCTCTTTTGAGGGTCTATACCTTAAAAAACGGATAGAAAAACGACACATTCGTATGGATTCACGGGTTGTCTCCTTCATTACTCGCTACCAATATAGAATAGCAGAAAAGAAAATGAGTCGAGAAGAAAGGATGGATTTTATTGAATCCGCCATTTTTTCTGGTGATGATATAGAAATGGTGTATTTAAAATGAAAAGATGAAAAAAGTTTGCGTAGAATTACTCCAGAGAGTATTGGACAGATGATGCATCTTGGAAAGAGTTATCTTGGAATGGTAGCTATGTGTCATACACGATGAGAAGAACGTGTATTTGCTGTTGCACGAATTTTAGAGATGAAACGCATCCCTAAAACGTAAAAGAGAGACTGTTTTTTTATATATAAGTTGCGTAGCATCTAGGTCATATATTTTTTTATGTAATCTATTGATTTTTCTGATGGAAAATATATTATATAATATATATAGTATATTTACTATAATATATATAGTGTAATTTTACTTATTTATAAGCAAAAATAATGATTTCAGATATTAACAAAATAGTCAAAAAAATTGTTAAAAAGTGAAAACAAATTATGACCATTTCAGAAATTTCTATGATTATTACTGGCAAGAGGGCTGAAAAGTATTGAGAAATAGATAGTTTTGTAACTTTACCCACAGAAGAATCCAAGGGATATGATCGAGTATATCAGATTATCTATCAACTTAAATGAATGGGAGTGCTTCTTTCTATACGGAATGGACTGTATTTTATTCCTTCTAATGAAAAGGAAAAATCTCTTCATATTGAGTCTATTATTGATAAATATTACTGGTATATTGTTCGTTCTTGCATAGTGTCCGAAGTTGGAAATGAGTGGATTATTGCTTGAGAAAAATCGCTTGAGCTTCACATGAATGATCGTTCAGTGCCTTTCGAACTTCTCATTTACACACGTGATACAAATAAAAGAATAACCATTTGAGAAGGAAAGGTAATTATTCTTCGAAGCATTGTTTCTGGCAAGAAAACAGGATCAAAAAATATGTTTCCATTCCTTTATAAAAATAGAGAACGAATTGAAATGGATGGATGGATTTTTTCGTTTCTTGGAAGAGAGGCCTCTATACTTGATGCACTTACTATTCATAATCAAGAATACGGGGTAAATAATGCTCTTATATTAAAATTTATTCGTCGATATGAATCACTTTTGATGCGTGATGTATTCTGAAAATTAGTTACTCAAAAGTATATTCGACCAATAAATCGACTTCGAGAGATTTCAAAATATCATGGAATTGATACAATATATCATATGACATTAGAAATTATACGTGATGAAGGAGGGGGATGTTTTTTGACTATGGAATAATTTTCATATTCGATTATAATTATATTTCAATAATTCAATTTTATACAGTATGCTTCGAGATATTATTTTCCGAGTAATAACAGCACATCCAGATTTTTCTTATGAAGAAGTAGAAGAGGTATGTCAAATTTTCCTAGCTTCTATTACTGAAAAAATGAAAGAAGAAACAAAAATTAAACGTCTTGTAAAATATATAGAAAAAGAGTTTGAATTGGATACTGCACCACAAAAAAATGTTTCAAATAAAATATATACACTTGAAACCATCCCAGAATATCTTTTTAAAGGGAAAGGGGATATTCTTTCGAGTTTGGTAACTATTCGGAATCTCTCAAAGAATATTGAACAGACAGAATTATTTCAATCGGTTGACATGCAGATAAATCGAAATGATAAAATAGCTTTAATTGGTAAAAATGGATCTTGAAAAACAACACTTCTTAAAATGATTATTGATCGAGAGTTACCATCTTATAAGGACTGAAAATCTTATTTCTTCTCCTCTAGGAATTTAGAGAGACGACTCTGTTCGTCGT
>CAKZJF010000065.1 GCA_936941205.1 uncultured Candidatus Altimarinota bacterium | reverse complement strand
GCACTTCAGATTATTTGAGTACGAGGATACACAAGAGTATACTCTTGTAGATATGGAAACAGATACAGACTACATGCAATGTATGGTACATAGTGGTCGCAATGATATCATGTTTGATGTTATATATCCAGAGGATTTTAATACACTATGAGTAGAAGTATTCCCAGACAAAACAAACATTGAACTTTTTAAAAAACTTATATCATTATATTACAAACCATGACAGACTACGAACTAAACGAACGATACATACAGGAACGAGAGTTCCATGAACGTGACCCAGAATAATTTCTTACCTTTCATTTTATGGCACTAACAATACAAGAAGCACAAGATGCTTGATACTTTATATTCGAATACAATGCAGGATGATATTCATATAATGATAATAATGACATAGAACACCTCATAATTGATTGAGTAGAAGTAGTGTCAGCTTATGAAGTGTTCCAATATGAACATGATGTATGGGAGGTTCGAGAATCTTTTCATAGTAACGATAGATATTTATTCTATAAATGAGAGAAGGTTTGTAAGGCGTATTACTTCCATAGGACAGAGCATGATACAGTATACCAAGTATTACTCGATTGAGAAGATAGAGTATGACGATTGGTAGACTTAGAAGATAGAACAACTTGGTTTTAACCAATCACCAACACACATATGAATACTAAGGATACAGTAATAGATATGCTTATCGAAGAATGAATACCGACACTCACGCAAGACCAGCTCCTAGAAAGATATGGTACAAAGTATATGATGTATCTGTACAAGACACAAACACAATTGGTTGACATCGAAAAGATTGAGAAAGAGTATGATGTAAGAAACTCATGAGAGAAAGCATCTATATGTTGAAAGATTATAATGGACAAGTATGGTGAGGTATGATTCGCACGCTACATGGTAGCTAAGTTTCCAGAATTTAGACAGATATCTATCCATCATTTTGGTGATATGATACACAAAGATATGATGAACTTCCTAATCAAATAACCTATGGCAATAAAAGATATGTCCGAATACTTTGACTCTATCATCCTCGCGAATAGCAAACGCAAGTACAAAGATGTACAGCAAATGCTTGCTATGCTCGACACAACAGGGAAAGTAAACATGGTATCATATATACGGGAGCATGCTTCATTCCAATTGAATGAGAACATGCAAGATGTATGTATGAAGTGTCAGGCTTTAATTGATTTATCAGACTAACATATGAATCAAACATATATAAAATTTAGAAGAGAAGTTGCAGAACAATGCAAGCATTGTAGATGACCGACTATAGAATCACAATGGTTACAATGACAACGTGAGTGTGTACATTGTAAGAATAATAATGGTATTTGATTAACATTTATTCCTCTATATGACATTCAATAACCCAGTCCATCAATCATACTTTATTCGCATCTACAACTGGGCGAAGTATGACTGCAAGTTTCCAGACAGCAAGGCATTCTTCCTCGCGAAGACTAAGACCAAGAAAACTTTTAATCTTAAATAACTTTATATGACAGAAGAAACATCACCAAAGGTATCAACGAAATCAACCGTTGAACAAGTACTCGAACTCATGAAACGTGAGTCAGAACTTCAAGCTGAGCTTACTCAGATAACAAAGAAGAAACTATTCTACAAGGATGAGCTTGCACAAGTAAAAGGAATGATGCACACAACATGAGAATGAGTTCACATGTTGGTATCACAGATGACAGACATCCACTTAATAAATACAGTATCAAGGTACACAAGACATAAGTGATTAGAGTCTGTACCAAAGAGATACATAGATGAAGTAAAGAAGCGTGACTTGATTGATAATGTATTGAATGAATGAACAAGGAAATGAGATTGACTCGATGATTTCTTTGATGCGAATGATTACGAAGAAGATGATGATGATGAATATGGAAGCTGAATTAGTATATCTACAAAAGATATGCGGTTATGGGTTTAGTTTAAAATTGTAAGAAAATCTTTTGATTTATAATGTAATCTCTGTATAATCAGTAGGTAGCTTGATTTCATATTAACCATTTCAATCGGTAAAACGACAAACTTCATACTCTCATAGGTTATAAGATTGAAGTGGCGTACCATCCATGCAAGCTACTGAAAAAAGAAAGACGTGGAATGGTGCAAAATGGGACTCCTATGAGAGTTTCAACGGGGTGTAGCTCAGTGGTAGAGCGTTGTGCATGCACGGTAATCGAGCAATTAAGGTCGCAGGTCCGATTCCTGCCACCCCGACATTATAATTTATACGTACTATGAACTTCTTACTTTGGAGAAAGTGATACATAAAAGGGAATACACATATCTGAAAAAAACCAAGATGAATTATATATCAACTTGCAAGATACTATGTACTAAATAATACAGTTAAGTGGTGGAGAATTGATATGTACTTAGCTAAAGTATTTTTAGAGAAAAACATTGAACTGTACAATGAGAACAAAGAGTTAAGACGTACTATAGATAACTTGAATCGTTAACATTATACGTACTCCCTGCATGAGTTTAACTGACAGCGTTGTATTAAACCAACGACAACGACAAAGTAGTTATTGCCTTTTCTATTAGTCGGAACCCTCCCCTCATAAGGAGGATGAAGGTACAGATTACTGCCTGTGCTTTCATCCTCCCTATGAATTGTACTTAGTTTAACATAACAATATGTTACTAGATATTGTAAACCTTTCATAGGGTAGGGCATGCTTTCTATTTCTTTTCTTTTTATTTATGGCACTTATTAAGGTTGCTGGCACAGCTAAAGACCAGAGTGTATATCTCTGCATAAGCAGAAAGCCAGAAGCTCCACTTAAAAGTGGTGAGTACGAACATCGTAACACCGCTGGTGAGCTAAAGGAATTTCGTAAGAAACTTCCTGATAATTCTATTGGTGGTCTGACTCTTAACCGACTTCAGATTACTAAGTTCGAGAGTGCAAACGGTGATTCATATCCTGTTACTCTCTATGTTACACACCGTACTGGTACTCACCTCATCAATCTTGGTGCTGGTGGTATCGCTAAGAGTGTAGCAAACACTCTTCTCTGACTTGAGTATATGACTGATGAGCAAATTGCTTCGGCTTTAATTGACCTCTCATTCTATACAGACAAGAACGATGGGAAGAACAAGGTGAGTGTTAAAATCAACGGTTCACGTTGAGAGTGGGCAGTACCGAAGGAGTTGAAAGATTCACTCGTTACAGTATCAGAACACAAGGGAAAGAAACTTGTAGATGATACACAGTTATGCGAACTTCTTATGGAGAAAGCAAACGTATTGAACACACGTCTTCCAAAGTCAGCACACAAGACTGAGGATGCACTTGACTCCTTCTTTGGAGATACGACTGAGGTACGTACAGAATCTTCTATTGATGAAGACTTTCCTGATTCACTTCCTCCTGAAGAGGTTGAAGTACCAAAGGCTAAGCCTACTAATATAGTTGAAGATATACCTTTCGTCTAGTTTTACATAAAGATATACCGAGGGAGATTCCATGTATTAATTTTTAGTTACAGGAATAAAGGACAAACTCCCTCGATGTACTCTTTACCTTACCACTTACCTATAAACTATGGAACCATTAAGCATAGAGGATGTATCATCTATCTTTGATACTCCGACCGACCTAGACAAACTCTTTCCTTTCTTTACTGATAGAGTTAACAATTCTTCTACTATTGAACTCCTAGATAAAGCTCTCGCTGAGATGGAAGCAAGCTGACTTGATGAAGCAATGCGAAACAACATCCGCATGATTGCTACCTACAAGAGACGTTCACTTCAACCAGCACCACAACCAGCCGCACCTATGGAAGTAATGAACGACTGTATCAATACTTTAAATGCAAGTAAAACATTCACTGAACTTCAGGATGTTATCCAAAGTAAAGCTGAAGTTTATAAGACATTAAATAAATGACAAAGTCAAATCATTAATAATCTAATTGATGAGCTAAGTAAAACTCTTCCGAAAGAAATTACTCCTTCACCTACTGAAACAAATGAACAAGTTTGAAGTACTGATAGTAATCCTATTCCTGATAGCAACATCGAACCTGTTGTTAACACTTCTGTCACTGCTGTGGAAGTAAAGCCAAAGCGTACACGCAAGGTAGGTAAACCAGATTGAACTACACAAGTGATTGAAGTTACACCAGAGTACGAAGCACTCCAAGAAGAAAGAATGAGGGAACGTATTGCATCTAAGGTTATAACAATTAATCGAAGAGTGAATCTACCAATCAATGGTGTTCAATACTCAAACAATGAAACTATCATGTCAGTTACTTGTTCTGAACAAGACTTAGATGAATCTATCGCTCTCATTAATCGTGCTATCAAAACAGATACTCGATTCTATATGAAGGAAGATGTTGAGAAGGCACGAGCTGAATGAATTGAAGAAGGGAAGAAGTTATGAGGGAGCTACCAAGCAGGAGTTATAGATGGTATCGTTACTCAGAACTGAACAGCTGAACTTGAACTTGAGAAGAAAGCAAACGAACACTTCCGTTGATTCTTAAATCTTATGGCAAGTAATCCAACAGAGATAACCTTACCGAATGGATTAAAAGAACTCATGTCAACATATGTACGAGCTGAATACTCTGAGTACTGCAAGACAAACCCTAATCCTAAAACTAAGAAATAGTATATGTTTAAAACAATCTTGAAATCATTTGCATTCATTGCAACCTGTATGATTATCTGAAAGGTAATGTCTATTGGACTTAACCTTATGTCACAACCAGATGATATATCACTGTTCGCATGAGTATCCCTTGTGTTCGCATCCTTTTGTTCCTTTGTAATTCTCTTAACTTTTTCAACATGAAAGCTATAATGATATTGCTCGCACTTATTGTAACTACTTCACTCTCTTCTTGTACAACTCGTATCCCAGCTGGGTATGAAGGAATACTTATCAACGCATATGGGAATGACAAGTGAGTATCAAGCTCTACACTTGTGACTGGTCGTGTATTCTACAACCCATTCTCACAAGATGTAATTAGCTACCCAACTTTTGTACAAACAAAAGACTACCCTGACTTCCAAGTATCCGCTAAGGATGGTTCTATGTTTACAGTTGACCCAACTATAAGCTATCGAATTATTCCTGGGAGTACACCAAAGGTATATGAGAAGTATCGAAAAGATATAGGTGAACTCACATCAACTGTTATGTTCAACTACGTGAAGGATTCATTCCGCACAGTGCTCAACTCATACACGACTGATGAGATTCTCTACAAGCGAAATGAGATTGAAATGAAGATTGCTGAAACATTATCAGGGACAGCAGGTCCAGATGGAATTGTATTTGAACAGATAACTTCAGGTCTTCAATACCCACAAACAATTGTTGATGCTATTACAGCAAAGAACAAGGCAGTTCAGGAAGCACAACGTATTGAGAATGAAGTAAAGATTACTGAGGCCAATGCAAAGAAACGAAACATTGAAGCAGAAGCACAAGCAAATGCTCTCGTGATTCAAGCAAAGGCAGAAGCTGAAGCAAACCGTCTACGACAACAGTCACTTACTGTTCTTCTTGTACAACAACAGTTCATTGAGAAATGGAATGGAGTACTCCCTACATACAGTGAAGTACCACAACTCTTTAAAGATATTTCTAAATAATCTATGCTTAAAAATTCTACTGTCATTACAAAAGAAGATTACTACGAGCGTGATGATTACATATCCAACTCGGATATATCACGCTTCGTTACCTTCGACCTATTCGGGAATCCTACCTACAATGTATTCAATTTTATTAACCGAACGAAGTTCTCTAACTCGTCAATGGTTATTGGTACAGCAGTAGATGAGGTTCTAACAGAAGGTCTCATACTTGCAAACAAGTATGGTGAGAAACTTGATAAGGCCTGACTCACTGAAGCATGTACTCTCATGTGAATTGATACTACTCCAAAGGATACGATAGCAGTACTTCAACAGAAGCTCGCTCAAGCTGGGTTCAAGGATGATAAGATATCCTTACCGAAAGGTGATATGGATACCATCTACACAATCATTGATAGAGCGCATACCTTCCAGTATGATGCAACAAGAACCTTTGATGCCTATCGAGAACAATGTCAGACTCAACTCATACTCACGAATGATAACCGTAAGTTTCGAGGGAAGTTTGATTTCTACCATCCAGTAGATAATCGAATCTCTGACCTGAAGACAACTGGTAATCTTGAGAAGCTACTCAAAGACTTGATGTACAAATGAAGCGTGAACATCAACCATAAGTATGTACGTCAGCTTGCATTCTACCAACAGCTTGCTATGCACCAACTCGGTACAAAGCCAACATGTGAACTCATCATCATCGACCACAGCGGAAATCATATTGTTATTCGTATAGGTCAGAAGGCACTCGACAAAGCATGGGAACAAATAGAACGCGACTTACTAGTCCTCGAACGAATGCTTCAATCCAATAGCTTTGCTCTTGAAGTAGACTTCAATGAAGCAGTGTTACCCGATGATAGTGTGATGGAAGAAGACGAAGAAGAAGATACTCCTACTCCTTATCCTGATATGGTATAATCTATGCAACTATTCAAAAAATCGAATGAGTGAACATTCATACATGCATCAATATTTGATACAAAGATTGAGCCTAACAGCCAACTTACTTACAGAGAACTGTTCACTACGAAGAATATAGCAAAAGCAAAACAGATACGCATGGGGAATGTATGGGTAAAAAATGAATTCGTATA
>CAKZJF010000064.1 GCA_936941205.1 uncultured Candidatus Altimarinota bacterium | reverse complement strand
GTTTCTCTCCAGAATGAATATACAAAGCCTGCAGTATCAAGCGATACGGTATGAGCTGATAGGATAGACTCTATCTCTGTAGCCTATCAATCAGACACTTATACACAAACAGGGCTACTCAAGTATGTACCATGTAGAAAGGCAACAGTAGAAGAACAAAGAAATTGGGAATACTTACTTGAGAATCAACCAAAAGAGTCTCCTATCTACTTTCAAGCTGATAAATCCGTATTTATAGCTCCAGATCCACGAAGTACAGAAGTAGGAACAAACCGACTAAAAATAACAGGAGCAAGAAGTATTGCAACATGAGTATGGACTTCTGCAACTACAGAACTAGAAATTAAACTCCCTCTTCAATTTATAGACGTGCTTACTCTTGGTTGTGTCTGGAAAGCAAACGCACAAGCTCGAAAAGATAGAAGTATTGTTATTGACTCTAAAAATGAGTACATTCAGGAAAAAAGAAAGGCTATTAAGAGTCTAAATCTTGAAGTATCGAGTATTATGTGAGATGATAAAGAAGTAGAACAATTCATAACACTATAATTATGCAAAAGATAGTATTTAATAGGTTTTACGGAGGAATTACATGAGACCCATCTATATGAGTAGATTGAGGTATTTATGATTGAGAAGGGATTGATATACGAAGTGATAGCAAGAAGGTTACAATGACACCATGAAGTAGTAACGATATACTTATAGCGAACGGAGTAAATGAGGTTTGAGTTATAAAGGCTTCTATAATGCACTCGAATAGTAATCATCTTATGTTTCATAAGAATGGATATACTTCACACTTACTTTATCCTTTCAATACGTCTTGAAGTCCTTACAAAGCTGGCGTTGATATACTAAATGCTTTTCGATACACAGGAACAAGTGATTTTTGAGTTATCCTTTGAAGAACATCTATACTAAGATGGAATTTTAATGATAGTGATATATTCCTATGAATTTCAGGAAGTGACATAGTAACAAACGGTGATATGTCTTCTGCTACATGATGGACAGTATGAGCAAATTGGACTTTCTCAGGTTGAAGTGCAACACATACAATAGGAAGCACAGCAGACCTATCACAAACACTCACAACAGTTATTGGAAAGCGATATACAGCTTCTATTGATATGACACGAACAGCATGAAGTCTTGCTATTAAATACAACGCAACAACTCTTACAACAATAAGCTCAAGCCCGACTGATATTGTAGTAGTTTCATGGGTAGCAGTTTGAACAAGTGACTCTATAACTTTCACTCCATCTACTGATTATGTAGGTGCTATTACAAGTGTTTCAATTAAAGAAGCAAACGTAACGGAAGAAATAACTTGAGTTACATTCGATGAGAATTGCCCTATCCTTACTTGACCAAATGTTATTTATATAGGGAATGGAAATATAGTAACTTGAATTGATACAACACTCAGTACATGGATACAAGAAACACTCGTAACTATAGATAGAGGATTTACTATTAAAGGAATAACACGAGTAGCAGATCAGATTTATATATATGCTACCGACTGAGTAAATACAAAACGATATTACTGGAATTGAGTAGACACAGCAGTATCATCATGGACTACTTGGTTTGATAAACCAGTACAAAGAGTTATATCTTGGAATAATCAAGACTATGTTATTGTAAAAAACCAGCTTACAAGTGCATTATATATAGTGAACGGAAACCAATTAGACCTAGTTATACAATGAGGAAATAGTTTAAGCTCTTCTGAAAGAGTAATCATAAACTCAGAGGAATTAAATTCAATTGAGACACTTAGAAACACTTTCCTATTTCCATGAAAGAGTGGTGAAATATATTCGTATGGATTTAAGCATAAAGGATTTGGTAACTCACTTGTAAAGTCATTTACTGGAATGTCTTCTATAGATAATCTGTATTTTAGTGAAGCAACAGCATATAATTTGTATGTATTCGGAAGAAGCTCTAAATCATGAAGTACAGCTATGTACTGACAATCTATATATATGAGTGAAGAAGACCCAGAATATAGAATTACAATCCCTTCTACAATCGTTCTTCCAAAGATAGTAACATGAGATACTTACTCTCAAGAATACGCAAGTAATAAACTTCGTATATGATATAAAAAGAATCATTCTTCACATATTATAAATGTACTAGAAAAGACTGATGATTGAGAGAACTTTTGTTCACTTTATATACCAAATATAACAACACTCCCTACAGTATGAGCGGTATATGGTAACTATACAGTGGTTGCAGTAACACAAGCAACATGAAGTATAGGTTGTACACTT
>CAKZJF010000063.1 GCA_936941205.1 uncultured Candidatus Altimarinota bacterium | reverse complement strand
GCAGCTGCAGACTTGAAAATAATAAAGTACTTATGAAAAAAGCGGGTGGAGCAATCTGTGATTAATATAGACTCTATAAAAAATACCAAGAATATTCTGGGTATTTTAATTTGTAATTATTTATAATGCAATCTCTTTTCAATTGACAATAATATATGATTTATTGTCACGAGTAACGTCTATGAACCAAGATTTCTGATTTTTATTTACATGAATGTCCCAACCAATAGTATCATAAGGACCATATCATTTATCTCAAATAGAAAAATAGTATTTCCCTCCTCGTGAAACTATTTTAAATAATCCTTTTATCCCCTCATAATAACTGATTCTATCAATAGTATCATAGGAATTCACTGATACTCATTTATTGGTAACAAGGCGATAATTCGATCATTTTTTAATGGCAAATGCAAAATTTGTATAGTCTTTCCAGTCAAATACAACATACGTACTTTGATCAAGGAGTCACTTAACTGATTTTATAATTTTTATCTTTCCTTCTTTTGTTACAGCAACAAGTTCCACATAATCTCATTTTTGCCCGAGTAAATATACTTCTTGTGATCCGGTAAATCAGTAATTTTCACCTGCATAAAGAATAGCAGAATATTCAGTGAGTATTGGTTTATTCTGAAAATATATACTGGTCGCAAATGATTGATTATTAGTATCATTGTATTCGCTTATCAAAATTCTTTCTCAACCAAATACACTATATGGTATAACGAACAAAGAATTTTTTGATTGATTAGGTATGCCATTATATATCCAATTGAATGTATCTTTCTCTTGAAAGGTTATAACGGAGTTTCATCTACTATCATATATTACTTGTGGAACTCGTTTGTATGAAGGAGAGGTATAGTCTCAAATCATTACAGAATACATATTATCCTTTTTAATGTATGCAATAAGTATTCAGGAGTATGAATAATTAAAACTTATCACCCCAGTATATTTTGGATCAATTTTTCAATTCATCATAAGATTCGATAGGCCATCTGATGTCTGATATATGCAAGCATAATTCGCATCATTGGAAGAAAGTGAATTCTCATTTTTATAATATAAATCTGTGCTATATGAATCATTATTTTCACAAGGGGTTCATTTCCCTGAATAGGGATCTATGATATTCTCAGCACTTGCAAAGTATGGAGATAAACAAATAATTCCAAATAAAAGAGAAATAATAGGTTTCATAAAAGAAGTAAATTAAGAAGTGTAAGTACAGAATATGAACTCAGAAAGTGTATGATCAATAGATGAAAAATCAAGAGTTATTCTATCATTCAGTTTGGAAACTTTCTTCAAGCATATCAATAATAGTATCATCAACAGTTTCATCGAATTTTCTTCCAAAGAGTGCACTACTACTGAGGAGATAAGAATAATCCACTGAAGTAAATGTCTTCGGGCGAAGTTTAATTTCTCAGCTTTTTATGAGAGCATTGGTTTCGCTTTCTGTAAAAACTTGAGAAGTTAATTTTATCCCAATATCTGGGATCCATATGATAGCACGTTTATCATTATTTATAATAGTTCCAGAATAACCCGTATTCATAAGTACTGTTTGAAAAAAGCTTTCATCAGGAATAAGTGTATTCTTATAATAGGCTATAAATTTTTCCACTTTTGGGCTCGTACATAAAAATTCGCAACAACTCCTTGAAAGAATTTTCCACTGTCCGCCTATGTATGGAGTTACCTGATTCATATAGGGTCGTTCATAAGGAGATCATGAAAAACCGGTTTCAGATTCAGTAAAGTAGTTATTAATACGATTCATGGTATTTGGACGTTCCAGTTCCTGATTCGCTACTGTTATAAAATCAATGCCAGCATTTGCATTCAGGAAAGTTCGAATTTCCTTTGATGATTTAATCGGAAAATCTTGTCCACTTAAATTAATGAAAAAATTCCACTGAAGAGAGAGTTCCAATAACTTTCTTATTCCTCGGAGCTCTGCTTCTACCATACTATATCATCACCATACAACATTTTGACTTTCGAGAAGATGAGCATTGCTAAATGCTTCTAAAAATTCCTTTACTTCTTTATATAAGTCCATTCCTGCACGCTTATCTATATGTACTAAGAATGAATCCTGAGGGTTATATATTGCCCGAAATAGTCTTTTGAACTGTTGAGGATATCTGTGCACTAAGATGAAGTATGCAATCATTATGGTATGGTTATAAAAAGCGATAAGAAATAAACTCGGTCAAGTCTACTCTTTTTTATTTTATAAACAAGCCCCTTCTTTTTTCATAGTTCATCAAATAAAAAACCTCTCAAATGAGAGGTTTTTTATTATTCCTTTTCAGCACTTTGAAGTATGGTTTCAATTATGGATGCAACTTTTGGAATAGAAGCGTCTCATTCAACTATAAGAGTTGAACCATTGAGATCAATATAAGTTTTTCATGTTGCTTGATCAACATATTTTTTCTCATTCTTGAGTTCAGGAAGAAGTTTTCCATTATAGAGGTATATTCGAACATCAGCAGTTGCAAATGAGTCTAATCAACTACTGGTGAGTGCAACACCCAGTGTATGAGTAGCTCAATCTTGAGCTCAAAACCCTTGGTAGTACGTGTATTTTGGGAGTGCAAGAGCATATTGTAATCATTCGTTTTTATAGATATGGTATGATCCAGTATTGAAACTTGCAAGTCAACGTTCGTCATTTGTAAGAGATGACGTTCCAGTAAGATCTACTGAAGGTTCTTCAACTTTTTGATCTTCATTTGAATACCCGTGACATGCTCAGGAATATGCGATCTCAACTTTTTCAGCACGAGCAGTACATCCATTCGAATACGTGTTATTATCTACTCCACATACTG
>CAKZJF010000062.1 GCA_936941205.1 uncultured Candidatus Altimarinota bacterium | reverse complement strand
GATTGGTAGCTCAGTTGGTTAGAGCAGGGCCCTCTTAAGGCCAAGGTCGAGGGTTCGAGTCCCTCCCGATCCACCATGCAATCAATTTATAAATTTCTTCGTGTTATAGCGAAGAAATTTTTAGTATATATATTCTCTCTTATGAAGATATACATCACATGACCAGCTGGCTCCGGAAAATCAACTCTCGCTCAACAACTAAGCAAGAAGCTTAGAATTCCAGTAATACACTTGGATGAACTTCTCTGGAAAATTGATTGAACAGAAAATCCTCATTATAAAAAACTCCAGGAAGAAGCCATTCAGAGACCATCATGGATAATAGAATGACCGAGTTGTTCAATTATACAATCTATGCCCAATGTAGATACTATTATCATTCTTGATTATCCCCCTTTCTGAAATATTTGAAGAATTCTCCTTCGGCGATTGAAATCATTTCTTGGAAGAAAAAGGATTGGGATGATTTTACTAGATACATTGAGTATTGAGTTTATTCGAAAAACGCTTACATGGAGAAAAAGGCAACTACCCAGGCTTCTTGAGAATATTAAAAAAGCCTGATTAAGTAATCGTCTCATAATTCTCCGGTCTTTTCAAAAACATCCGAAGCTTGAATTCAAACCTGGAAAAAGTTCAATACCGTAAAGTACCCCTACCACTTATTATTTTTCATGCAAAAATAATATAAAAATGAAATATACTATGTTCAATATCAGCGAATATAGCGTAACTTTATTTTATCTCATGAACTGTTTAATATTTCTCATTTACGAGTAGCTTTGTCTGCCATTTTTTTTAAACTCCGTATTCGAGTTATAAGTTGCGTAACTTTTTCTGAATTTGAATTTTGGAGATAAGCATCATCCTGAGATAATTGCTTGACCGCAAGAACGAAGGACTCTATCTCAAGTATATCAATTGCCTTATATTGTTGTAGAGCCTCCTCAGATTGAATCAACCCAAGAGTATAGAGTCCTCTTAGAATAATCCATGTTTTATCTAACTTCGTAGCTAAAATAGAGGGAGCCCTGAGGAGTAATCATCTCGAATCATTTTTATTTAAAATAAAACTATCGAGCAGATGTATTTTTGGTAAGATATTATTTTCTATACTCAAACCAAGAATTGGTGGAAAAAGGGTTATCATTTTAATGGGATCTGAAAATTCTAGTCATCTAAAGATATCTATCTTATAGGAAATACTACGAGAATCTAAATACAAAATAGGAGGAAAGCGCTCAATAAGTGAAATGGGATCTGAAAATCACATATTCTTTAATGCATCTATTTTGGAAGTTATATTTTCTAATGAAAATCCAAGAATTGATGGTGCAGTTGTTGTTAACTTTATTGGGTTACTAAATCATAACGAATGGAGAATATCTAACCTATTTCTCACCGATGGAGTACTATATCAAAGCGCCTGACATGAATCATTTACAAGCTGAATAGGATTACTATATCCCATCTCATGTAATGATACAATCTTAGAATGAATAGTCTCTAGGCTATATCAAAAAATGGCCGGAAGAGTAGTTGCAATTTTTTTAGGATTTTTGAGTCAGATTCTTTCCAATTCACTTAATTTATTTTGTATACTTGCAATATTGAGTCAAAGAATAGCTGGTGCTGAAGTAATTAATTTAACTGGATCCTGAAATCATAACTTCTTCAAATCTTCAATTTTTTGTTTCATATTAAGAATACTCAGATGAAGAGTAGCAGGATTTCTATTTATCATTTTTACTGGATCTTGAAATCATAAACTCTTCATATCTTCAATCTTTGTAATTATAGATTCAATATTAAATCATAATATACTTGGTGCTGAAGTGATTAATTTAACTGGATCAGTAAATCAAATATCAAGTATTGCACAAATCTTTGCTTCCATAGAAGACCTTTTATATAAAGCAGATCTCTCTTTTTGTAATAATACAATAAAATCTTGAGAAAATCATAAAGATAAAAGATAGGCAATTCTATTTTGAACAGACTCATTATTTCCTCAATCTTTATTATTATCTTCTTTCATATCTAATATATGATACATATAATATATAATAGTCCGATATTACGTATAAATCAACTAATAGAATTCTCATTCCTGAGATTCAAATAATCGCACTCTACTTATAATACAAAAAACTCCCATACATACGTACGGGAGTTTTTTGTACTTATTTTTATTTTTTTCGCATCATATCAAATACACTTTGCTTCTTTCAAATGAGAGGTAAACCGAATCATAAAACAAGAATTCAAAGAGAAGTAAGTGGGCGCTCTGTTGCAAATCAAGCAATTCACTTCACTCATGACCATATGGCATTTCAAACTTTATCAGTCGCTTTTCCAATAATCGTGTTTGATAAATCTTTTACTTCTGTTGGTATTGTAACATCATTCTCAGAAATTTTATCCATAAATCGACCAAGAAGTTTCCCTCAAGTCAGTGAATCTTGTCCAGCTACAGCAGCAACCCCAGCATATACTCATAATTTTTCTATGGCGCTCATTTGAGCAAAGTCAGTACGCCCATTCATAATAACATATAACCGTGCAAGTCCAGAATAAGTTAATCATGAAGTCTTTCCTTGTATTAAGGCTCGAAATTCATCTCATAATCCGAGATTCACTTGTTCATTCGTAGTAAGAAGAGTTCGAAAATCCTCAGCAAAAGTAAGAAATTTCTCCATTTCTTGTACACTTTCTGGAGTATGTTTTTCATTTTTGAAAGTCTCTAAATTGGTAGCTTTTGACTGAAAAAGTATATCTCATTGATTAAGCATAAGATATGTAAGCATCGGAACACTAAAATGTTTTTTTGCACGGATTCATAATTCTCCATATACTCATATATTTCAATCATTGTCCTTATCGCCAACATTAAAGCCAAATTTTTGTGAAAAATCATCTAGATTGGAAGGATCTATTCATTGAACAGAATGAAGAATAGAAAAATCTGATGAGAGACTAATAATAAATCGATCAAGTGGGATTTTTTGAAGATCATTAACGCTCTTAAGATCATTATTACGCATATAGGCTTTTTGCATCATTTCGCTATATTTTCCTCAAAAAATACCTGAGAGAGCTTTGTATATATTCTGATCCGTTATGATAGTTCCGTCTATTTGAATACCAAGTTTCTGACCAAGTGGATATGTTTTTCATTGTTTCACTGCCTCTACATATGCTAAATACTCTTTCATTAGAATACCATAAGGCTTCTTTTTGAATGTTTCATTATCAAAAACAGCTTCTATATTCTTATCATCACCTTTATTTACAAAGAATGCCATAATAGCCTTCTTACCTGCCATATAGGCTATATCTTCTTTTTTTTCATCCTTTTCAGATTCTGGATTTTTCTGACCTTCTTTTTCTTCTTTTGGTTTTGGTTTAAACATAGCAAGTAATCCCTTAAAATCTCCTGAAAAAAGCTTTTCAAAAAGTTCCGCCACAAAATCCCACATCTTGGTAAATTTATCCTTTATCTTATCAAATGCGCTTACCTTCTCTTCCAGTGTATTCGCTGATGAAAGAGAATGCATCGATTTTGCCAATATAGCACCTGCTGCAGTCACTCACCCCATGGTCATACCATGTTTCTTAATAGCATCAATTGGATTTTCATCATCGGAAGATTCAGATGATGGAGGTACTGAAGCCTCTGTAGGTTTTCCACTTATATCCTGACGGAGACTAGCAAGTTCATCACGAAACGATGCCAGATTTTGAACATAGGCATCTTCATAATCTTTTTTAGATTTTTGAGCGAGAAAGGTATTTAATTTTCCAATATTCGCATCAATTTTTCCAATAATGTTCGTATCTTTTTTAAGTTCAGTGTCATTTTTTACTCATTTTAAAAGTAGAATAGATGATTCATATTCTTCTTTTGTACCCTGAAAGTCAGGATGCATTTTTCCATATGACGGGACTGACTTATCAAATGCCATCCACCGTTCTTGGAGTCGACGAATCGATTCATCACGAAGGGAGGTAGTTGATGTTTCTGGAGTAATACTTGGAGTATCAATTCCAGATTGACGATGAAAGTATTTTGGAGAAAAAGATTTCATAAAAATAAATTAGTGATTTGGTAATGGAGTTGCCTGGATTCAAGCTTTCACAGAGGTTTTTAAAGCTTTTTTAGCAAATTTGGTTGCTATTTTTTTTACAATCATAGCAAGTCCAAGAGCAATAACTGATTGTCGAATTTTTCGGTAGACCATATCCTCACCACCACTCCAATCAGTTATAAGTGATGTGAGTCATGATCCCATTTCTTGAATAATTCACTTCCATGTTTCTCAGGAGAATATAGTATCTTTTATCTCTTTTAGGAGGGATTCCATCCCATTTTTATCAACCGATTTATAAATATCAACTCATAAATCTCAAAGAGTGATAACAAATTCATCAATGACAGCAAGAAGAACCTGTCATATCATATTATTTTTCTTAGGATCCGGATCTAAATGTGCAACCTCTAAAAGCTGTGAACGAAATCGAATGGTTTCTGGATTTGATATTCCGACGCGTACCGTAAGCATGAGGGCATCAATTTGTTTTCTTGCTCGTTCATAAATAATATCTTCTGAGGTTTTTCAGATAGCATCTTCTGCATCAGCCAGGATAGGTATAATTTTTTCAGCAATCTGTTCATGTTGGCTTATTGACATTCATCGACTCATAGCATCTGCATAAAATATGCTATTCTTAACAGGCTTTTCACTCTGTTGAAGAATTAATCCTTTTTTTTCGAGATGATCTTGAATACTTGTTGGGTTTTCTCACATATTTCCCATATTATATTTTTTTAAATAGCGTTGCAATATGTCGTGCGAGCCAACCTACTTTCGTAGCCTTCTTTGCATCCTCAACTGCCTCTAAGAATCGTTCCGCAAAACGACGTTCCGCAGGGGTAATATTTAAGCTCTTGTCTACACGAAAGTCTCGTATGTGTTTGATGGTTTCATCTGGAAGACTGGAAAGAAATGCTCGAAGCTCATTTTCGGCCTTCAAATATTTTGCACTTCCAATTTTTTCACCTTGTACAGAAGTAATTTTTGATTGAAATTCATCAAATATTAAAATTCCGCAAATAGTGTAAATCTATTTGCTCCGAAAATTTTCTAAGCAAGCAGCTCCGAGTAGGCAGAAAGCAAGCTGGCTTATTAATAATTTTTAATTTAAATATACATAATTTTT
>CAKZJF010000061.1 GCA_936941205.1 uncultured Candidatus Altimarinota bacterium | reverse complement strand
CATCAACACGAACACCTACATTGTAGAGTGAACCAACCGCAGTAACGTCAAGAACGTTATCAAGGTCGAAAATAATTGTCTTAGCAGGTCCTCCATTTACATCAGCGCGTACTGAGAACTTAACGTTTCCAGCATCCTTAATAGTAATAGGAGTAGCAAGCATGAATGTTACATACTTGTCGTATGTCTTAGCAGCAGTAGCTACCTCAACACCGTCAGCATAGAGCTTGAAGTTAGCAAGATCTGTAGCTTCATCGATAGTACCAATTTCACGAAGAGTAATCTGAGAAACAGTAATAGACTCTTTGTTAGCAGTACTAGATTCAGTAAGCTTGAATTTTGCAACTTCTACATTCTTGTCTCCAAGAGTAGGGTTAGCAGGAGTACCATCATTGTTGAATGTTACTTCACCAGCAGTTACAGCAGCAATCTTGTGAGTGTTTCCAACAACTGGAAATGAACCAACAATAGTAGCAGCAGTAGAACTTACAGAAGCAGCAGAATCAACTTGAATAGAGAATTCCTCACTAGTAGCAGCAGCAGCATCAATAGTAACAACTACAGAAAGAGTTTCAGTAGTACCAGCCTTAACAACGAGTCCGTTAGTAAGAACGATAGTAGCTGTCTTATCAGAGTTGTTAAATGGAGATGCCTTAACCTTTGATACACGTCCAAGAGAGTTGAAAATTGAAAGAGCAGAAACAAGAGTTCCACCTCCAAGTCCAACTTGCTTAAGAACAAGTGAAGAAAGAGTTACATCAGCAGATCCAGCAGTAACGTCGAATGTTACAACTTTAACACCAGCAGCTCCCTTAGGAAGGTTAGCTGAAGCAGCAGTTGTAGAAGCGAGTTTAACTGTAAGATCACCAGCAAGAGTAACACCAGTATTAGTAACTGGAGTTTCAGTTTCAGGATCAGTAGTATCGATAACAAGACCAGCAGCACCAGCAGCTATCTTGAATGCTTCACCACGAGATGCGTTTGCATTTGGGCGGAAGTAATCAGATGACTTAGCGATACCAAGTTCGTTAGCGCGGTTTACGAATCCAGCAAGGTCACCAAGACCAGCTACATCCATAAATCCAGCATCAGTAGAAGATTGCTCTTCACCAACAGCAGAAAGAAGCATCTTCACCATTTCAGCACGAGTTACAAGTGCTGTAGGGCGAAAATTAGCGTTTGCAGTAGATACGATACCTGCTTCAGCAGCAGCTTCAACATATCCACAAAGATCTCCGAGATTACTAGAAACATCAGAGAACACATCACCAGCGCAATCAGTTGGTGTAAGACCTGCGAGATTAACCGCAACCTTAGCCATTTCAGCACGGGTAACATTATCAGCAAGACGGTATCCAGCTTCAGTATCCTGAGCTGATACGATACCATTACTTGCAAGAACTTCAGCATATTGAAGGAACTCACTACCTGCATAGGCAGTAACGCTAGCACTAAGAGTAGTGGTAACGAAAGCGAGAACGCTTACAGCTGAGGTAACCTTACGAGAGAAGTTACTCATAACAATAAAAAAAGTTAGAAAAGTAAATGCGACGCGAGAAAGGAAATAAATATTTCTACGGAGTCCGTATATAATAAGACATCCGAATACAGTCTCTGAAAAACGCACGCAAATATATAAAAAGTCGATTACTATGGTCAGTAGCAATCATAAAAAAAAGGACCTCTGGGTCAGAGAAGTCACCTCTGATCTCCGTTATTGTTTCCGGAAGATCAAAAAGAGGGTTAAAGCTTTAACCTCATGTTATTTGCATAACAAGAGGAATCGATCGTAGAAAGTGAGACCTTATTATATATAAGGGGTTTATTCCACCACCAATTCCCCTTGTCATCCGCATAGACACGAGATCAGGACCAGTAAATTTGAGTATATCGATGTTAATGTTCGGGCACAGTCCACCAAAGACCGATGGTTGTGCCATATAGCGAGAATTATAAAGAGATTACGGTAAAGTCAAATAAATCCATTGATTTTCACACGATTTTCACTCGACATTTATCAAAAAGTCAGAGATTGTGAAAATATCCTCGTTTTATGAGATATATTCTCTTTGGAGTTATATGTATGCAAGGGATAGGAACGATGCCAAGGGGATTTTTCTTGCGTTTTCGATTTTTCTCTATAAAGTATAGGGGCGTTTCGATAGAAAAAAGTATACTCTCTTTGCCGTTTTTCCCTTTCCTTATACTACAAAATGATATTCCCATTCCCATCTTTTTTCTTGCCTCTTATTTCGAAGCGAATTCGGATTTTTTAGCATTTTTATTTATCGTTCCATGACTCCATTCATTGCCTTTATACTTTTCCTCTTCTGATGAGCTGTCGCCAGTATCGCAACCTTCCTCATCGTCAATAACAAAAAACAAAAAGCGCTCGACCATATGATAACAGCGGCTGAAAAAGAAGCCTCTGAGATCATCCGAAAGTCTGAAGAGATTGCCCGTACTGTCCGACAAGAAATCGAAGAATCCAAAACAGAACTCCGTGAACGAAAACAAGAGATTACCCAGTCAGAAGAGAAGCTTCGCGAGAAAGATGCTCGTCTCGAAGCAAAACTCGAAGACCTCGACAAAAAACAGAATACTCTCCGCGAGAAGTCTGATGCACTCGATGGTAAGATTCGTACTATCGACGAGAAGGAAGCGACGATTACAACTCGTCTCGAAGAAGTTGCTCACCTGAGCCAAGAAGATGCCAAAGAGCTCCTCCTTGAAACCGCTGAACAACGCTATGAAAAAGATATCCTTGCTGTTATCGAGAAAAAACGCCAAGAATACCGCATCCGTGAGAAAGAAATGGCTCGTGAAGTTATCATCAAGAGTATCCAACAATACGCTGGTGATGTTACTGGTGAGATGACTCAGACAATGGTGAAACTCGAAAATGATGATGTGAAAGGAAAACTCATAGGAAAAGAGGGTCGCAATATTATTGCCTTTGAAAAAGCAACTGGGGTGTCTCTTATTATCGATGACACACCGGACAATGTATTTATCTCAAGCTTTGATCTCTTTCGTCGTTATATCGCAAAGAAATCCCTCGAAGAGCTTATCGAGGATAAACGTATTCAACCAGCACGTATCGAAGAAATCGTGGAAAAGAATCAAGCAGAAGCTGATACTCTTATCTATGATCTCGGTACAAAAACCCTCAATGAAATGGGGATATCAGGGATTCCTGATGAGATTATTCCACTCATAGGAAAGTTCCGCTTCCGTACGAGTTATGGACAAAATATCCTTATGCACTCCAAGGAAGTTGCCTATATTGCTGAGTCTATCGCCAAACTTATCGGTGCTGATGCCTCTCTTGCTCTCAAGGGTGGACTCCTCCATGATCTCGGAAAAGCAATGGATCATGATGTAGAAGGAACCCATCCAGAAATCGGAGGTCGTATTGCTCGTAAGTATGGTCTCGATGAACGTATTGTAAATATCATCGAAGGACACCATGATGATGTTCCTCAGATTTGTCTTGAAACCAAGATTATTCAGATTGCGGATGCTATCAGTGCTATCCGTCCAGGTGCACGTCGTATGAATGCAGAAGAATATATCAAGCGTATTCAGGAAATGGAAAATCTTGCTATGAGCTTCTCTGGAGTGAATAAAGCCTATGCCCTATCGGCAGGTCGTGAAGTTCGTATTTTCGTAGATGCTGATACTGTATCAGATATCGATGCTATGAAGATGGCTCAAGAAATCGCTGGAACCATCGAAACCAACCTTTCATACCCAGGAGAAATCAAAGTAAACCTCATCCGTGAAAAGCGCGTTATAGAATACGCTCGCTAGTCTCCATTATATCCCCTACTCATATGGGGGTATAATGGTTTTTTATCCTTTTCTATTCACCCATGTTTCCGTCCATTGATCTTTTCGGAATCGTCTCTATACATACATTCGGTCTTTGCATGAGTATAGCGATGCTTCTCTTCTTCACTGGCCTCTACTATCACACCAGTCGCTCTGGTATGAATAGAAATATTTTTAAGGAACTTCTCAGTTATACGATTGCAATATTTTTCTTCGGAAGACTATTCTATATCATAACTGAATGGGTGAATCTGAAGTTTATGTTCCAAGATGTTTCGACTTGGGAATTTATCAAGAATTTTTTCTTGATGCAAAACTACAATCTCTCTCTCATGGGAGGAGGTATTGGATTTTTTCTTGTATTCTGGTGGAAATCTCACATTTATGGACTTCATAGGGTACATATCCACAAATACCTTGATATCATCGTTCTCTCATTCATGACGGCAAGTATTATCGGATATGTTGGATCACTTCTTGGTGGGCAAATCTATGGGACTCCAACCAGTCTTCCTATCGGTATTATCTACACACATCCGGACGTTCCTTATACACAACCTGTCTTCCCTCTTCCTGTGTTCTATGCAATTATTATGACACTCGCAAGTGTTATCCTCTTCCAACTTCATCATAAGTACAAAGTTGATGGTTTTGCAGGATATGTTGGTATGATTATTTTCGGAGGAATGCTTTTTCTCGGAGAATTTATGAATGGATCTGAGGATATATTTAAGTCTATCATATTCATCAACTTGAACCAGATAGGAGCTATTATTATTGCCTACTTTGGAATCAAAGGATTCATGGAACTTATAAAGATATAAGAGAGAGGAAGAATATCCTCTTCTGAGATATCTCGCCATTATCGCGATATTGCCGATAGAACAGAGAAGCAAAATTGAAAATATATGAATTCCCTATTGGTTTTCTTATCTGTGGATATGTTCCATACTCATACTGACTCATCAATTCACATTCATCCAAGGACCTGGTTCCTTGGATTTTGTTTTTCTTTCCTCTGTGGCATAATGATATGATGGCACATATCTGCTCTATATCTTTGGGGACTATGTCTACTCATCCTTGGAAATATTATAGTATTACGCCTCTATCCGATATCGTATCTCTGCTCTCTTGTCCTGTGTTGAACTCTCTGAGTATGATATAGTCATACGATTCGTACAGAAATACAACAAAAAGGACAATACATTGCGGAATATACCGAGTGATATCATAAAAAGGTTTCTATACAGGGGAAAATTATGGATTCTGGAGTACAACAAGCTTCTTCTCTCCGATATAGACTCACTTTCGACAACTTCGACATATCTTCGCCAAATGAAAAATACTCACTTTTCCTGATTGTACCTGATAATATTCATATATCAAAATGATCTATTGTCGAAGTTGTGTCGAAGATATTTCCTCCAAAGAATCTAAGTATCCTAGAAGATTCATTTCTTCTTTCGAATGAAGTTCTCGGATATATCTATGCACCCTATGTCGAAGTTCGACAAACGCCTGTCGAAGATGGAATGTATTCTTCCTTTCTATCGATGCGTGTATCTCTCTGAAAAATCATAGACACCCTCTTCCCTATGCCAGTTTCATGACTCATCAGTGGACTTACTATCGGCAATATCGACAACTTCGACAGCACGCTTATCGAATCCTTTAAACGGTCTGGAATAATGCATATTGTAGCGGTCAGTGGATCCAATATCACCCTTATTATTCTCTTTCTTGAGTGGTTATTGACTGGGTATTCCCGAAAAATACGACTCACTATCACTCTCAGTATTCTGTTCCTTTTCGTACATATTGTTTGATATGAGATTCCTATACTTCGAGCGGTTGCTATGGGTGGGATCGCTTATATGAGCCTTCTCTCTGGAAAACGCATGAAAAGCTTTGTACTCTTTATTGGTATAACGGTTCTATTCATCCTCTGTGAACCAACTCTTATTATGGGAAATATGAGCTTTCTTTTATCATTTGGAGCGACACTTGGTATTATTACCCTATGAAAATCCCTCCAAAAGCATCTATCCTTTCTCCCGAATATATTTCTCATCAGAGAAAGTCTTGCAGTTACTCTTTCAGCGATTATAGGAATATTTCCTCTTATGATGGACGCATTTGGATACTTCCCTTTTATTACTATTATTACCAACATCGCTATTGCGCCCATTCTATGAGCCACTACCCTTCTGGCATGGATTTCATTTCTCTCTGAATGGGTCTCCTCATATCTTGCATATATATTAGGATATATCCCTTTTATGTTCGCCAAATGGATATTATATGTGGCGAAGTTGGGTTCAGAATATCCCTTGATGGTTTCTTTTTCAAAGGATATACTCGGTGGATATTTTTCTCTCTATTATTACTCGATTCTATTTTATATTATGATTCATTCTCACCAAACCCAAACAATTCCATCGAATTCACCCCACGAGCCGTAAGTATATCCTCATTTTTTGGTAAAAGAACGCCGTTATAATATTCTTGTGCCTCAGACTGTATCTGTGATAGGATAAATGCAGCATACGAGTGTGCGATACTATTTTCTATAGAAATATGATACATCGTGAGAAACTCTCGAAATACAGTCACAATAGATTGGATAATAAGGACACTTCCTCACTCTTCTTTGGCCAATCCAAGAAATTTCTGCATATCTATAGCCGATTGATCTGCATGTGTCATACTGGCTGAAAAATCCTTTACCCAATCATTAATTCGATCAGTGAGGGTACTTGGTAGGGTCTTTTCATCAAATATCTGAGGAGTTTCATAGGGAGTAAATGTAAAACTTACTCGTTTCATATCGGGAGTATAGTTTCTGATAGAATCAGATGCTGGGATATATACGAGTGATATAAGACCAATAATAAAAGAGGAAGGTATCCCCTCTTTTAAGAGATTCACTACAACCTGGGTACACCCCTCATACTCTTTATGAGCAAGAAACTCACGAATAATCATAATAAGTACCCTGTCTTGTTTCTGTGACTTCTGTTCATCTTTCTGTGACTTCTGGAGCTTTGACGCTGTTTTTTTAGCATTTTCACGCTGTTTTTCTGATTGTTCTTGTGCTTGTTCTCATCAACCCTCCGAAGACCCAAGTGAATCAATATCATCTATACCCATAGGAAGTTAGTTCTTTAGAAATTAATATTTTTGGCGAAGTTCGCCACATCTTCGACAAAAAGAAATTACCTATATATAGGGAACTGTATACAGAGTTGTTTTATCTCTTGGCGAAGTTCGCCAATCTTCGCCACATCTTGTCGATTATCGACAGCATCACGAATAATTCGAGCAATTATTTTTATTTCTGTCTCTTTCATTCCACGAGTTGTAACTGCAGGAGTTCCAATCCGAATTCCAGATGGATCGAGGGGTTTACGAGTATCATATGGGATCATATTTTTATTACATGAAATCCCTACTTTTTCAAGAACCTCTTCTGCCTCTTTTCCTGTTACTCATTTTGATCCAAAGACATCAATCAAGAGTAGGTGATTATCAGTTCATCCTGATATAACACGAAACCCGTATCATTGGAGTTCATCAGAAAGAAGTTGTGCATTCCGTATTACTTGCGATACATATCCAGCAAACTCAGGACGGAGTGCCTCAGCAAATGCAACTGCCTTGGCAGCTATAAGATTCTCATGAGGACCTCATTGAACCCCAGGGAACACAGCACGTGCAATCAAAGGTCAAAGTGCTTCCTTGGCCATAATAATTGCCCCACGGGGTCAACGAAGAGTCTTATGAGTCGTTGTTGTAACTACATCACAATAGGGAACTGGATTTTCAAGAGCTCCGCCTGCGATTAATCCAGCAATATGAGCAATATCAGCCATAAGATATGCGCCTACTTCATCAGCAATAGTACGAAAACGTTTCCAGTCCAACGAACGGGAATATGCAGAAAATCCAGCAATAATCAATTTTGGTCTATGTTCCTTCGCCAATCTTTCAACCTCATCCATATCAATACGTTCTGTTGTTTTATCAAGTCCATAAGGAATTATGGTATACATCTTTCCTGAGAAATTCAGTGGATGTCCATGAGAAAGATGTCCACCTTGATCGAGATTCAGACCGAGAATAGTATCACCATGATTGAGAAGCGCCAACATAACAGCAAGATTGGCAGGGGATCATGATAATGGCTGAACATTTACATATTCAGCACCAAACAATTCTTTCGCACGACTAATGGCAAGATTTTCAATTTTATCTATAAATTCCTGTCCTGCATAATACCGTTTTCCAGGATATCATTCAGAATATTTATTGGTTAACACAGAACCATTTGCCTCGAGCACAGCTTTGGAAACATAGTTTTCACTTGCTATGAGTTCTATTTCATATTCTTGGCGGTTTTCCTCATCGGTAATATATCAAAAAAGTTCAGGATCATTGGTTTGTATAAATGACATAGGGAAAAATTAGTTATGAGGTAGGGAAGAGCCAGTACTTCATGAGGCAGTTGAGATTGTTCCAGTAAGGGTAGAGCCTGATAGAAGGAGTTGTTTTCTTATAATTTCTTTTTTAAGAAATGTATCAATGGTTGTTTTGCTATTTTTGGTTTGTATCCAGTCGGTGAGGATAGATTGAGCGGTTTCTAGTTGGCGATCATAGCGTTTTTCAAAATCTTCTTTCTCAAAATCAATAGAGATATCTGGCTCAATACCGATACCATCAATACCCTTATCAAGGGGAGTATACCATCGAGCTACTGTAATCTTGAGTTCACTTCCATCAGAGAGAGGGAAAGGTTGTTGTACTGATCATTTTCCATATGATTTCTTTCCAACGAGAATCGCAAGATTATAATCCTTCAGTGCTCAAGCTACAATCTCACTCGCTGAAGCTGAATTCTCATTAAGAAGAAGTACAATAGGAGTTTTTACAATGGCCGTTCCTTTTGAAAATAATGTTTCTGTCTTTCTTGGATCATTTTCTTTTATAATAACCACTCACTTATCTCTTTCTACAAATCGGGAAAGAATCTCTGTAGCAACATCAAGAAAGCCACCACCATTATCACGAAGATCAATAATAATTCCTGGTACTTTCTGTGTAAGAAGATTGTCTAATTCTTGTGAAAACTCTTTTCCAGTATTTTCACCAAAAATAGAAAGAGCTATATATCCAAGAGTAGAACCAGAGAGTACACTTCCTTCAACCGATGGAATTGTTATTTTCTTACGAGTAATCGTTTTCTCATAGGGAACTCCAGCTCATGCACGAAATATAAGAAGCTTTACAATGGTGTTTGCTTTTCAACGGATGAGTTTTACAGCATCTTGTACTTTCATACCTCCTATCAAAGTAGAATCCACTTTCAATATAATATCTCCTGCTGTAATCCCAGACTCTTTTGCTGGAGATCAAGCTATAACCCTATCTACTACAACTCACTGTGGATGTTCATCAATAACCGCTCCAATACCCTCAAAATCACCTGAAAGTGTTTCATGAAATTGTTTTGATTCATCAATACTGAAAAAAGTACTATGCTTATCTTCAAGGGACTTAACAAGTCCAGCAATGATTCCATTCTCTATTTCATTTTTCTGATGTTCAGAAAAATGATAATAATTGGCAGCAATAATATCATATGCTTCCCGAACTCTTCAAGAAATAATTGTTGAAAAGCTTTCACTATAAAGAAGATCACTCAAAAATCATTCTTTCTCTATAGATCCAGAATGATTTATAGATATATTCGTACGTTTTCCGATAAATTGATATCATTCTTCTATAAGAAGTCCAATACAGAGACCTCATAAAAAAAAGAAGAGAAGAGATATCCACTTGAGTTGTTCGTTTTTTAATAACATTGTTAACAGTTTTAGATATATTGTCAGTAAGTGTAGTGTAGGATTTTTCACAAAAAACTCAAGTATTAATTCGATAAAATAGCTCTTCTCTTTAAAAAAGTTTCTTACATAAAAAAACATGTTAAAAACCCTATTTATTCCCTTTGTAGTCAAGGAAAAACTTTTATACATGATGTAAAATATTTTTAATGCATACTTCGCTTTATTCACTTAGAAATAAAATTCATAATTTTTCTATATAATAGTAATAAATAAATAAGTAATTACTTGTATTTTATTTTCTATACGTGTATACTAATGTAAATAACTTTCATATGTTTTTAGAAAAACTTTTTTCTTCCTTCTCATCTAAATCCAAAAAGATACATCTTATCAATACGCTGATAGATGTTTTAAATGTGGATTCTCTTCAGAAGAATCTGTATAAAGAATCTCTTTCACTTCTTACAGAAGAAGAACTTTCCACTTTTTATAAGAAGCTTATAAGTATTGTTAATAAGCATGAACAGAAGAATTTAAATATTGAACCCATCTTTGGAATGCATAATTCAAAAAACACATATAAGTCAGATAAGAATCAACAATCCTCATTTGATATCGTATTTAATAATATTTCATAGTATATGAAAAGTTTTCAATCAACCTGTTCTAAGAACAATCAAAAAATCACTCTCGTTATTACTGCTGAAGACGAAGAAGAAGCTCGTCATAAGCTCCATGCTCAGGGGTATTCTATTATTGAACTTGAAGAATTTAAGCCAGATAAAAATAGTATTGCAGGGGCAAGTAATTTTTTCTATTTTGATGCGGTTATTGGATGAGAAAGGAAATCATGACAGATCCAATCAAATGATATTTTCAAGGCATATAAAAAACTTATAGAAGATCTCTGATATGATATTTTATATATCTATACAACGAAGAATGCAACAGATGAACAGAAAAAACTTCTCACCATGCAGGTGAAAGATAGTTATGAGCTCTATTCAAAACAACAATGAGACTCAGAAATAAATCAATCACTTCTAAAAAAACATGAACAGAAATCGGATGCTCCTGATATTGATGCTGGTCTTGAAAGGGAACTTGTAAAGTATCTTTCTCTGATTGATATTGTTATCCAGAAGATAGATACTATTACTACAAAACACAGTGAACATATTGTAAGTGATAAAAGAGAGAGACTGAATCAAGTAAGAACATCACTTCTTCAGATTAAAGGAACAACAAATCTCAGTAAATTAAAAATTGTTGCAGAAACAGCACTAAAAAAAATTGGGGATTTGGAAGTGGAACTTATTGAAAAAAATGTTCTTGAAGAAAAAGCTACCTATATCAATGAGACAAATCGACTTTTAAAACAATTCTGATCAGGGGATAAGATTGCAATGCCAGGACAAACGGATTCATATAAAAAAATAGAGTGAATCGTTTCTGATGTGGTGAATTCTTTTTTTAGCAAAGAAGAAGAAATAAAGATAGAAGATAAGAAAAAAGATCCAAATGCCATAGATACAAATTCTTTTGTGTTTTATAAAAATCTTCGTGAACTCAATCTGTATAAGATAAAGCTTAAAGAAGTAAATCGTGAAATTATTTTTGCACGTGTACAATTTCAAACTGAAAAAACGAATCGACTTATACTCAAACGGAGGCTTATAGAGCAAAATATTCGTCTCCTTGAAAATAGAATTAAACATATTCGTTTTTCATATACAAAACTCATGAAAGGGTTTAATTATTATGTGGAGGCTTTTTTCGAACTTGTTTCATTCTTGAGTGATGCGATTTTATATAGTATTTTTGTATTTTCAGCTATTTTTATAGCCGTTATTACACTTATTCAATTTGAGATTACAAGTATTCCATTTAATTTTAATGTTATATTTTTTATAACACTTATCTCAGGGCTTGCATTTGTTTCACGTTTTATGAAATGATATATATCCCTTGCTTTCGGTATGTTTTTTTATACTATTATGGGGTATTTTATTCTCATAAATTTCTAAGGTGTATATACTCCTCCTTATAATTCACCTCGTATTTATTTTTGTAGCCTATATTTTAGGATTTCCCTTCCTCTCATTTATTTTTTGAATATTATGAGTGGGATTTTCGTTTTATTTTTCTTCTTTTCTCGGAAAATACATATCCCTTCCTAGTATCCCTTCGTCCAAGATGGGATTTGATTTTTCATTTGAATCATTTTCTAGACAAGGATTTTTCCCTATAGCAATTCTCCTTTTTTATATATCTATTTATGGTATTGCATATGGATTAATAGGCTATGATGAGATAGATGAAAGAATATTTCAACTCCATAATATAATTATTCTTTCTTTATTTCTTGTATTATTTTCTTTATTTCTTGTATTTGAAAGAAAACTCTCAGAGCTATTTTATCGCATTACTCGGTTTCATGGAATATTTTCATGAATATCTTCCATTATTCTTTCAGGGATTTATTTTACTGATAATGCATCCTTAAGTTCAATATATTTTATAAATGTCTGTATTCTAATAGGTTTAATGTTTTTTATAGAATATAAGGATCGGTTTGTTACAGATGGGGAAAGAAAGCAATATTTTATCATATTTCTTTTCCTCATTACATCAAGTATTGTATTGTTTGGATATAACCTTTTTTCTTTTGATAAGATTCTTTGGTTGATATTTGTACTCAGTATCATGAGTATTCTTATTTTTGATTATATACCAAAAATAACAACCTTTCGAAACTATGGGGTTATATCAAAATATTTCTGACTTCTCTCATCTTTTTTGTCTGTTCTCCTCCTGTATTACTATAGTTTTGAATACTTTTCTTTCTCCATAGCACTTCTTGCTATGTTTACTATTTTTCATATAGGAGTTCACTTTCGCTACGGAAATTATTTGGCTTTTTTAATGGGAATTGTGAGTATATATTTCATATATACAAAAAGTTTTTTCCCAATGATTCTTGGTACCTGAAATGAAGCTACTGGCTTTTTTTCTGCCGTTATGTTTCTTTATTTTCTCCCGATAGGCATGATTGGGAGTACATTTTTCTGGAAGCAAGAGTATGAGTATGATTATGCATTTATTCACTATTTTTCTATTATTTTTAGTATTGTATTCTCGCTCTACCATACTTGGGTAGCAGGATTTAATATGTTAGAAGTTTCTCTTCTCCTGTTTTTTCTCTCACTCCTTTTCTTTTTTAGTTATATTCGTTTAAAACAATAAATCTATGAGCACATCATTTTCACTCCTTTCATCTATTTGAAAAAATACTGCCCCAGTTCTTATTATAGAACTTCGTGATAAACAAGATTTATTGGCGTATAGCGCGATTTTTTCTAGCCATACCTTACCAGATTGTGTTGAGAAGAATTTCTCTCAAGAAATAGACAAAAAAGAGAAGGTTTTTCCATCATATCAGGAGATATTTCAATCAAAGAAAGTTTTTTATTTTTTTCCTTGAGCAGATACTTTATTAGAAGATAGAAGTGAATTTATTGCCGGAATGAAAGAATCTTTTACGTATGTCTCAAATGATACAAATATTGCATCATTACTTGATGTTTTAATGCTTGCGTCATATACATATGATACATTTGTAACAAAAAAAAGATCAATACACATCAGTTATTGGACGCCACAACCAACTTCGCCAATTGATGTCGAACTTCGCCAAAAGTGTCTTAATGCTGTTTGTAGAGCGAGAGATCTTGTCAATCTTCCCCCGTCACTTTCGACACCAAAAGACATGGTTCAGAGTATCCTTTCCTTTCCTTGGAAGCGAACAAAAGTAACGGTTCTCGATAAAAAAGAACTGACTGCACTTGGAATGAATCTTCTTCTTGCAGTCAGTGCAGGAAGTGATAATGATCCATATGTGGTAATTTTTGAGCGTATTATTGATAATACACTTGAAACCTATTCTCTTATAGGGAAATGAGTAACTTTTGATGCTGGTGGAATTCAGATCAAGCCAGGAGATGCTATGTTTGATATGAAAATGGATATGGCAGGAGCTGCAGGTATAGTTGGAGTTATGGAATTTCTTGATTCCATTGATTCATTGGAGTGTAATATTATCTGAGCGGTTGGATTTACTGAAAATATGACAGGATGATCTGCATATAAACCTCTTGATATATATAAAGCCTATAATGGAACAACAGTAGAGATACATCATACAGATGCAGAGGGTCGATTGCTTCTTGCTGATGTTATGAGTTATGTGGAAAAAAACTATAATCCAGGACATATTATTACTATGGCAACTCTTACGGGTGCATGTATATATGCACTTTGATACGACTATGCTTGAGTTATATGAGATGATGAAGCAGTTATTTCTCAACTTGAACTCCTCAGTAAAGATTCCCTTGAGAAAATATGGAGACTTCCACTCAATGATAAAATGATAAAATCTTTAAAAGCTGAAATCGCTGATATAAAAAATATAGCAAAAACAGAAAAGGCAGGGTCATCTATTGGGGCAGCCTTTCTTACTTATTTTCAATGAAATGCAAAACTCACTCATCTTGATATTGCTGGTCCTGCCTATAGAAATGATCGCCTTGGCTATATGTTAAAATGAGCAACTGGATGGGGTGTTATGATTCTTTCAGACCTTATTCGTTCTATCCGAAAATAAGAGAATATATGAGTATTCAAAGAATTATTACTTTTATTTCTGATATCTTCTTTGATACTACTTCTGAGCAATATGAGTATATATTTCTCGATAAAACAGAACACTATAAACAAGAATTACCTGATTGTGTTTTGGATGGGGTATTTGTGGCTGCAAGATATACGGGCGAATGTAAAAATGATATAGAACAATTCAAATATTACAGACAATATGATCTTTATAGGAAATTTATACCAATTTTTGAAAAATTATTTCTTATATATGTTCAATCGAATGATATAAATACCTGTATTTGTCAGGTTCCGTCACACTATATTACAAAAATCTGGCGAAGATATGATCATATGAAGGTTTTATCTTCGACATTGGCGAAAGTTGTCGAAGTTCCATATTTTCCATTGCTGGTAAAGAAGAAATACACAAAACATCAAGCAACTCTCGACAAGTTCGACAGAAGAAATAATCTTGTCGAAGTATTTATGATTTGAAAAAAATATAGAGATACGCTTCATTGAAAAACAATATATATTCTTGATGACGTTATTTCGACAGGTTCGACAGTAAATGAATGTGCGAAAATACTGAAAAAAGAATGAGCAAAAAAAGTTATAGTATTTACCCTTGCTTCCGCTGCTTAGAAAAGATTGTAATCATTCTAAAAATACGTACAATTCCCATTGAATTTTTCTTTTTTCATCATGTCAGAGAATATTGTTATAAAAAACGCACATACCCACAATCTTAAGAATATTTCACTTACGATTCCAAAGAATAAACTTGTTGTTATCACTGGAGTTTCTGGTTCTGGGAAGAGCTCACTTGCATTTGATACCTTATATGCAGAAGGGCAAAGACAATATCTCGAAAGTCTTTCGACGTATGCTCGTATGATTGTTTCTGAGATTTCAAATGAAACAAAGGTTGATGAAATTCGTGGATTATCACCTACTATAGCAATTCATCAGAAGACAGTATCCAATAATCCTCGCTCAACAGTTGGTACTATTACTGAAATATATGATTATTATAGACTTCTTTATACGAGTATCGGAAAACAACATTGTCCAGATCATCCAGAAGTACTTCTCAAGAAAGATACCATTCGAAATATAGTACAATCTATCACACTTCGTGGTGCAGAAAAGAAATTTCATATAACTGTTCCATTTATTTTTAATGTCGAAGTTGGCGAAGATTTGGCGAAGATGATTACAGATATGGGGTTTGTTCGCTATGAATACAATAATCATATATATTCAGTAGCAGACAATCCTCCAGAGGGAAAAATTAATCCTAAAAATGTTCAGATTATTATAGATCGACTTGTGTCGAAGGTTGGCGAAGAACAGAAGAATTATGAAACACGTCTTAAAGACTCACTTTCACTTGCATATAAGAAATGAGAAGGATCCCTGAGTATTCATTTCCTTGAAACAGATGAAATTTTATTATTCCGAGAACATCCATCATGTCCTATTTGTGATTATTCTCTCCAGGATTTATCTATTTCTAATTTTTCCTTTAATTCTCACTATGGTGCTTGTGAGACCTGTCATGGACTTTGAAGTCGTATGACATTTCTTGAAGAAAATATAATCAACTTTTCTCTCTCTCTTGCGGAATGAGCGATTCTTCCTTGGACAGCACATCCATATTACACAGCTATTCTTGAGACGATGTGTAAAAAGCATAAAATTGATATGTTAAAACCATATAGTGATTTAAAAATTGAGGATAGAGAGAAAATATTGTTTTGAGTATCTGATGTTTTTGAACTTTCATATGTGTCGAAGTTTGAAAAAGAAAAAATCCATCATGCAAAATTTGAATGACTTATTCCAAATCTTGAGCGTCGTCTTGTTGAATGAGATGCGGCAAGTGATACCTATCTTAAGAGAATTAGTCAGTATGTTACAGAAATACAGTGTAATTCTTGTGATGGATTTCGTCTTAAAAAATCATTTCTTTCGGTTTTAGTAACATGAGTTCATATTGGACAACTCAGTAGTCTTTCAGTTCGTGAAGCATATGATTTTTTTACAACACTTGTTCTTTCTGAGTCTGAGAAAAAAATCGCAGAAACAATTCTTAAAAATATTACAGAACGTCTTGAATTTTTGATTGGAGTATGACTTGATTATGTTACCTTGGATAGAAGGGCAAATACACTTTCATGAGGAGAATCCCAACGTATTCGATTAGCTACCCAAATTTGAACTCGTTTAGAGGGGATTATATATGTATTGGATGAACCTTCTATTGGGTTACATCCACGGGATAATGATATGCTCATAGGAAACCTTAAAAAACTTTCCGAAATAGGGAATACAGTTATTGTTGTTGAACATGATGAGGATATCATGAAAGAATCCGATTATATTATAGATATCTGACCGCGTGCAGGAGTTCATGGATGAGAAATAGTATTTCAATGAACCTATAATGAGATATTACAAAATACCCATTCAGAAACTGGAAAATATCTTCGTTGAGATCTTCGGGTTCATCTTCCAAAAAACTCAAGAAAACCAAGTGGTTTTATACGAATTGAACAGGCAAGTGAAAATAATCTTCAAAATGTTACAGTAAAAATTCCTCTTGGAATGTTAGTGGTTGTCACTGGGGTTTCAGGATCATGAAAATCGTCTTTGATTATGGATACATTGGCAAATGCTACTATGAAATATTTTCATGGATCTGCTGTTGCAGTATGAAAACATACAAAAATTGAAGGTCTTGATAATATAGATAAGGCGATTATCATTGATCAATCACCAATAGGGAAGACTCCACATTCAAATATTGCAACCTATACATGAGTTTTTACGTTTATTCGTGAAGCTTTTGCTGCTTCTCTTGAGGCTCAAAAAAGGTGATATGGACCTTGAAGATTTAGTTTTAATACAAAATGATGACGCTGTGAGACTTGTGAAGGTTCATGAGTTAAGAAGATAGAGATGCATTTTCTTCCTGATGTCTATATTGAATGTGATCAATGTGAGTGAACTCGTTATAATCCAGAAACGCTTGAAGTCCGTTTCAAGGGAAAACATATTGCAGAAGTATTGGCTATGACGGTTGAAGAATCAAGAGACTTTTTTACAGCTTTTCCAAGAATCAAGAAGATACTCGATGTTTTGTATGATGTTTGATTGTGATATATCACTCTTTGACAGTCTGCCCCAACTCTTTCATGATGAGAGGCACAACGTATTAAGCTTGCTTTTGACCTTGCAAAACGTTCCACATCAAAAACACTCTATATTTTGGATGAACCAACTACAGGACTTCATTTTTCTGATGTTCAGAAATTACTTGATATCTTGGATAAGCTGGTAGAAAAAGGAAATAGTGTCCTGGTTATTGAACATAATCTCGATGTTATTGCATTGGCTGATTATATTATCGATATTTGACCAGAGTGAGGAAAACGATGATGAAACCTTCTCTATTCTGGGAAAGTACCAGGAATTCTGGAAACAGATTGTCACACAGGAAGATCGCTCGCTCGTTACCTTCAATGAAAAAAAGAACCATCTAATTCTTAATTATTTTGTATGATTCCAGGAATTCAAAATATTGCCATCCTTACCGGATGAACTTGATCAGAACGGGAAATTTCACTTCGATCTGCATGAGAGGTTGAGCACGTTCTTCTTGGTGCAGGATATATGGTAACTACTTTTGATATTCCAGTTGATCTCACCCGCTTTATCCAGAGGTATAAAGAATTTCATTTTGCATTTGTTTTAATTCATGGAAAGTTATGAGAAGATGGAAAGATTCCAGCACTTTTGGAACTTCTTAAATTACCCTTTCAATGATCTCCATCAGAATCTCATGCAGTTTCCCTCAATAAAATATGGGCAAAAGCAATCATTGCTCAGGCGGGATGAAATACGGCACGGTATCAAACACTTCATTTCTATAAACATTCTTGATTGGAAATCCTTGAAATGATTGAACAAAATGGATGATTCCCTTGTGTTATTAAAAAACCAAAAGAATGAAGTACAATAGGGGTTTATATTATGCGTAATTTAGAGGATTTTGAGGGATATAAACAAGAATTGGAGTATATTCAATGACCGGTTATGTATGAAGAATACTTAGAATGAAGAGAATTTACCGCTTCTGTTTTGGAACGTTCAAATAATGGAGAAGTACAAGCATTGCCAGTGATCGAAATTATCCCTCCAGATGGGTGATATTTTGATTTTGAAAATAAGTACAATGGTATGACAAAAGAAGTTTGTCCGGTTGATATCGATAGAGAGTTACGTAATAAAATCGAAGCACTTGCTTTATTGGCTCATAAAACCCTTTGAGCACAATGATATAGTCGAACAGATATTATTGTAGTGAACAATGAGCCTATTTTTCTTGAATTAAACACAATCCCATGATTTACTAATAAAAGTCTCTATCCTCAATCAGCGTCTTGTGCTGGGATGACTTTCTTGAATTTACTTGAAGAGTTGATGTGTGTATGAAAAGAGCGATATCGAAGTCTATGGTTTTAATAATAAAAAATCCCGAATCATCGGGATTTTTTTAAACATTTGGTTTTGTGGTAATAATTTTTTCTTCAAAGTAACTTGCAAGTATTTGAATACCAACATGTTCTGTCCCTGCAAAAAACAGTCCAGTACCAACAGAGGCATTGAGGAGGATATATTTCTCTTGCTCCGTAAGCTTAAATATATTCTGTAGTACATCTATAGAGGCGGGTGATTGTTTGAGAAGAAGTTGTATGGAAGAGTTGGTTACAATAGCCTTTCCATATTGATTGGTCATGAAATCTTCCACATCTTGCGTTATGGTAGTTACTCCAAGTCCATATTTACGAGCACGTTTTACCAATCCAAATAGAAATTTTGCACTATCTTCATATTGCATAATATTCCAGGCCTCATCTACTACCAGCATTCTTCTTTTTTCACTCGAACGAGCGGTGGTCCATACATAGTTGAGAATGATATACATGGCAATTGGTCGAAGGATCTCATCGAGATCACGTACTGAGAATACGACGAGACCATCTTTCATATCTACATTCGTTGGTTCTGAAAATATACCAGAGAAAACACCATACACGTATTTATCCATACGTTCTGTAAGGGTTTTTCCTCATTCCATGGTTTCAAGTACTGAATAGAGATCTTTCAAAAGAGGAACCTCTTTCCCATCGATACTATCATCAGTCATAGTGATCCCTTTGAGGGAATAGGTTGTGATAAGTGCCTTTTCAAGGATAGCCTCTTCTGATGGAGTGAGTTTTCCAAGCATAAGATTCATAAGACCTATCATATTTACGATTGCT
Source organism: uncultured Candidatus Altimarinota bacterium (assembly GCA_936941205.1). Classification (GTDB taxonomy): domain Bacteria; phylum Patescibacteriota; class Gracilibacteria; order BD1-5; family UBA2023; genus SSGK01. The sequence continues at coordinate 43,930 of CAKZJF010000061.1, read as the reverse complement.
CATCGAAGGAGATCTCCGGGTTGAACTTTCGTATCTTTGAGTGCTCTTGGAAGATCAAATGGATTGAGTCGTTCTTTGGAATTGAGATTTATATTGAGATAGGTTCCTCAGACAGTATCTACCAATGATTTATACTCATTTTCAGGATCAAGTACAATAACATCAGTTCAAACCATAAGCGAACGGAGAATTTCAAGTTTTACTCAGAAAGACTTTCCTCATCCTGATTTCGCAAATACACACATATTTGCATTTTCTGTTCGAAATCGATCAAATATGATAAGTGAATTATTGTGGGTATTAATTCCATAGAGAATTCCATCATCCTGAGAAAGGGAATTTGAACTGAATGGAAAAGTGGTTGAAAGTCCTCGAGTTGATATGTTTCTATATACTCCTACTTCATCTCTTGCAAATGGACCAGTTGCCAAAAATCCTTGTTCTGAACGAAGAAATGTTTGTTTCGTAAGTACATTTCGTCATGAAAGCATTACTTCCATGGCATTCGAAAGTTTCTTCATTTCATCTTCTGTTTCTGCATATATAGTAATATAGATAGAGAGATGAAAATACCGTTCCTGTCAGCGTGTAAGACTTTGCTGAAGTTCTTCTACATCTTGAAGCTGTGCTTCAAGATGAGGATCAGCAATAAGTCCTTTTTCTTGATTGATTGAATATTGTGCACGGAGTTGTGTAAGTCTTTTTCGTAAGTACTTCATCACTCTTCCTGAATCAACTGGATAGATAAAAAAAGACATATCAAATTTTACATCCCAGTTAATAAGAGGAGAGAGCCAGTTACCTTCCAAAATATCAGGATATGCATAGACAAAAACACTTCGAACAAAGGTATCACCAATTTGAAGCTTCGTTGAATCAATACGAATCATGGCTGGTGCAATCATATCTTTTACAAATGCAAGAGCCTCTTTATATTCTCTCTCAGCTTGTTTGTATTCTTCAGCTTCTTCTTTTGTCATTTTTTTATCATCCGTTTCTCCAAGTTTTGGAATATTCATCTCTGGTAGAATTTTCTCAATTTGTGGAGGCGTTTCTCTGTTCCCTTGATTAACTGATCCCTCTGAAATATCCTTCTCAATTTTTTCTTTTGGAAGAGATATATTTGTTTCGAATCCACTCGCATCTCATGAATAATTCTGAGCAACGAGTTCTTGTATAGTAGGTATTGAAGGCATAAATTAAAAAGGATTCTTATCGTGAAATGACAGTACTTGTATTCCATGACCATTCGGTAATGTTTTCAGGATGGAGTGGTTCACTCACTTTTGGATCCTCATCCGGCCTTTTGTATCGAAGTACTATAAGGGTGATATCATCAAATTGGATATGATTATATCCCATAAATCGTGAAAGCTCAATCGTGATATTATTAAATACATTTTGTGCTGTACGTACTTCTGTTTTTTCGATAGAATCAATAATTCGATCGATTCCAAAGAGAATTCCATCTTGTTTTGAATTGAGTCTTGCTTCACTAATCCCATCCGTATACATAACGATAATATCATCAGGATCAAGTTGTATTTGTTGTTCTTGGAGTGATTTTGTAATATCTTTAATCATTCATAAAGCAACTCATCCAGACTTGATTTTTAAGATTTCACCATTTGCTTTATAAACAATAAGATATTCATGTCATGCTCCTGCCATATAGAGTTTTTTTTCTGTCTCATTCCATCGAAGCATGAGACAGGTCATCATCATATTTTGTTTTACACGGGGCTTAAGAATCGTATTGGTATTTGCAAGAATTGTAGCACTATTAATTTCTTTCAGAGAAAATCCTGATATGAGTGCATTTACCATCATCATTACAAAACCAGAAGCGACACCATGTCCAGTTACATCACCAAGATAGATATAATGATTTTCTCAGCGTTCAATAAAATCAAAACTATCTCCTCCTACTTCCGTAGCACTTTTTGCATTTGCAGCAAACTCAAGTGATGGAATAGGTGGATGTTCCTTATCAAGCACTGCTCGTTGTATTTCAGCAGCAAGTTCTACTTCAGAACGAAGTACTCGTCCTGCCTTCATTTCATCTTTAAAATTTCGAAGAATTTGAAGACTTTTATTGAAGAAATTGGTAATAAAATTTGCATCTTCATTGAGCCCTGTTATCGATAGATTGCTTTCATCTTTTGCTCCCGTAAGAAAGAGCGCAATCTCTTTACGAAGTTGCCGTATTGGGTTGATATAGATAGTCTGGATGAGTCCAAATCAAAAAATGATTTGCCCATATATAAGGATTCCAATAAGAAAACCATAATGAGTAATCATCTCACTGATAGAATCAAGGTGAATTCCCATGGTAGCAAATACTCACAATGCATTACCAATAATAATTCCATCAATCAGAATGAATCCGATTAGAGTCAGTTTTCCAATAAAACGAAAGAAAGTCTTCATAAGAATATATAAATAGTAATTCTTATAACTATTGTACTCCATACTAAGAGAGAATACAAATATCAATCTATATTTATAATACTTTCCCCTTTACAAGATGTATTTTATTGGTTTTCTTGAGTTTTATCTTCCTCTGAAAGGATACCCATACGTGCCTCAATTTCCATATCAACATATTCTTTTTTTCGACCATACATCTTTCGAGAATATTCAGTAATAATTTTTGAAACTTCTGGATTTTTATAGGTATTATCCCAGATAGTTTTCATATCAAATGGACGAGTCGTTGCATTATCTATATTGAGTTTGCAATATGCTGTAAAATTTGCAATACCAATAATGTCTTGCTGTGATAGAAGTGGGGCATATTCCTTTTCGAGATATTCTGCATCCTCTGCACCTACCTTAAACGACATGATAGTACCTGCATTTCCAAATACAGCATCTTTGATAGATGGCTTATCTCATTTTTTTGCACCACTCCCTCCAATCTGCGCAATAAACTGGTGGGCCATAATAAGTGCTAAGTGGTATTTACGTGCTTCTGACAAGATTTCTCCGAATGTATCAGTTGCAAAATTTTGAAATTCATCCACATAAAGGAAGAAGTCTTTTCTTTGATCTTCTGGAGTATCTGCACGAGACATAGCAGCCATATTGATTTTTGAGACCATAATAAGACCAAGGAGTTGAGCATTCAGATCACCGATCATACCCTTAGAAAGCTTCACCATGAGAACCTTTTGATCATCCATAACTTTTCGAAGATTGAAAGCACTTTTGGTTTGACCGATGATGTTTCGCATCGTCGTATTTGTAATGAATGGACCGAATTTTGCAGAGAAGAATGGAATCATTTCCTGTTTCTCACGATCCCCAGTTTGTGCATATTCATGTTCCCAAAATGCCTTCACCATGACATTCTTAATCTTTGATGTTTTATATTTCATGAAGGCCTCATCAGTAAAAAGGCGTGGAACATCAATAAGGGTTCCTCCCTCCTCCTCATCATCCATGAGACTAAGACAACCATTTCTGAAATAATGCTGAATACGGGGTCCAAAGATTTCATCTCCGTACATTTTGATGAAAATCGATGTTGCATCCAGTGCAGCTCTATCTTTTTCGATCGATTTTAGATTTGGATCAGTTGCAATAATATCAAGCATATTTAACCCCATTGGCCTTTCCCAATCTGCAGGATCAAAAATAATCATATCTTTTGCGCGTTCTTTCGGAGTAAACGCAACTACATCATCTACCAGATCACCATGGGGATCAATCACACAGAGTCCGTCACCATTCCAGAGATCTTGTCGAGCAATATAACTGATAAATACTGACTTTCCTCACCCGGATTTTCCTATAATATAATGATGACGACCACGATCTTTTCGGGAAAAATAAATTGGAGTCTGCATATTTCTATATACATTCCATCCCATAAGTACAGCATCTTTATAGAGTGGAAATCCAGCGAGTTTTCTGTGTTGTGTTTCTTGAATTGGAGTTTTTCATTCATCAATCGGTTTTCCTTTATTATCACCATCTGCATAGACAGGAATTTTTGTTCCATCAATCATTTCAAGTTGTTTCTCGCTATCTCGAAATAGATTCTTATTTTTATCCACTTTTAGATGTGAACCATCATTTGATAGGATATTTCCATCCTTATCTCGTTTATAATCACTCAAAAGAGTTGGATCTTTTGGAAATTTCAAATTTGAGGGAGTTGGAAGCATTTTATAGTCAAGCCACTTAATAACCGGAGATTTATTATAATTAATATCTGGAAAATGATACATCGTAGAGAGTTCATCACATGAGAATCTACTTTGTCACCATATGATATTTGAAAGACAATTATGGTATTCAAAATATCCTATTGGAGCTGATATAAACCGAAATATATCGTCCCACCACTGACTATTATCAAGCTTATTATTATATTCATCTGTAAATATTGAAGTAGCTGCAATAAGATTTTTAACACCGTTACTCGCACTTTCTCTGGTTTGAGAAGAAACAAGAATACGGATAGAACATTCAAATCCAGGCTGTCCGGCACTTTCACCGACCATTTTATGAGCTTCTTGTTCCGCTTGATTAAATATTTTATAAGCATCTCCACCACTTGCTCCAGGAGCATTACTTCCTGAAGATGGATCGGCTTCATTTTTAATAAATCGATATGCAAACCATGAGAATGGTGCAACAATTCAACTAAATAGAGTTCCAATTACCCCAAGCTTCATTCATTTTTTATATTCTCATTTTGCCACGGCACTCGCAGCTTCTTTTGCTTTTTTATTCCATGCTGAACCGAGTGGTTTCATGACAAATTGTACCACTGCTTTATCTTCTTTTCCGAGTGATCAAAAATTATTGGTAAAAGTTGAAAGTGGATCATCTTCAAAATATTTGTAAGTTTTAATAGGGTATACATCATCATGATCTTTATTAACTGATGAAATACGGAGTGTATATCCATCGGGTTTAATGTTCGGGAGATCTGCTTCTTTTACTTCTCTTACTTCCGCATCTGGATAATTTGAAGTAATTTGCTGAATAATAAGAGAGGTATGTTGTTTATAAGCTACACAATAAAAGCTCACGAGTCATTCATTATAAAAAAATTCAAGTGAAATTTTCGCGTGCCGAAAGATAAAGTTCATGAAAGTTTCCACAAAACTTGTTTCAGTCATCTTGTGTATACTTTTGTAAAATACACTCATGATACCAACTTTTTCTTTAAAATCCTTCTTTGTCTCTTTTTCTTTATCGAGTTTTGAGTCAGCTCTTGGTAAAGTGACTTGGAGATATACGAGGTTTTTGGTGGTAGATATTTCATAGACAATACGAAGTACCTTGACGATTATATAGAATATAATAACCCCAAGAATGGTATATGCAATCCAGGAAATACCTGTATTCCACCATCCTACTACTGTATCCCACCCATCCGATGATGGGGTAGAAACTTTCGGTTTTTCATTGGCAACAATAGGTTCACGGCGTATTGCCATAACAAGCCTATGATATCAAGAAACCGAAAAAAATATCCAAAGAAGAATGGAAGTTCGTATGTTGGAAAAGAAAAACTTTTTCATATGCAAAAATTGTAACAGAAGTTTCCCTATTTCGCAATTATTCATTCAGTTTTTTGTTTTACAACCGCATGAAAATCACTATAGTAAATAAAATATTTTTCCAACATGGTTGAGTGTATTCATTCAGTATCGGTTACAGGTCTTTCTGGAGTTCCTGTTTCTGTAGAGGTTGATGTGGCTACAGGTCTGTCAGCATTTACTATTGTTGGACTCTGAGATATGGCTGTTCAGGAAAGTAGAGAACGAGTTCGAAGTGCTATTAAAAATGCTGGATTTACTTTTCCAGGATCAAAAAGGATTACAGTGAATTTGGCTCCAGCAGATGTCCGAAAAAAATGACCAAGCTTTGATCTTCCTATTGCTCTTGGCATTCTCTCGCATGAATTTCTCTTTAAAAAAGAATTTTTTAAAGAGAGTATATTTATTTGAGAACTTGCGTTAAATGGAAAGATTCGCTCTATTGATGGAATCCTTCCAAGTGTACTTTTTGCACGAGAAAATAAAATAAAGTACATTTTTCTTCCTAAAGATGCAAGCATAGAGGCTGGCATTGTCCCCGATGTTCATATTATTCCAGTTGAGAGTCTACAGGAAACAATTTCTATTCTGGTATGAGAAATTCCTATTCCTGCTTCTTCCGTTACTTCTTTTGAACAATTTTCTCGTAAAAAAGAAATATGAGTCGATATAGAAAGTATTATAGGACAAGAGCATGCAAAAAGATCAATACTTATTGCAGCTTCTGGTGGACATAATATTCTTCTCGAGTGACCACCAGGATCCTGAAAAACGATGCTTGCAAAATGATTAGCATCATTACTCCCCCCAATGAGTCTCGATGAAATCATAGAGGTGTCAGGAATTTATTCGGTTGCGGGACTTCTTTCTAGGACTCAGCCACTTATAATAGATCGACCATTTCGAAGCATTCATCATACTGCAAGCGAAGCTTCTATAATTGGATGAGGCCGAGATTCACGTCCTGGCGAAATATCATTAGCACATAAATGAGTTTTATTTCTCGATGAATTTCTTGAATTTGATAAGAATGTTCTGGAAACCTTGAGACAACCACTTGAAGATGGAGTTATTACCATTAATCGTGTTCATGCGAGTTGTCGATATCCTGCGAAATTTATGCTTATTTGAGCTTTAAATCCCTGTCCTTGTTGATATTTATGAGATAAGGAAAAGAGTTGTACATGTTCTCAATCTCAAATTGAACGATACAAATCAAAGCTCTCATGACCTATGCTAGATCGTATTGATATCATGATTCGAGTTCCCCGGGTAAAACCAGAAGATTTTGAGAAATATAAGAATAAAGCATCGATTCATACTCGAGTCTATATGCAAGAAAAAATTTTATGAGCGCGTACAATTCAGTTACAGAGATTTATAAATACGAATAGAACCTATAATGCAGAAATGAGTAATGCAGAAATTGAAACATATTGTATACTGGGTGATGATGGAGAGAAATTTCTTCAGGATGCCATAAATCGGCTATGACTTTCCACTCGAGTCTATTTCCGAATTTTACGACTTGCTCGAACTATTGCTGATCTTGATGCAAGTGAACATATCCTCTTACCTCATATTGCCGAAGCTATTAGCTATCGTTGATAATATCTATGAATTATACCATTTTTATACAACCTCTTACCTCACAGATTACTTTTACGGTTTTTTGATCACAAGGAGAAGTGATATCTACCAATTTCTTGGAAAAAGGAAATGAATTTGAGCACTTTCTTCCTTTTGTTACAAGAATTCTTTCAGAACACCATATTTCTTTGGGAGACATAGCAAAGATTTGAGTAGTAAATGGTCCGTGAGCCTTTACTCTTTTACGAATTATAACATTAACCGTTAATACATGGGCTTTTGTCTATAAAATGCCGATTGTTTCAATCGACTTGTTTCAACTTTGAACACTTTGTTGATATCCTCTTCCATATGCAATAAAAGCAAATAGAGGGGAGTATCTTTGTTTTTTTTCTGAAGGAAATAGTCCAGAACTCTCCACAATAGAGAATCTTCCGGAATGAAAATATTGGTGAATTGGAGATAATGCCGATTTTTTATCTAAAAATACTCATTTTGAATACTCTTTTGACAATAGGAAGGTATTTGAATATATATCTTTGAAGAACTGAACATCTCAAATAGAACCAGTATATATAAAAAAACCGAATATTACCCAACCTAAATCCTCATAACCATCTATATCATGAATGAATTCACTCATATTCCATTTTTAAAATCAGGCGAACAGATTCAGCTTATACTCCATAGACACTGGATTGTCTTTCTCTTTAAATGACTATTCCTTCTCACTATTTTTCTTATAAGTTTTTTTGTACTTATTTTTTCTCATGAATTTTTACAAATTATTAATACGTCAGTATTTTGGATGGTGTTGTCAGTATTTTGGATGGTGACCCTTTCGTTTACCTATTTAAGTTGGCTGAATGATGAACTTGATCTGTTCGTTATAACCGATCATAGAATTATTGGCATAGAACAACTCTCTGTTTTTTCTAGAAAAATAGCTGAAAGTCCATTGGATAGAATACAAGAAGTAGATGCTGAACAGCGAGGAGTTCTCCAGACATTATTTGATTTTGGTACGGTAAATATTCATACTGCCTCTGAAACCTCAAATATGACAGTAAGTATAGCACCTTCTCCAGTTGAAAATGCACGTAAAATCAATAATATTATTCAAGATTTCCGCTCAAAACGAGTAGTATCTTTTGATACGAAGAAATCAGAAAACCCAGAAATTACACCCGTTTAAACTTGAAATAAAAGAATATTCTCTTATTATGAGAATGATTATCATTATTAATTATTATTTCTATGAAAGACCACATATATGATCTTATAATTATAGGAGCAGGAAGTGCAGGATTTCCCGCATGAATGTATGCTTCACGGTATACACTCTCCAATTTAATTATTGGAGAAATGCCAGGATGAGCCCTTGCGACCAGTCATTGTGTTGAAAATTATCCAGGAACTCTTTCTTCGACTGGTTGAGATATTATGAAGAATTTTCGTCAACATGCTGAATCCTCTGGTTCTAAATTTCTACAAGACCGTGTCGAAACAGTGTCGAAGGTTGCTGAGGATATGTTTCAAGTTCAAACAATGAAAGGCGATATATATCATGCAAAGCGTATAATTCTTGCAACTGGTAATATTTATAAAATGCTTGGTGTTCCTGGTGAAAAAGAATTCTATGGACAAGGAGTTTCATATTGTGCAACCTGTGATGGAAGTTTTTATAAAAATCTTACTGTCGCGGTTGTTGGAGCATGAAATACTGCTATTACTGAGGCCTTGTATCTCTCAGAAATTGCAAAAGAAGTGCATATCATAGTTCGCTCTGATAGGGCTCGTGCTGAAGATATATGGATTCAAAAGGCAAATATGAAAGCAAATATCATATTCCACTATACTACTCAAATTTCCGAAATTGTATGAAATATGATGGGTGTAAATAGCGCGCTTCTTACTACATGAGAAACTCTTTCTCTTGATGGTGTATTTGTTGCCGTAGGTTCATCTCCTATTACTGATATAGTAGAAGTCCTTTCTCCAGAAAAAGATTCAGAATGATGTCTTGTAGTTGATAAACGGCAAGAAACAACAGTACCCTGATTATATGCTGCTTGAGATGTAACAACCAATAGTAATAAATTCCGTCAAACCATTATGTCAGCTGCTGAATGATGTTTGGCAGCTCATAGTGTTCATGAGGATATACTTCGTATTGGTCACTAATTGTGTTCAATAATCTCTAGAAATAGGGATTTTTTTTATTGAATATATGTCGAAGTTGTCGAAAGTTGTCGAAAGAGAAATTTGCTTATCCCCTTTATAATGGGAAGAAACGAAGAATTCACAAAAATTTTACAAAAAACGTTTTGCAATTCATTTTTTATGGATAGAGTACAACCCCTTCAATAGTAGGAGTTGTAGAATGGAATGTCGATGTAGACCCTCAAATTTCTTCCTGTTCCTTGGTTTATTTTTAAGTATATTTTCTGCTTCCGCGCAGAACTTAGAAACTCCAAGACATACTACTTCCTTTATCGAGTGGATAACTCCACAGATTGAGGAAGCAAAAGAAGAGATGGGCGAAGATGCGATGCAGATACCAACCAGCTTGATAGTTGCGCAAGCAGCTCTTGAAAGTGGGTGGGGGAAACATCCAACAGCCATAGAGCGTCGAAACCTTTTCGGAATCATGCGCAAGAAAGAGATTCGGCCGTTTTTGTCCTATATGGATAATATACGGTATTATCTCACAAATCTTCTTGAGCACCGTGCCTACAGATCGTTCAGGCGATATCTTGGAAATACAGACTCCATAGGGCTTGTAAAGCACCTAGGAGCATATTCTGAGAATCCAGAATACCATATACGAGTTACAAATATTATTCGTTCTTATGGTCTTGCTAAGCTGGACTGATCTTCACTTATAAACGCATCCTTCGGGATGCGTTTTTTTATTGGATATACCGTATCATGTAGTCACCTTCTTTTTGATATCAACGTTTTTCATAATACCCACGAACTCATATTCCTGATATCACTGCAATCTTCTCAATGGTGGGATATTTTTCTCGAATAATGGTTTCAGCCCGCTCAATAAGTCGTTTCCCAAATCCCATATGTTGTCATGTTCCATCAGCCTTTGAACCAATTGGTAATTGATCTCAAAATGTATGAACTTCTCGGATAATAGCGGCATTTTGGAGTACATCCATTGGATGTTTTTCTTTTGTAAAATATTGAGAAGGTACTCGAAGGCGGAGAAGTGAAAATACGGTTCTATCTTCGTCATCAATAAATTGAAGAAAATATTCATGTCAGCCACTTGCCTCATAAAAATTCTCATCAAGGATAGCATTTTCTGGTTTATTTCATTTTGCACGAATTTCACGAGCAGAAATATCTTTTCGGTACACTCATAACTTCGCCATTCGTTCGTCAGTTACTTGGCGAAGGTTGGCGAGCTTCGATCCAGCGAGTATTTCATTTGCTGGAATATCACGGTACATTCGGTTGAGTCGAACATATTCAGGTATATATGATTGAAGTTCTGCCATGAGAGTAATAAGTGTTTCATCATTATAGGGAGTATATCACCCATTTTTCCATATTTCTGTAAGTTCTGAATTTGGCGTAACTACCATTGGATAGAGTTTGAGTTCGTCAGGACGGAAACTACTATCAGAAAATACTCGAGCAAGACTTTCTTTATCAAGTTCAGGTGTTGATCATACTAAATTCGGCATAATATGAGCCACCACCTTGAATCCTGCATCTTTTAAAAGCCGAGTTGCTTCAATAGATTCTTTATTTCCATGGCCACGTTTATTGAGTTCGTTAATTGAATCGATGGTAGTTTGATATCCTATTTCGACACGAGTAACTCAATAGTGGCGAAGTTCGACAATCTCTGAAAGATTTATCCAGTCAGGTCGAGTTTCAATTGCCATTCATATTACACGAGATTTTGCTGATTGATTCCTTTCTTGTGCTTCTTCTAATGTTTTGGATTGTTGCATTTTATATCCCTCACGAACCTTAAATCGTGCAAAAGTATCTTCGCCAACTTCGACATTTTCTATAAAAGGAGTCAATGCTTCAAATGTAGTATGTGCATCGTAAATATCTCGAATAAATGCATCTTTGTATTCTTTCGGATATACACTCCAAGTCCCGCCTATAATTCGTACATCACATTTTTCTATAGTATGTCATGTAAGTTCAAGTGATCTGAGTCTATTTTGAACTTGTTTTACACTATTAAATTCATTCAATTCAGCCCTCATGACTGCTGGCTCATTCGTGATATAGCTTTTTGGAAGATTTTCATAGGTTGGACAATATATACATTTTCCAGGGCATCACCAGAATTTTGTAAGAAGTGATATAACAGACACTCCTGAAAGAGATCGAACAGCTCGTTTTCTGAGAAGTTTCCATATTCGAATATTTTCCGGGAGCTTTCCCTCTTTTATAAGTCCTCGATACCGTTCTATAAAATCTATCCCAGATATCCCATATGGAATTTTATATTTTGAAAATATTTGATTTTTAAACTTATGAAAATCATCTTTTGAAACAATAGAGCTATCAAGCTCGAGAGAAAAGAGAACTTCTTCTATGATTTTTATGAGATTCGATTGCATAAGTCAAGTGTATAGAGAAAAAGAGTTTTTTCCAGAAAATCTATTTTTTTTGACATTTTTTGGAGTTTTTATACAATGCCTGCGCATTCATATTGTGCTTATTTCTTTTGCGGGGGTAACATAAAAGAGTGAGTGTACTAAGGCTTCAACCCTTGGGTGTGTCGGTTCGAACCCGGTCCCCCGCTCCATTTTGTTTTAAATATGGGTTTTGTAGATCGTGCATTTTCATGACTTCCTACAGGAAATAGAGTTTTTTCTTCTCCTGGCGAAATAAAGAAAATACCCTTTCCGCTTAATATACCATCTGTTTCATATCAAGAAGCTACCCGTTGAATTACAGAGATAATGAACCGACGAGTTCACACTTCAATTCAATTCACTTCTGAGCATCAATAAATATATACATGGCCAATTCTCACTGACTTTCATCTCGACTCGTAAAAAAACAAGCAGCAGCTCGTAAACTTGCTAAAGGTAAGAAAAAACAAGCGCTTGTTTATACGTGAAATGAAAATAAACAGTCTCGCGCAAATCTCAGTTATAAAAAAAGAACTCGATACATGCAAAATAAAGAAGCATTTCCAAAAAAGAAGCTTCCAACAAAAGAAATCAAAACACTTATTGAAATGGGAATAATAGATGAACGAGGTTTTTTTAAAAAAGGAAAAAAGAAAAATTATATCACCCACTCAATGACTGATGCAAAAGGATTTGATTACTATGGAATGCCTCGAAAGTAGGCATTTTTTTATGGGAATTATTTTTTAATGAGAAGACTCTATACTGGCATTTTTTTGATACTAACTTATTCATGTTCAGTATTTTTATTATAAATACTTTTGATGTTTCGTAGAAATTATGTTGAGTTCTCTGTATTCCTTATATAATGCATATATCCTAATTCCTTTTTATGAAGCCGTTTTTTCGTTCTTTTTCCAGAGAAATGTTTATAGGATTTGTGAGCGTGTGTATTATTGGTACTCTCTCATTTTTCTTCCTCCTTAAAAATATTGATACAGCACGTGAACATTGAGTATTTGAGGGAAAACATCGAAATCCGATTGCAGATATTCTTACAAAGAATAAAGAACGAAATAGAGTTTCTGAACGAGACGTTGCACTGATTGAACCATGGATGACATTTGCATATGTAAATTTTATCTTCAGTATTCCAGATGATACATTTCGTACACAGTTTAGTATTACTGATGAAAGATATCCAAATATTCCCATTGGAATGTATATAAAAGATACAAAAAAAGATCAGAACGAGGTCCTTCAATCCATTAAGGCACAAGCATCTGAATCACTGAAAAAAGTTTTTATAAAACCACTATAAATGCTCGATACTCTCCTTTCCTATCTTCTCATCTATCAATATACCCTTCTTTTTTTTGTGGTATTTTTTGCTTCGTTTGGATTTCCTATTCCTGCCAGTGCGTTAATTATGGCAGTTGGAGCATTTGCGGTTGATGGGTATTTTGATCTTTCTACTTCATTTTTTGTTGTTTTCGTTTGAGTTTTGGCTGGAGATTTTCTTGGATATATGCTTGCTCGAATATTTGGCAAAGGATTATTTATTCGACTTTGAATGGGAAGTATATTTGAAACAAAACAATTTCATACATTCGAGCCTTTTTTTCAAAATCATGCCTTTTTTAGTATATTTTTTAGTCGATTTCTTCTTACCATTATTGGTCCAGCAATAAATATCCTTTCAGGAATAGCGCATATCCCGTTGTTCCGATTTTTGATTGCTGATATTTCAGGGGAAATACTTTATGTGCTTTTATATGGTGGAATTGGATATGTATTCTGAAATGAGTGGGAATATATGCTTTCTATTCTTCAAAATTTAAGTGCATTTCTTTTTTCATGTTTTGCTTTCTTTTTTCTTCTTGTCTTTTTCTGGAAATTACAAAAAAAAGAATTATAGTCCTTTCTCATCCTTTTTCTTATGCTTGAACCAAATTATACAGAGTTTACCTCACAACTTCTCTCACTTCGCCCCTCTCAGGTAGAAACAGTTTTTTCACTTGTTGACGAAGGTGCAACAGTGCCTTTCATTGCTCGTTATCGAAAAGAACGCACGGGTAATCTCGATGAGAACCAAATTCGTGATATTATTGATACTCGTAAGCGTGAGGAGAATCTTTATAAAGCGAAATGTACTGCTATTGAGTGAATTCGTGAACAGGGACTTTTAACTGAAGAACTAGAATATACTCTTGAAAATGCAAAAACACTCAAAGAGGTAGAAGATATTTATGCTCCATTCCGCGCAAAGAAAAAGACAAAAGCTATGCTTGCTATTGAAAAGTGATTTCAGGTGGTTGCAGATAGCATAAAACAGAACCGTCCATATAGTATTCCAGAAGAACTTTTATGAAATTATCAGAAAGAAGAAATTATAGAAGGTGCTATCGAAATTATTGCTGCGGAGATTACTATGAATGGGGAAATCCGAGAATACCTACGAGAATACCTTTGGGAGAATGGACTTCTCATCTCAAAGAAAAAAACAGAGAAAATGCTTGAAAAATTGAATGATAAGGTGAAGTCAGAACTTCATAAGTTTGATATTTATGCAGAATTTTCAGTGCTTGTTTCCCGTATTAAGCCCTATCAAATGCTTGCAATGAATCGAGGAGAAAATCTTGAGGTTCTTACTGTAAAGATCGATAAAGATGATGAATCTCATGAGGGGGTTCGTGATTTTTATCCAGCATGAGGCCTCCTTCCTGAGCTTGAAGATGCTATAAAGAAAGGGTATACTGCACTTTTTAAATCGGTTGAAACTGAAATTCGCTCAGAACTGACAGAACAGGCTGAAGACGAATCAATTCGTACATTTCAAGAAAACCTTGGGAACCTCCTGATGACAAAACCAGAGTATGGAAAGAAAATACTTGGAATTGATCCTTGATATCGTACTGGATGTAAGATAGTTATTCTTGATGAAATAGGGAATCCGATTGAATTTTCAAAAATCTTTCTCGATAAAAAAGATGAGTCTATTCGTATTATTGAATCCCTTGTAAAAAAACATTCCCCATCAGTTATTATTGTAGGAAATGGTACTGCATCCGATGAAACCGTAGAGCGTATTCAGTCTGTAATAGCTCTCCCAATATATATTGTGAATGAATCAGGGGCTTCAGTATATAGTGCTTCCCCAACGGCCCAGGAAGAATTTCCTGATCTTGATGTAACTGATCGATGAACAGTTTCTATTGCTCGTCGTTATATTGATCCACTCTCAGAACTGGTAAAAGTACCAGTTGGAAGTATTGGTGTTGGAATGTATCAGCATGATATATCTGTCAAGAAACTTGAAGAACGTCTCGGATATACAGTAGAAGATACTGTAAATCAAGTGGGAGTAAATGTAAATACTGCTTCCATTCATGTGCTTCAATATATTTCTGGTCTTGATAAACGAACAGCCAAGAAACTCTATAATCATCGACCATATAAGACACGAAAATCTCTTGAAAAGGTACTTTCTGATAAGGCATATGAACAGGCAGCAGGATTTTTACGAATTCCTGAAAGTAGTGAAGAGTTTGATAATACCAATATTCATCCGGAACAATACGCACTTGCACATTATATAATCGAAAATAATATTACTCCTGCTCAATTTACTGATAAGAAATGACTCTTGATAGCTCTCTATAATGAAACAACACCACTGACTATTGAATTTATATGGGAAGCTTATAAATGAATTGGTACTGACCCAAGAATATTAAGCTCCCATCGTGAAGTAACTACAAAACAATCACTCGCAACTCTGAATGAAGGATCGATAGTATCATGAGTCGTTCGAAATGTAGTCGCATTTGGTGCATTTATTGATATTGGACTCAAGAATGATGGGCTTGTACATATTTCTGAGATTGCTGATCAGTATGTGAAAGATCCGATGGATTTCCTCCATGTTGGACAAAAAGTTCAAGCACGCATTCTTCGAATTGATGATAAGACAGGGAAGATACAACTCAGTTTACGTGGCATAGCGTAATATGGAGAAAGAGTGGCTTGTATACATTCTCGCCTGTAATGATGGAACTCTCTATACTGGTATTACAACCGATATTATTCGTCGACTTGAAGAACATAATACAAGTAATAAATGAGCAAAATATACGCGTGCTCGGAGACCAGTAAGGGTGGTATATCAAGAATCATACACTTCAAGAAGTGAGGCATGTTCTCGAGAATATATGATAAAACAACTTTCAAAATATGAAAAAGAACTCCTCATAGTTACTATCAAGGAGTATTAAGTTATTTTTCTAGGAGAGCATACTTACTATATTTTTGGTAACCCTCTTTTTTTGTATTCAATAGTAAATTCTGGTACGATAAGAATACCTTATATTTTATGTGTATTTTTATGACAAAATGAATCCCAGAAGCTATCGAATATTCAGGAAAATGGATTGATATTATTAAACAATCTGATCTCCCAGAATCGAATGTTGCAGAATGGGTAATTGAAGAATCAGTATCGAATTTTCGTGAGCATTTTAATGCTGGATGGTTGGAATATCGCAAATCAGCAACGATTGCAGGTCAATGGGCCGCAACAGAATGGAGTGGAAAGTGAGCCGTATTTCAGGATGTTATGGGTCGAAAATATATCGATTTTCTTGGTTGATATGGTCTTATGAGTCACGGATGGTCACATCCAGAAGTGGTGGAAGCGGTACAGGCACAACTTCTCTGCAACCCCATGCCAAGTCAGGAGTTAATTGATCCCCTTCGTTGAGCACTTGCAAAACTTCTTTCTGAAATAACTCCTGGTGATCTGAAATATAGCTTCTTTGCTGCAAGTTGAACAGAGGCTACTGAAGGGGCCATAAAACTTGCAAAAATGCATACAAAGAAAAATGCCTTTATTGTTGGCGTAAATGCTTTTCATGGAAAAACTATGGGAGCACTTTCTATGATTGGAAAGGCTGCATATCGTGAACCAGTCGGACAGCTGTATGGTGGACCTGTATACCATGTACCATTTGGAGATGCAGGTGCTGTTGAAGAGCAGCTTGATATCTGTGAAAAACTTGGAATTGGAGTGGCAGCAGTCATGTTTGAACCAATTCAATGAGAAGCAGGAGCAATTGTTCCTCCGGATGATTTTTGGCCTCGTATCCGCTCAGCAACAAAGAAACATAATACACTGCTTATTGCAGATGAAGTTCAGACGGGACTTGGGCGAACTGGAAAACTTTTTTGAGTGGATCATTGGGGGGTTACTCCAGATATCATGACACTTGGAAAATCACTAGGTTGAGGGGTTATGCCAATTAGTGCCTTTACTGCCACAGAGGAGGTTTGGCAATCCATGATGTACCCAAATCCATTTATTCATACTACTACAACGTGAGGAGGAGCTCTTGCTTGTTCAGCGGCTATTGCTGCAATTCACGTGCTTCTACGAGATGATTTTCCTCGTCTTGCTCATGAAAAATGAGAATATATGATGGAACGACTTCAAAAGTTCGTTACAGAGTATCCACAAATCTATGAATCTATCACAGGAAAATGACTCCTTATAGGGCAACATTTCGTATCATCTGATATTGGATATCAGGTTGCTTCTGGATTATTTAAGAGAGGAGTTTTGGTTGCAGGAACACTGAATAATGCAAAAACGATTCGTATTGAGCCACCAATTGTTATCTCATATGAAGAAATTGATATTGGACTTAATATGCTCGAAGAAACATTGCAAGAAGTTGCAAAAAGTCTATAATTTTCTTGATTCCTTTTTTATTTCCCCTATACTAATTATGAGAATTATTCTCATAATTAGTATCTTACTATTTTTCTATGTCACAGTCAGTTAATCCATTTGAAAGTGCACGAACTCAGATGAAAGCAGCATATGAATATCTTGCTCCAAAATATGATCATGAATTCACTCTTGCCCTCTCTCCTGAACGTATTATTGAAGTTTCTATCCCAGTCGTTATGGATGATGGAAGTACTCGTATGTTTACAGGATATCGTAGTCAGCACAATGGTGCACGTGGTCCATATAAGGGAGGAATTCGGTATCATCAAGATGTGAATAAAGATGAAGTAATGGCCCTCTCTACTTGGATGAGTATTAAATGTGCAACCCTTGATCTCCCACTTGGTGGAGGAAAGGGAGGTATCATTGTGAATCCAAAAGAACTTTCAGAACGTGAACTTGAAGAACTCTCTCGAGGATATGTTCGAAAACTCTATAAATATCTTGGTCCAACTCAAGATGTTCCTGCTCCCGATGTGAATACGAATGGAAAGATTATGGCATGGATGGTTGATGAATATTCAAAACTCGTAGGAAGCTGGACTCCAGGGACATTTACTGGAAAACCAGTTTCTATTGGTGGTTCTCTTGGACGTGATACAGCAACTGCCCAGGGGGGCGTTTATGTGCTTACTTCCTACCTTGAAAGCAAGAATGAAAATATTGCAGGAAAGAAGGTTATGATTCAGGGGGCAGGGAATGCATGACTGGTTATGGCACATCTTCTGAAAGAGGCAGGGGCCACTATAGTTGGTGTTTCTGATTCTCATGGAGCAATCTACGATACTTCAGGAATTGATATTACTGCTATTGAAACACTGAAAGCTGCAAAAAAATCAGTACAAGATCATATCTCAGGAACACATTATACAAATGCAGAATTTCTTGAGCTCCCATGTGATATTCTTATTCCAGCAGCGCTTGAAAATCAAATTACTGTAGAAAATGCGAATAAAATCCAAGCAAAACTTCTTCTTGAACTTGCGAATGGACCGGTTACTCCTGATGCTGATACGATTCTTTTTTCACGTTCTATCCCTGTAATTCCAGATATTCTCGCAAATGCTGGTGGTGTTACAGTAAGTTATTTTGAACAGGTTCAAAATGGCATGAATTATTTCTGGAGCCGTGAAGAAGTACAGGAGAAATTGAAACTCAAAATGAACCAAGCTCTTAAGTGAGTTCTTGCATCATCAGCATCACATAATGTTATGCTCCGTACGGGTGCATATATTGTCGCTATGGAGCGGATTCTTGAAGCTATGAAAACACGAGCAACCGAATAATAAATCATTTTATAGAATCCCCTCTTCAATTTATTTTGAAGAGGGGATTCTTTTTTAGCTCCTGAGAGCATCAACTGGATCCATTTTTGATGCTTTGTATGCTGGGTAGTATCAAAAAAATATTCATACAAATACGGCAAAACTAAATGCTCCAATTCGTCATGTTATACTTGGTAATACTTCAATTAAGTCAAAATAAGCAATTAATGGTATGCAGATATCTCAAAGAATTACCCCGATTATTCATCAACCTATAGAAAGTATGATAGCTTCGAGAAGGAAAATATTTAAAATATCTTTTGTTTTAATTCCGATGGCTCGGAGAATTCCTATTTCTTTTATTCTTTCAGCTACTCCAGCAAACATAACATTCATAATACCTATTCCAGATACTACCAATACAATAATAGCAACCCCAGTAAGTAACAGAGTCATGGTGGATGCAGATTCTTGAGCTGCTATTACTTTGGATCATTGATCGACTACACGAAAATCTTCACTTTGAGTTGATTTGAGTTTATGGGCTATTTTAAGAATATCTCAAATTTCAGTAATAGCCATATTTATGCTATTTACATCCTGAGCAAGTGCAATAATTCTTGGACTTGCTCAATCTCAAATAATTGATTGAGCTGTAAGGTAGGGTAAATATATTGAATCATCATAGGTAATAGGACCAATAGAACTTCAAGATTTCTTAAAAACCCCAATAATATCTAGTTTCTTTTTTCCAATATTTATAGTTTGCCCCAATGCCTTATCTGAACTTCAAAAAAATTCAATCGCTGCACCATTTCCAAGTATTGCAAATTTTGGCTTTCCGAGGAGGTCAATATCTTCAAAAAATATTCCTTTTTCAAGTAATAATTTTGAGATATGAAGAAATTCCTTTTCTACTCAGAGAATTGTTGTTGAGGCTGACGTGAGATCACTTACTGATATCATCTTTCCTTGTAATATAGCAGTAACACTCTCAATATATTGAGAATTCGTTTGTAAAATAGTACTATCTTCCTTGGAGAGTTTTGTTTTTTGTGTAGGGCTTGTTACTGGATTAATGAGAATTGAAGTAACCGCAAGATTTGCATATTGTTCTTCTATTTTTTTTTGAGCACCGAGTCAAATGGCTATGACCAATACAATAGTTGCTACTCATATTATAACTCAGAGTGAACTCAAAAAAGTTCGAATTTTATTATTATACAGTGACTTCATTGCCATTTGTAAGATTTGCATATTGAATTCAAATTAATATTAGATGTCTTTAAGTATATGATTGCAGTCTTCGACTTTTCCATCTTTAAGAAATATAATTCTATCAGCAAATCGAGCTACTAGTGGCGTATGGGTTACCATTATGATGGTTTTACCATCCTTTTTTAGATCTGTCATTATCTTCATAACTTCTGTTGAGGTTTCTGAGTCAAGTGCTCACGTAGGTTCATCCGCCAAGAGAATTTCAGGGTTATTCATGAGACTTCTTGCAATACTCACTCTTTGTTGTTGTCATCCGGATAATTCGCCCGGTCTATTTGCTATTTTATCGAGTAATCAAACTTTTCAAAGAAGCATCTGTGCTCTCTCTCGTTTCTCGTCTTGACTCATATTGAGATATAATCCTGGTAACATAACATTTTCTATTGCTGTGAGCTTAGGGATGAGATGAAATTGCTGGAAAATAAACCCCATCTTTCTATTTCGAATAAAAGAAAGCATATCATCATTTTGTAAAAAAGAAATATCTTCTCATTCAAAAATATATTTGCCAGATGAAACTCAATGGAGGCATCATATTATATTTAATAATGTGGATTTTCCACTTCAAGATTCTCCCATAAGAGCTACAAATTCTCCCTTTTGTATGGAAAGACGAATTCATTTTAATACTGGAATTTCAACCTTATTTGTTAGATAGTACGATTTTCTTACATCTTCAAGTTGTATAATGGTATCTTTCATAATTTAGTACAGTTAATACATCACTTTATCTCATTTTTTAATTCCCGAGACCACCTCTACCATTTTTCAGTCCGTAAAGCCTGTAATAACAGTTTGATATGTACCATCTTCAAGAAGG
The DNA here is from genome assembly GCA_936941205.1 of uncultured Candidatus Altimarinota bacterium. Lineage (GTDB taxonomy): Bacteria > Patescibacteriota > Gracilibacteria > BD1-5 > UBA2023 > SSGK01. The sequence continues at coordinate 23,009 of CAKZJF010000061.1, read as the reverse complement.
ACAGAGGGCTTTTTATTTATTGTTTTCACTGACTGTACGGGTATAGTAAGTACATTGGAAACTTCTTTTGTTATAAATTGAATAGTTGCGCTCATACCTTCACGAATTCGTGAATCTTGAGAAGAGAAAATTATTTGTGTTTTATAACTTACTACACCATTACTATCAATCGTTGCTTTGTCATTTACGTAGATTACTTCTCATGAAATATTGAGTCATTCGACAGCATCAAAAGATATGTATGCTTTTTGTCCAACTTTTACTTTCGTAATATCTTCCTCTTCTACTTGTGACTCTACAAAATATGTCTCATTGTTGATAATAGTTACAAATGATTCTTTAAGAGAGCTCGTTGTTTCTCAGATATCTCAAGATATATTTACTATTTTTCCATCGATAGGACTTCTTAGTTGAGAGTCATTTTTTTTCAATTGTGCTTCTTCCAAATTCTTTTTTGCACTCAGTATTGCCATATAGAATGGTTCTAATTCATAAGAATCTGTTCCTTGTTTTCCGTTTAGTACACTCTTGGATATAGCTATTTGTGTTTGTTCTTTTGTAAGAGAGGTGTCTTTTTTTATAAATGCATTTTCCATAGACATTTTCGCTTGATCACGTTTTTGCGTTGCTAATTGTATCGAAACTCCATTCTCTAGAATTGTTTTTTCGAGAGATGCTTTTCATATTTTTATTTTCTGTTTTAAGCTTATTATACTGTCTCAAGCAGTTGTAATCTTTATATCTTTTGCTGTTTTTGCTTCTTGTGTGGATTGTATTGTTATAGCAAAAGAAGAAGCTTCATTTTTAAGATTTGTGAGTGCATTTTCAAAATTCGTGAGCATACTATCAAGTGAACTCTGAGGAAATCAGTTTGATGGCACCGAATTTTTTATAGTATCGATTGTATAAGAGAGACTTTTGTTTGTAAGCGAGCTTATATCTTTTAATCGTCATGCTAGTATCTCTAGTTGACTCATATCTGTTCCTTGTTTAAAGATTTTCCATTCTTGATAAAAAGTAGAAAAACCTTTTTCAGCATCATGGAAACTATTATCAGCCTGTATCTTTACGGCAGTATTTTTAGCACCAATATATACTTCATACATATCATTTGCGTATTTATTTGATTCAGTTATTCAGAGGAATATATCAATATCAAATAAATTTTTTTCTATAGCAGTAATCATTTGTCATACTTCCATAATAAGTTTATTTTGCATATTTTTATATTTTTCTTCTTCCTGTGTAGTAATTAACTTCACATTTTTTTCTGCAGATTCAAGATCAAGTAATAGAGTATCTAGATTGTTTTGCGCCGTCAATGTATTTATTTCTGTTTGTTTTTTTGTGTTTTCAAGATTATCTCAAGTAATTTTTAAATTATCTTCAGCCAGTTTTATATCCATCTCTGTCTGTGAAAGAGTTGAATTATATGACGCCTCACTGGATTCAAGTTGTTTTTGAGAAATGCTAATCTCATCTTGGGTTCATCCTCTTTTTTTGAGATTATAATTTGCCTCTGCAATTTTTAATGCAATTTGTGCTTTATCTATAGCGATATCAAGATAGGTTGGATCAAGTGATGCTATTACTTCTCAGGCCTTTACAACATCTCATTCCTTTTTTAAAATATTTTTTACTATTCAGGGATTTACAAAGTCTAGATTCAATTCATCTTTCAGAGTAATCTTTCCGTCTGACTCTATGGATGTTATGAGATTTCAAGAACTGACCAGATATATTTTTTGTTCTCCAGAAGGTTCCGTATTCTCACTATTGAGATAGTAAGAATATCCAATATATCATATTCCAGACAAGATTGAAAAAATGAGAATTTTTTTTATCCAAGGAAAGCTTGTTTGTTTTTCTACTTCTTGTATGAGTGACATGTCTGAATATTAATAAAATAATTTGATAGTATATTTTTGTACTATTGCATAAAAGCGATTTTTACAAATTCTACTCCTTTATTTTCCTTTATATCTTGTGAGGTCCAGATTGAAATATATTGGCCGTTTTTTAAATCCGCTAAACTTGCATCTACAGTTGGTGCATCTGTTCATTGAGCTGTTTTCTTAATCATGGGAATTCCTACCGGAATAATAATCTTTATTTCTCAGAGCGTGGCAGAATTAATTTGTTCTTTCAGAGCCATTCTTGCTGCTTCGTCCATTGCTTGCATATATTTTTTCTTTGCTTCCGGTGTCATAGTGAATGTAGGATCTTTTGAGGTATCTACTTGTAATAAAGTGATTTCATTTCATTCTATGGAAGTAATCTTCCCGTAAATATCGACTTTTCTTTCGGGTTGGGCTGATATGGAAGAATTTGATTGAGCAGAATCAGTTTGGGTAGTATTTTCTGTGCTACCACAAGAAGTTAGAAATAAGCTACTGATTACCAATAGAGATACAGATAAAGTTTTCATAGTGAATAATGGTTATAAATAATATTTTTTTGTTACCCTCTTTTAAGGTATACCTTCACAAAACTACTTTTGAGTTCAGCTGCCTTCGTCGACAGGGTTTCTAATTTATTTTGTTCTGCAAAAGTTTTTACATCATTGAGATTTTTTCGAATTGCCTGGATTTCATCATCATTTGTTATATCTTCGATAATTTTGAGTTTCTCGTCAGCTATAAGATATGCCTTTGCTACTCAGGATACATCTTTTGTATCCGCTGCTTCAATAACGGTTTCCATGACATCATGAAAATCTACAAGAGAAATAGCAAGAAGTGAAAAATTATTTCTTTTAAGAATATCTTGAAAAATTGGACGAACTTTTTCAAGTTCAAGATGTGCTTCCTTGAGATTACCAGTATATGTTTTTTCTTTGAGTGTATGAATTATGGATGATATCTTATTGAGATCATTTCTAAATTCCTTATCTCATCGAAGAGAGTATGGTTGATATGTGTTGTATTTGGCTAGAAAGATATGATATTCAGCAATTAGGAGGTCGTAATTCATGATAGATTCAGCTCGCTTCTCTTTTCCGGTATTAAAGAGTGTTTGTTTATAATAGTTATTCATTCTATTATAGTCTTCGAGAAAGAATTTTTTAGTAAAGAATATACTTGCATAACTTCATCCAATACCAACAATGAGAAAAATAATAGTAAAAATCCCCAAAAAAAGTTTTGAAATGCGGTTATCCTTGCTATATCAATTTATTCCAAAGAGCAAATATGGAGGGCAGAAGCCGAGTATTCCCGTTATTGCGAGTAGAATACTTATGGTAAGTAATATGAGATTGATATTTCCTGAGAACCAGAAGAATCCAATAATAAAAAGAGAAACTGATAATATCATTCTAATGCTTCTATCAATGGAGTGAATGTTTTTGTAGTTTTTCATATGAAGTGAATTCTATTATATATTAGAATATAACTAAAAAATTAATAAATAGAAATAAAACGTTATTTACGTTTTATTTCTATTGAGCACGTTATCTGAAGAAACTATTTATGTATTCTTTTATGCTCATATACCAAGGTATCTTTTGTTCTTTTATTTCAGGAATGAACGGTTGTACCTTATCTTCGTTTATTGTAGATGGTGATAGTTGTGAATTTGGCATCTTTTCCATTTTCTTTCCATAGTTTCATTGAGTATCTTGTTTATATCATTTCTTTGTTTGAGTTGGGAGAACTACTTTTTCAGCAACGAGTTTCTCAGAGAGTTTGGACTGAAGGCTTCAACGTGAGTTAAGATCTGTTTGATTAAGATATTCACTGTAATTAATTGAAGTTGTGAATCCGTTGTTTGTAAGACCTTGCAAGAATCCTCGCATATGATTATAGGATGCTCCTCAGATATTTGTCAGTACGATTTTTATATCATCATTATCCGTTGTTTTTATCGTATCAATGATATCCTTGATATCAAGCATCTCTATTTTAATTCCAACCTCGAGCGCTTCTTTGACTCATTTTTCTCATTCTGCTTTGAGTGATGTAAATGTTGTTGTAAGTTCACCATATCCAGTTGGAATTAGCAATGAATATCGTTCAAGAAGTGTTTTTACAGCGTTCATATGTTCTTGTTCAGAGGCAGCAATATTTTGAAATGTTGGTAACTTATAGAGGGAATAGAAGTAGTTATATGTATCACGTGCTACCATTTCTTCACTATATTGATAGGCTAGATCGAGCTTTTCTTGATTTGAGAGAGGAGCTGTTGTAATTCCACTGAGTGCAAGCGATTCATTATGGGTCATTCGTGTTGTATTCTCGCTTCCATAGTTTCATCACATTCTTCCTTGTCCATGATTACTTCCATTTCACATTGCGGCAGAAGCTGAATAGATAGACATTGTTGTTACTAAAAGTGTTATTGTCGCAAAACCGACAAAAATTTTTGATGTTCTCATAGAGTATAATTATTAATAAATTTTTTTTTGAAGATGTATTATTTAACCCCTTCAATAGTTTATACGAATTTCCAAGTAAGAATTATTCAAAATAATAAAAAAACTCTCTTTTTTGAATAAAGAGAGTTTTAAATTTTAATTGTTTTACTTTTTTAAGTATGATCAACCATTGCCCATTCCTTTTCAGAACCAAGGCATAATCTTATTCGCTTTAAATAGGAGATTTCATTTTATTTCTCAAAGTATTCGTATCTGTTCACCAGTATTTCATACTACCTTCGGAGAGATAAACGAAGAGTCTATATCTATATTCCAGATTTTTTCATCAGTACTTTTCAATTGTATCGAATGCTTCGTTTTCTCTAGTATTATTCCTGAAAGTCTTCCATTCTCAGGACTATTCCATGCAGAAATAGTATACAGAAGTGACTCTATTCATGGAATATTTGAACGCATAAAGGTATGAAGCATTGGTCATAATCCACTGAATCGAAAAAGATATCATCAACTTACGATAATAATCACTCAGATGATGGTTATTTTTCAGTATGAGTACCGGTATCCTACGGATGTATTCCGAAGACTTTTTATACCTATGAATACTAGAAATATAATAAGTATAATCCAAAAAATATTTGGCAGGAGAAATATTCCAATGTTTCATTCTAAATACCCAAACATTCCTATGAATTCACTCGAATCTTCTATAAAAAAAGCAGTTCATAGAATTCCAAGAATAATTGAAATTCAAAATATCCCCCAGAAGATTCTATATTTATTGATGAAATAAGACTTCGGAATGGGTGTTATTTTTTCTTTTTCAATTTTTGAAAGTATTGTATTTTTCAGGTGACTCATAGAGAAATATTAGGAATTACAGTGGAGTTTCTCGAGATTTTCTCGAAGTTCTTTTCGTGCTCGATTAATGAGAGTACTTGCTGTTCATACAGGAATTCTAAGAATATCAGATATTTCTTCGTAGGAATATCCTTCGATGCATTTCAAGAGAATAATTTCTTTATATTCTTTTCTGAGGAGTGATATTGCCTTTTGTACACAATTTTTTATATCTCCTCTTTTGAGATCATGGTGTGGGGAATTTCCATCACTCATCGAAGTTATAATATTGGTATATTCTTCATCTTCGAGAGAGATATTTTCAGATTCTTTCTGATTTTTCCGATAATGATCAATTATCATATTATGGGCAATACGGTATATCCAACTCGAAAAACTATATTGTGAGTCATACTCATTGATGTATTGATAGATTTTAATAAATATATCTTGAAGAAGATTTTCTGCGTCAATCTCAGATATATCAGTTGAACGCATAATATATCTCATAAGTTTTTCCTCATAATTGTCGATGATTTCAGAGAAAATATCAGGATTTTCCGAAATTTTTTCTCCGAGAGTGTGTTCATTCATAGGTGTGAATTTTATTCTATCTAGAATTATATACGAAAGAGTATATATATTTTATTCAAATTCAGATGATTGAGGGTATAGAATATTTTTGAAAATAGCATATAACAATAATCCGTTTGCTTTTTTCCTAGTATCAATATACTTTCTCTGTAAAAATACAGATGACCATTTTGTGGCCATCTTTTCTGTTTAATTTTTGTTTTTTCTTTCTATGGCTCGAGGTGATGTAATAATTCGTTTTGATGAGATTACTTTTGGTTATATTCCACCAAAATGGCTTCTCGATGAGACTTCGTTTTCTGTACGTGAAGGTTCCAAGATAACTCTTATGGGGCAAAATGGTGCTGGAAAAAGTACTATCTTTAAGATGATTACTGGAGAATATGCTCCAAAAGAAGGGAAAATCCATATCACAAAATGAGCACATATCGCTATCGCAAAGCAGGTAATGCCTCATGCTGATAAAGAGCTCACTATCAGTGAATATTTTCGTAAATATTCACGAAATGATTCTCACAATATTGATCGTGATATTCGTGATATTCTTGGAGTAGTAAATCTCCTTCCGAGTGTTCCGAAGAGTTCTGACATGACGAAAGAACAGGTATTTGCATCATTTCTTGATCGTGTTATCGGTTCATTTTCTGGAGGCCAACAAGCACGTCTTCTTCTTGCTGGAGCGCTTATTCAGCATCCAGATATTCTTCTTCTTGATGAACCAACCAATAATCTTGATTCTGAGGGGATCTGGCAGATGACTCAATTTCTTCAAGATTATGACAAGACTGTTCTTGTTATTTCCCATGATGCTGAATTCTTAAATGCCTTTACTGATGGAATTTTGTATCTTGATGTATTTACGAGAAAAGTGGAGCAATTTGTTGGAAACTATCACGATGCTGTTGAACAAGTGGAGCGTCGTATCGAAGCACAAAATCGAGAAAACTCTCGTCTTGAAAAAGAAATACAAGCCAATAAAGATCAAGCGAATGTCTTTGCTCATAAATGAGGAAAGCTTCGTTCCGTCGCAAAAAAGATGGTAGAAAAGGCCGAGGAGTTAGAAGCTTCTAAGGGTGATGTTCGTCGTGAAGATAAAACAATCCGTGATTTTACTATTCCAAATCAGGAATGAATCGGTGGGGCTATTCTTGCGTTGACGAGCGTGAATATAATTAAGGATCATGAGCCAGTAGAAAAAGAAGTGGATATAACGCTCGGAAAAAATCGTCATCTTCTTCTCTCTGGTCCAAACGGAATTGGAAAATCCACCCTTCTTGAGTCTATTGCCAATGGAACAGCCAAAGGTGCTAAAATCTGAGAGAATGTAAAGGTTGGGTACTACAGACAGGACTTTTCTACCCTTGATTTTAGCCAAAAAGTGTATGACTGTCTTTTTGAGGCGAGTGATCGAAAGGCTCTCGATAAAGATCTTCGTTCCTTTGCATCAGGATTTCTGATTACCGGTGAACTCATGAATACTCAGATTGGAGCTCTTTCTGAGGGGCAAAAATGACTTGTCATGTTCTGTAAACTTGCTCTTGAGAAACCAGGACTTCTTATCCTTGATGAACCAACCAATCATATTAATTTCCGCCATCTTCCCATTATTGCAAAGGCACTCGATGAGTACGAAGGAACTATGGTTCTTGTCTCCCATATCGACGAATTTGTATGGCAAGTTCGTATCGATGAATATCTTGAACTCGAATAATTGTGTGCTGGACATTTTCTGAAAAAGGAAAGAAAAGATTGATTTTCTAAAAAAATTCATAATATGTCCACACTATTTGCAGCCATAGCTCAGTTGGATTAGAGCGCCTCCCTGCGAAGGAGGAGGTCGCAGGTTCGAGCCCTGCTGGTTGCACCATTTGTCAATAAACGAAATAATCCCTTTAAATAAGGGATTATTTTAATAATAAAAGAGGAGGCTGATGTGAATCAGCCTCGCAGTGGAGAAATTCAGCCTTCCGTTTCTTCTTTGTTTTTTGTGACGGTTACTTGTTGAGAAACCCGCACGGGTGTGAAGTTCCCGACAATCACCATTGCAATACATGCGATGCCAAAGAATGCCCAGAAGGCCTCGAACTGATTGATTTCGATCTTGAGAAACTTCGTGAACACCACCCAGAAGGGGTATCCGAGAATCTCAATGAACCATTTCAACAATTCTGGAATCCATTGCCATAGAAAATAACCTATAGCAATAGTGGCGATGCAACTGAGGATGATACCTCCGATATAACGCCAGTCAGTTGGCCAAACATTTTTCATGTCAATTCTCCTATGGTTAGTGACATTATTATTATAAATAATATTTATAATTATGCAATATTATTAATTATCTATAATTAACCTCGTGTATACTCATGATAAATGAGAACCATTTTCTATCTCATTGAGATAATTCTGTACTAATTTCCTTCCGTCAGAACTTGTCAGAACTTTTTTCTTTCTTCAAGTCTTCTTACCTCTTCCCTACAAAGAGAGACAAACTGTGTGGTCCATCTGTTTATATATCGGTGCTTGCGCATTTTATGATAGATATACGAATGTAACCTTTGAAGTTTCTTTCACCATACTCGCTTAATATGAGCTCTTCATCGTCACTTTGTGGCTTTGAGGAGATTTTTTTAGGTTCGATTATTGAAAACTTGTATTTTATAATCCCAGCATATACTATTTCTATAGAATATTCATTCATAGCAACATATGGCCTCATTAACTTTTTCTTTCGAACAACAAACTGAATTGATTCAGCTCCTAAAAACTCGTTTTGAAAAAAATATGTCTCGTCATGAGAATCTCGATTGGCAGGATATTCAGACAAGAATGGAAAACAATATCAATACACTTTCTTCACTTCTTAAAATGGAGCAAACGGGTGGTGAACCTGATATTATTGGATATGATACAACAACAGAAGAATATATATTTTGCGATTGTTCACCAGAGTCTCCAAAAGGTCGAAGAAGTCTTTGTTATGATCGAGAGGCTTTGGAATCCAGAAAAGAACATAAACCAGAGAGTACCGTTACCGATATGGCTACTGATATCGGTATAGAGATTTTAACTGAAGAACAGTATCGAGAACTCCAACAGTTGGGTGAATTTGATGTAAAAACCTCGAGTTGGATATATACCCCTTCATCTATTCGAGAAAGGGGATGAGCACTCTTTTGCGATCGACGTTATAATCAAGTATTTACTTACCATAATGGTGCAGATTCCTATTATGCCGTTCGTGGATTTCGTGGATTATTACGGGTTTAATTCCAAAAACTATATGAGATTATATTTTATATAGTTTTGATTATATATGGTCGAACAATATTTCTTTTCCCTATCAGAGTATGATTTCATCTTCAAAGATATTTTCAGATGTACAGGCGATTTTTAGGGCTATTATTCAATGACTCAGGTATAATGCTCAAACCAATCAAACGGCCATTGTCGCTCTTGTATTATCGATAGGGGTTCTCTATTACGGATTTTACCTTGATATTTATAAAATTCTCGCAACTATTTGAACAATTTTAATACTAGAAATTGCTATTCAAATATATAAATATTGAGTAGGAAGTATACGATTTTCTGGTGCATTTAATGCCTTATGGGGTATATCATTCTTTCTCCGATCGGATGAAATCATCATCTATATCCTTGCTGGTGCACTTGCGATTCTCTGAAAATATACTTTCACAACACAGGAAGGGCGACATTTTATGAATCCATCCAATATGGCGGTTACGTTCTGTCTTATATTTTTTCCTCTCATTGCTTGGACAAACCCACTCCAATGGGGAATCTACTCAACCCCTGAAAAAACGATCCTCATATATATAGCTATATTTCTTCTGGGTGCTTTGATATCGACTCGTGTACAGCGCCTTATGCATATACCCATATGGATAACGACACTTTCATTTTTTTTGACTCAAGCGTTCATATTTGCATTCTTTACAGAGGAAACAACCTGGCAGCAGGCTCTGATATATTTTAATCCTGGTTTCTTTGTATTTATATTTTTCATGATTACTGATCCAAAAACAGTTCCATGAACAAAAATAGGACATATTCTCCATGGTATGGGGATTGGGATACTTTTCTTTATCTTACAGTATTATATAAATGAAAATTATAGCAATTTGCTTGCGCTTTTTTGTATGACATTATTTCTTCCATTTATCTGGAAATTGGAGTCAAAACAATGACTATTTGGACTCAATCAAGCACATATCTTGCAGCTTGGAATTCTTTTGATTTTTATACATCTATTTGCATATAATATCTATCAGAATTGATTCCCTGATCTTATATTTGATAATAGATGTAGACAACTCTTTTGTGAGTAAAACTGTAACAATGATATAACAACTTTGAAAAAATTATTGCATTTCTTGATATTTTCGTATTATTTGCGGAGTTGATATTTTAATGTATATATAATACATTAAAATAGATTATATTATAAGATTGGTACTATGCAATTAGAACGAGCAGCTTTTGCTGAATTAAAAAGAATTCGAACTCTTTCTCCCGAGGAACAAGAATCTACTATTGATAACTTACGAGGACAGTTTTGAGGACGAGTTGCAAAACTCTATATCCATAAGGCATGTACGGTGTGTGAGGCAATAGAATGTACATGTGCTCCTATGTACGGCAAATCGCACTATCAAAGAAGAAGTTAATAAAATCCCCATTATAGATTAATGGGGATTTTTATTTTTAGCAATTTCTAGAGTGTACGTTTCTTTCGAATGATAGCATAGTCAGCTGGTTTTTCCGGAACATTTATCCAGAGATCAATATGTCCTCCATGTCCTGATTCTCGAGATTCTCCATTGGCAGGAACTTCAGTAGAACTGGCTTTATCTGATTTCACATCTCCAAGGAGGATGGGGTCAGCAATGATTTCTGTGAGAGCAAACTTGAATCGTTGAGAAGGAGAAAGGAGTACGAGGTCATCTCCGATATCGATACGATTCTTTACTTCGATACGAGCCATTTTTCGAGTTTCATCATAGCCTTTTACGATACCTACTGGATCCTCTTCGTGGAGATCGAGATTTTTTTCAAAGTAGATAGCCTTTTCTCCAGGATTTCCTACAAGGAAACCAGGAGTATATCCACGATTTGATATAGCAAAAACTTCTTCAGCGAGTTCTTCATCATTGTATTTTTCACCACTTTCCACTGCATCAAGAGCTGGTCGATATGCACGTCCTACTCAAGCAAGATAGTTTACTGTCTTGCTTCTTCCTTCTACCTTAAATGAGATAACACCTGCATCGGCAAGTTCCTGCATATAGGATAGAAGACATATATCTCGAGAGTTCATAATATAAGTTCCATATTCATCTTCATCGATTGGAATCATTTCTCCCTGACGTTCTCGTTCTTCAAGGTAAAATTCCCCTTGAAGTGGAATATAATCCTCTGGACGCCCAGTAGAATCATAGAGCTCCTCCTCACTTGCATCTTTTTTGAATACTTTATACTCCCAACGACATGAATGAGAACAGGTTCCCTGATTTGGATCTCGATGTGAGAAGTAGTTAGAAAGGAGACATCGTCCAGAATATGCCATACAGATAGCCCCATGGACAAAGAACTCAATCTCGATATCAGGACACATTTCATGAATTTCTTTTACTTCTTTCAGAGAGAGTTCTCGAGAAAGGATTATACGAGTGATTCCAAGTGATTTCCAGAATTCAGCCTGTGCCCAGTTTGTATTATTTGCCTGTACAGAGAGGTGAATTTCTGCTTCTGGAAAATTTTTTCGTACAAGATAGATAAGTCCAGGATCACTCATAATATAAGCATCTGGTTTGAGTGCTTGCATTTTTTCAAAAGCAGCCATAAACGGCTTAATTTTCGTATTATGTGCGTAAATATTCGCAGTAAAATAGATTTTTTTTCCACGGGAATGACAATATTCAACTCCTTCTGCGAGTGTTTCCCACGTAAATTGATTTTCACGGGCACGAAGTGAGAACATAGGTACTCCAGCATATACAGCATCTGCACCATAGGCGAGCGCGTATTTGAGTTTTTCAAGATTCCCTGCAGGCATAAGAAGTTCAAGCTTTTTTGACATAAAAAAAGAGTAATAAAATAAAAACCTTTCGTTGCACATAAGTACAAGAAAGGTTGTGTTCTTTCGAGTAAAGTGCCAAATTTCAGATACATTCGTCCTATACGGAAAAAGTATACCTGAAAGAGTATGTGCACTATTACTCCATGAGGTTATTGGGGAGAATTCTAGTAAAATAGAGAGAAAAATCAAATTATTTTTTTATTGATCCCTTCTTTTTCTTATTCCCTCCCCAGAGCCAATACTTATTCTATTGTATATTATACATAATAATGTATAGTTAATAATATGTGCAAAACTTGTAAAAAAACTCGAAAAAATAGTTGCATTTAGGAAACCATTCTATATACTCGACTCACATTTACTTATATTATTTTCTTCGTTATGAAAGTTCTACTTCTTGTTGCTACTGCTACTCTTCTTCTTGCATCATGTGGTGCTAAAGTAACTCCAGTTGATACAAATTCTGGTGCTACTGCTACTGGTACTGAAGTTAAGGTTGAGGTTGCAACTGGTATGGTTGAAACTACAACTACTACTGGTGCTGAAGTTAAGGTTGAGGTTGCAACTGGTATGGTTGAAACTACAACTACAACTTCTACTGTAGAAGCTTCTGGTGCTACTGCTACTGGTACTGCAATGTAATTGAGAGTTTTATATATAAAAAATCCCCTTGTATAAGGGGATTTTTTATTTGCATTTCCTATATATTTTATATATAATAAAATCATAATTTAAAAAAGTCAATATGGATACATGAATTCACACACAGTGAGATGCAGCGATTAATGAACAGTGAACTCAGGGGAATTCAAAAGATGCACTTGCTACCGCTCATCAACTCCTTACTGAACTGATTGATACTGCTATCTGTTCTCATCAGGCTACAGAATTTTATGATAAAGCTCTCTGAAAAGATGGAATTTTACATGTCAGAAATCTTGCTTCTCAATTTCTTGCTCAAAAACAGGCGGTTGGAAGTACGAACGACTTTATATCTATACCATCAGGAATTTTCGATGATACTTCATTGTTTTCAAATGAGCGAATTCGAAATATGATTTTTCAAGCAGGTTTGCAGATTAATAATGAGCGAATGGCATTAGAACATGTTATACAAAAGGAATTTGTATTAGATGCTACCCAAAAGAATTCTATTCTTTCAAGCATTAAAACGTTATCCTTTGAGCAACTGAAGATGTATAATAGAAAAATACATATTCGTCGTGAATTTGTTTTGTGAATTGATAGAGGCATTGCTCCTCGTGATATTGCAGGGATTATTGAGCATCTTTGATTTTCAGATTCTATTCATCCTGTTTTATTGGATAGATTTCATAGTCTTATGCGTCAAGTTCAAGTTACTTGAGTAGTAACAGAGGATGATTGTTCTTTTTTATTAAGTCTTCTTGATACTTCAAGTAGAGAAAAGCAAAAATTCCTCATACAAGAACTTCTTCCCCGTGTTTCTATTGGATTTTTGATAGAGCATAATTTTCTTGATATTGAGAGAGCAAAAATTCTTATTATTCAACGAATTGATGCTGATTTTTGAGGAGTAGATGAATCTGTATTCTCAAGCCATGAGGAACTTGACCGTTTTATATCCAGTTTATTAGATGGGAATCCAGAATTCTTTATTCGTACTGATTCCACTGATTTTCTCGATACTTTGGTAGATGATTTCTTTATTTCTTTTAAGGAAGATCTGAATGCAGCATTGTATGAATGATTTCAATCATTACGAGGAGGGAATCAAGATGAGAATCCTCCTGATATTGAAGATTTTTCACAATTTAACGCATATATTCGTGAAACTCTGAAAGATCCTTCATGACAAGGATGTCTCATAAAAGGATTAGAAAACTTTGAAAGAGGGGGAATTATTTGTTATGAAACCCCCCAGGGCTGAAAGTTTTTTATGAAGATTATGGGGGTAGATACTATGAATCCTCCTGAAACGATTAAACATATTCAGGTTTCAAGTATTTCTTATACTGGATGACAAATCTGAGCTCCACAACTTCCGCCAGAAGAACTTTTGTATGCTGATCTTGTAAAAGAATTTCAAACCTATACGTCTCGATGAGGAAAAGTAACCATATTGGATGAGGCAGCTTTTGAGCATATGAAATTAACCAATCGTATTCCAGAGATATCACCTGAGCCAGAACTTTCGAATCCAGAGGCATTTCAAGCAAGAATTGATTCACTTGATCCATCACATCGTGATATTGCATTTGAGGTTGGAACGTATTTTCAGTTTTGAGAAGAAGATGAATATGATATTTTAAAAGTGGATAGCATAAACTATACAGAACAAATTATCTCTCTTCAATCAGAAGACGGAACAATATATCCAAATATTCCATTCACTGGTTTTATTGAATGAATTCGAGCAGAACATGAGACATTTGCACGAATGAAACCGATTCATGATGGGGATTCATTTCTAGAAGCATTCTCTGAACCTGGACTTAGTATTCATGAAAATAGCTTTCAAATGCAACAGTGAGATGGTTCAAAAAGTCCAATATTTGGATTTAAAAATGCCAATGGTGCCATTATTAAAGTTGAAATTACTGGATTAAATACAGTAAATATTCTTGAACCCGTTTCAGATGTAAAACGTGAAAATAAAGAAGATGGTGAAGTAAAGTATAAGAAAACAAAGAAATATGCAAAACATGCTGACAAGTCCTTTCGTCATTTAATGAGATGGGTACGTGGTTATAAGTTAACTTCTCTTCTTGATTCCGATCCGGATGCAGTAAAAGAATATGAGGCACCACATCTTCATATGCATGGCGGTTTTCTAGGAAGGGTCATGAATTGGAAAACACCGTATGATTTTTGGAAAGCAGGTGGCATGATTTTTCATACATTTGAACATATGTTGAAAGAAGGGGCTGAATTCCGCTCTGCAGAATCGATGTTTAAGATGTCAAAGAAATTATCCAAGATTCCTGGTTTTAGTATGCTGGAAAATCATGCGATGATGGATTATTCAAAGCATGTAAATAAAACAATCGAAGAAAAGAAGGGAAGTATACGAAATCTTAAATGAGCCCGTATGCGAGCAGAGATTGTTCATATTATAGAGAATTCCAATTCTCGACCAGAACACTTATTGGCTGCACTGTTAGTAACCCTTGAAGCTACTGGTGAGCTTTATGCGGATAGTAATCTTGATAAATTGAGTGGAAAAGGACATATCTGGTTTGATCGTATTGTGCGAGCTTGTTGATGTGATCCTGCTTATGAATATAAGCGTTGTCAAGAAAGAGAATCTGCAGTAAATACCGAAACTTCTAACACGTTAAATGAAATTATTCTCCTTGATCGTTTTTTCAAGTTTAATCATGAGAATAATATCTATATTCAGGCCATGGGTGGTCCTGGGGTATTTGGAAACACTGTTCGTGAGGCTCGCGAGAAAAATAAGCAAAAATGAGAACGAGAATCGAGTGAAAAACTTGGAGCAAAGGATCGTGCTATTTATACAATTTCACGTTTTAAGTCAGGTGAATGGTCATTGGTGCTTGGAAATATAAAAGGAACTATGGGGAAATGGCCTGGACAAAGCTCCATGGGTCCAGCCTTTGTTTGGTCTATGAGTAATGTAACAAAAATGGCTCATCCAGAAACATTGAATGATTTTAAGAATTTTACCGATGCTGAGTGAAATCCATACCATGCTTTTACTTTCTGACGTAATGATTCTCTTGCTTGAGTGTATCAGTCAGTAGTTCATACGGTAGTAGATATGTTAGTTGATTCTGGTAAACTTCCAGAACAGGCCCGTACTCGTCTTAAAATGATTGAACTCGATCGATCAGAACAGCTCAACAATCCAAATATTTATGAAGTAATCCATGATTTTTGGTTAGATTATGGGAAAATAATTCACCCAGTACTTCAACTCTCTGATCCACTTATTGCTATTCAGTCAAAAGAACATCGTGACCCCATTGTACGAACAACATTTGCTCGTTATATTCGAGAGCTCGATGGTACTCATGAATATGCTCCTTCTTCTGCCCATCCAAATGAATCTATTAGAAATATGGGGGGATATTCACATAGTGAGCAATTTATATCATCTCACTCTCCGATTGATTCATCAACAGGATTTACATATCATACCTTAAAGCATTACCTTGATTTAAAAATCAATGTAGTACCAAAGCATGGTGACATGAATGAGACTGATTATAAATATTTTTGGAAGTCTGCCGTTATTCCGTACCTTGAAAGTATTAAAAAATCTGAAACATTTCAATGAAATACAGAGTATCAAAAATGACAATTTTCTCATATTAATAAAGAAATAGTTGCATGGCTTCGAGATAAATTGAAAGGTGCGACAGCTGCTGAAAAAACGACCCTTGAAGAGAGGAAAGATATGTATGAACGAACCATTATGCGTCATCCGTATATGCTAGAATTACGAGATCTTTGATTTGATATGAGTTATGAAAATATTCTTGGGGTCGATAATCCGAAAGAATATACTACCTATGGATCGAATGAAAATGCGTACCAAGCATTCTTACATAAAGAAGTTTCATCTGTCCAGACAGTACAACAAGTGACTCGACAGGCTTTTATAGCTGGCGTTTCTGATGCTCCAGCTGCGAATGATCAAGATATTCGAATGCGTGCATAACTAAAACAATTCTACTCACTTTATATGCCAAAGACGGTACCCAGTACCGTCTTCCTTTTTGAGAAGTCCAATAAAATCTACTCTACAAAGATCTATATCTATATTTTTTTTCATACAGTAAGCGCGTATTCCTCTATAGAGGAATACGCGCTTACTTTTGGTGAGTGTTTCAAGTGGATGTCCGTACCAAGGGGTATTTCGTAATTTTACTTCTATAAACACAATATGTGATTCTCACTCAGCAATGATATCAATTTCTGATGAGAGAATAGTATAATTTCGTTCAAGGATACAATATCCATGATTTTTAAGATATTTTTCTGCTATGTCTTCTCATTTGTTTCCAATATCTCGATTTGACATAAAAATCAAAATTACCTACTGTATACTTACACTATCTATATTTGCCTTGAGTCAAGCCTCTACATTAACCCGAGGATTATAGTAGTTATATAAAAGCTTTATAAGCTCATCTTTTTTAAGCTCTTCACTGCGTAATCCTATGGATTCAAGTCAGGTTTTTAATGTATTCATCCTTTCTGTATTTCATTTTCTTAATGCCTCGATTCTTTGTCTATTCAGTCGCATGGTTGCCACAGAATCTTCATTATTTATAGCTGACCAAAATGACTGGAATATGCCCATAATCCCATTTGATTTTACACTCTCATTCTCCACCTGATCAAATGGAACTACTATGTAAAAATCCTTTCGCATGATTTGTGCAAGATCGATAAGATTCATAAGAAAATCAATATATCGATAGGTTTGTTCTTGAAGCAGTGGATTTGGTTGTTTGAGTGCTACTCATTTTAATTTATTGATGTAGGATTCTATATCAACCTTGAGCGAACGGACGATAATTTGTATAGGAAAACGAAGAGAATTCAGAAAACGTTGATATGAAAGAAGAATGGCATCTTGTTCTTCTGTGCTTTTAAGATTGAAATTGAGTGCATGAACTCGAAGTACCATTCGGGATGAGCCATCCTTTAAGATCATAACATTATCTCGGATTTCAGAAAAAGGGAGATATCGCTGTGTAGTGGTATCTTTTGTGCTTTTTTTCGGATTGAGTACTGATTTTGTTGTTTTATCTTCAGCCATACGATATGAATGAATTATATTTTGTTAAGTTTATCATGTGAGTCTTGATTCATGAGGGCATCAATAGATCATTTTGAAAGATTCTTTGTTTGCACTGAGTTGACAGGAAGTACATAGCCTATTTCAAGTTCAGAGAAGCTGTCTACTCATTTTTCCCATTTTCGTTCCTTACTGGTGAGTTGTAATCGTATAAAATTTAACATAACAGCAAGGAATGTCATTTCAGAAATTTTCATGAGAGCAATGACGATTCCGACTATTCAGAAGGTAGCAGCAGGAATGAGGGCAATTTCTCATCCAATCCTGGGCTCCAAAGACTTAAAAAGACTGTATCCAATTCATCACCATACCATCATAATAATAATCTGTCGTAAGGAAAGATTTCCAATAATAGTGTCTTCATTTTCTATTTGTACAGGAATTTTGTATTGCATATAGGATTTTTTGGGAACAAAGTTGAGTCTGAATTCATATTAAGTATACCCCATTCTTTTACAATCCGCAAGCCTTTTCAACCTTTTCTTTTGACTTTTTGCGACTTCATCGTATAAATTTCCTGTATTTTTTCTTCTATTTTTCGTATGATTTCTTTCATTCAAAAACGTACTGCCTTTTATGGAATTTCTGGAGTATTTCTTTTGATTTCGGTTCTCTCTCCATTCTTTTTTCCTTTGAATCTCGGTATTGATATGACAGGTGGTGTTCAGATTGAATACACTATGAGCGGTTGAAATGTAGATGAGGCTGTAAAAAATGCTAAAGCTATTGCTCTCGAGTTAAAAAAAGAGGTCTTATTTAGTGGACAAACGGTTGTAAATGATGTGACCGCTTATCGTATTACTGGTCAGGATATTTTTGTGGTAGAAGCTGGTTTTACACGTATCGAGGGAATGAATGAAGCAAATATGGAAACCATTAAAACTCAATTTAAAAATCAAATAACCAATAAAATCTCCAATGCTCAACTTTCTCGTTATATAAATATCGGTGAGGCATTTGGTGCCTATATTAAGAATACAGCATACCTTACACTTGTTCTTGTTATCTTGATGATATCATTGTATATCGCCTTTGCCTTTCGTTGATCTATTGAAAATATGGCAAGTTGGCCATTCGCAGTAGTAACAGGTATCTCTCTTATTCATGATGTAGTTATTGCCTTTGGTTTGTATGTGATCACCTCTTTTTTCTTTCCAGAATTTAAGATTGATACCTTCTTTATTACCGCTATGTTAACGGTTCTTGGATATTCTATCAATGATACTATTGTTGTTATGGATAGAATTCGTTCTAATATTCGTGAACATGGAGCAAAGAAAATGGGAGGATTTGGACAGCTTATTAATACCTCAATAGTAGATACTCTTACACGTTCTATTTTTACATCGATGACAGTAGTAATCGTGATTGTTGTTATGTTCTTCTTTGGACCAGAAACCCTCAAGGGATTTATGCTTGCGCTTATATTTGGAACAATGGTTGGAACCTATTCATCTGTATGTATAGCCGCTCCTCTTCTCTATGATATTAGCGGTTCTAAAAAGTAAAAAAGGTTTGCATTCTCTCAAAAAGATACTATAATTCGCGAGCTTTCTTAGAGAGTTCGCTTTTGCACCCATAGCTCAATTGGAAGAGTAGCGGTCTTCGAAGCCGTTGGTTGTAGGTTCGAGCCCTACTGGGTGCACCACTATATTTCGCCCGGGTGATGGAATGGTAGACATGTACGCTTGAGGTGCGTATGCCGAAAGGTGTGGGGGTTCAAGTCCCCCCCCGGGCACCATATAATATCTATAAAATCCCTTCATATCTTGAAGGGATTTTTTTGTGCAGAAAAACACCCAGTTATATATAACTGGGTGTTTTTGTATGAAAATAATCAAATGAGGAGTAATTATGTATACTGGATATATCCCATTGAATGGAATGAATCAATACTAAGAGATAATCTTGAAGGTATATGATTATATATTTCAAGAATATTCGATATATCGCATTCATATATTCATGCTAGAGATATATGCAGAAATAATTCCTATTCAGACAATATATTTCCATAAATTGGTTTATTTCTTATTTCGTTTGAACATTATTTCCAAGAGCAAAGAATGAATCAGAAACCTTCATACCAGGCTTAAAGTTCTTGAGAACAAATTTACCTTGGTAGAGAGATTTAAATGTAATCTTTCCATCTTTTACTGGCACATAGGCTACTTGTTTCAATTTTCCATTTTCATCTTTGATGAAAACACGAACTTTTTCACCTTCCGTAAATTTATTATTTTCAATCGTTACAGTTTCGCGTGAATCTAATACAATAGTTTCAGATGATTCACCAACAATACTTTCTTGAGTAAGAAGTTTTGCTGCTGGCGCTGAATTCATTGTAGTATTCTTGAGTGCGATACCAAGTCCACCTCCACCATTTCCGTTTGAATTGGAAGGAGTGGTAGTAGGAGTGGTAGGAGTTGTTACAGAAGTAGATTCTACTGTAGTAAAGTAGGAAAGGTGATTACTTTTAAAGTTACAATTTTTTCCACCGTCTACTGTACAGGTAGCATCAGGATTATTTGCAATCCATGAGGCTCCATTATTTGATCGATAGATTCCAAGAATAGCACCGATGGTTGCATTTGGAACAAGAACAGTAATATCAAAGAGTCCACCTGAGGCAGCAAGAGATGTTCCACTTGCACCCACTTCAGTTGTTCCATGTACGGTGTATGTTGTACTTGATGTAGCAGTAAGAGGAAGTTCAGCAAAAGTAGCATTTTCACTCGCACCGCTCGCTACTGGGGTTACATAGAGGAATCCATCCCAATCATTTCCTTGAACTTCGATAACAGTATTGCTTGGGATTAAAAGTGTCCCACTAGTTTCATTTTTTAAAGTGACACTATTTCCAAGTTGGAATGTTGAACCAGAAGATCCAGTTGCTGCAAGATTCACTACTTCACCAGTTCCAGCAATAGTAGTTGGGGCAACCGGAGTTGGAGCAACCGGAGGTACCACTACAGGAACAGTATAAGCAATATCTTGTGTTGTGGCACCTGAGACGTTGCCAGTTCCATCCGTAGCAGTTATACTAAATGTATATGTACCAGTTCCATTGAGGAATGAATAGGAATGACTCCATGCGTTTCCACTGACAACCGTTTCCTGTCCACTTCCTATAAGAAGTGCATTTTTATAAACAGATATATTAAGGCTGATTGGGTATGTATTTTCTCAATCATTTACTGTTCCAGAAAGTACATGTGTACTTGATTGAGTATTTGCATTCAGTCCACCATTAATAGAGAGGGTAGGAGCATTTGTATCTGCTGGAGGAAGATCTACCACATTTACTGTACGAACTTGGGAACCAGTGTTTCCAGCAAGATCAGCGTATGTATAGGTTACAGAGTAACTACCAGTTTGATTCAGATTGAGTGATCCAGTATCACCAAGAGCAATAGCTCCGGTATTTCCGTTATCAGCCCATTCAGCACCTGAGTCAGAGAATGTACCTCCTACAACAATAGTTTGAGGATTTGCTCCAACTATTGTTACTACTGGAGTAGTAACATCAGTTGCTTCATTCAGGGTAATTGTGTGAGCTCAAGTTGTGGTAAGACCAGAACCATTGACAGCGGTAACAAGCACATTATAAGTACCAGTTCCAGCGGAGAGAGCATAGTTATAATCCCAATTTCCACCGACCACATTCCCACTATAGGTATTTACACCTGCAAGTGGATCAGTAATTTCAACATTGACAGCACTTATTCCTGATTCAACATCAGAAACCGTTCCAGAAAGTGTCCCACCAGTTGAACTAGTTGTAAAATTCCCAGGAACAGTAAGTGATGGAGGAGTAACATCTCCACCAGCAGCAGGGGTAACATTTGTAGTAATAGTATATTGTGTATCAAAGGCTGGTCCAAATACTACATTTACAACTCATGGTCAACCATCAGTTGCTGTAATATATGTATCAGGACTTACAGCACTATCTAAGGCTGTATCACAATTAGTTAACTCAGTAATGAGTTGATTCTTAATCGTATCCTCAGTATCAATACCTGAAACGGTATAGCTTATTGGATAACTCGCAGCATTACATATTCCTCATAGTGGACTATTTGTACCATCATATTCCAGAGTGATTACATCTCCGGGATCGACAGGACCAGTAATGGTTATGTTATAGGTATCAGTTGTCCCATTTCATGGGATACTAAAACCCGTGGTTGCAAAGACGTTTTGCGTCATTGCGACAAGTGCGATCCCAGCAAATAGGCGTTGCTTGAATCTCTTCTTGTATGTATTGGTATTGGATTTCATACAATGAAATAAAATAAATAAGAAATAAACCTAGGCAAATATAGGGTAACATACTTTTTTCTAATATGCAAATATTCACTTGTTTTTTCTTATTTATAGGTTCTTATAATATATTTTCTCTCTCTATAGAGAAAAACTCCCCATATATTTGATATGAGGAGTTTTTTTGAAAGATATTTATTATTTACATGTAAAGGATTGAAGTATCTCTTTATATTTTGTAATATCTTTTTCAAGCGATATAGATACAGTCATGAGATATACCGTATCTGTACAAATTTTGGAAGTTTGTAAGAATTTCTTTCGAGGAGTATTTTGATTATATCGTGCTTCAAAACCATATACCTTACTTTCATCTCCATCAGAGAAAAGTATACTAGAATCGAGGAGTTTGGTATATTCAAGATATGATTTTGTTGTTTGAATATGATTGAGTTCACTATATTTTTTTGAACTCATAAGTCCCGTAAGTTTCTCTTTTATAATAAGAAGATTATTGGAGAATCCATTCGTAATTTCAGGTGATACATAGGCTAAAACAACAGTTCCATTTTTCGGGAGAGGAATATCTTGTTTCTTTGCTTCATTCCAACTTTTTGGTACCTGTATAGTAAATTGGCCTCAGTCATAAGGAATAAGACTTGATTGTGTTGTATCGGTTCCAACAGGAAGAGAACAAGAAGAAAGGAAAAGAAGGGCCACTAAAAAGAATATACGCATATATTACCAGTGAGTTTTTATATAAGAAAGATTAATCCAACCAAAATGAACGATAAGAATAACAGTAAAAATACTTGCTAAAATACTAAGAAGTGTAACCCGTAATCAAATAGGATTTTTTGCATTAATAATATAATGATAGTCCAATAAACAATATACAAGGAGCAAGAAAGAAAAAACAAAACCGGGAAATATATAAAAAACCCCCAAACTTATGATTTCTGGATAAAACCCTCAGAGGGTCATAAGGAGACTGAGAAAATACAGAAATGCAACTCCAGAAA